>JBIIEK010000040.1:0-18786 GCA_044237895.1 Bdellovibrionota bacterium
AGTGCTCAGAGCCGATCGTCTTGTAGATATGTCCCGATGGCCACGGAACGACCTGAGAGCACGAGGACACAGCACCTCCGCCACTGGTTCCTCCACCATTTGTTGGGGTCGAAGAGATCGAATCGCCTAAAACATTTATGTTGCATTCCCCCACGAGCGTCCCGCCTACTCCAAAGATCTGAGTAACACCTATGGTGTGCGGACTGAAAAAAGCGCTGTCCTCTTTACTTTGAAAGAGCACTTCATAACCTGATTCCTGCAAGAATTCCCCGACGACCGTAGATCCGATCCCAGCGATGCTTGTTGAAGCATAGGGCGTACCATCGAAGGCGAACACTTTTATCGTAGTAGAGGTCCCACTCGGTACCGAGAAGCCAAGGAGATCGGGACCGTTGGCTTGTCGAATTGGAAAAGCGCGTGGGCGCGAGCCCTGACTAGCGAACTGCGGTAAACGCGAGAACGTTTTCACCTCTCCAGTCACGATTTCTTTCATTCGAGCGGAGCTCCGTCGCCGAGATCCCTTTCTCATCACCCCGATCCAATCAGTAGCGCTCCCATCAACCACACGAGCATAAAAGACGCGATCTCCGGTTTTTCCGAACGAAAGAGTTTTCTCATCAAGGATGTTACTTGCGAATAAATCAAAGGCGACATTCCACACCACCTTGCCCCCAATCAAGCGAACAACTGCTGCATCTGCAAGCCCGTTCCCATTGAAATCCGCGCCAGAGACGATCAGGTCTCCCTTTTTACCGAAGGTTCTTGAGATCAAATTTCCCGTAGAATCGCGAATCGTCCATACGATACCACCGGTAGCCCCATCGAGAGAGGCCATGCCTATCTGAGACGCGCCTGCAAGCCATTGCGCCATAACCGGAACATCTCCCTCGGAGCCAAGCGAGGTTATGGTTGAAGTCAACTTCGACACTGAGGACTCGGTCTTCCATGTCAAAGTTTTGTCACTCGCCACCTCGACCCAGGTACGGTCTGACACTCCATCTCCGTCAAAATCGTTCGGAACCGCCGCGAAAACAGACTGAGACCACAACAGGGAGAGCGCTAACCATTTGAATCCTTTTCGCATAAGGTCCTGAGTAAAGAGATTGGGTTCAAGAAACAGTACTGGTGGGAGAACGATAGTAGTTTAGATTCAATGTCCATGCCGAAGGAACCGAAGCAAAACCTACCGGTAACCAAAAAGTGAAGTGCGCTCTTCGAACGTATCAAGAGCTTTATATATGGTTACTTTGATGCCTGCCGAGAGAGGAGGCTCGGAGCGCATTTAACACCGCCGCGAGGTCTATGATCTCTTGAAGAACGGCTCCAGCTACAGGACTTACATAGCCAGCCGCCGCGAATATCATGCCCGCCACACTTACCGCCATCCCGCCCATCGCGCTCTGCAGAGCGACTCGTCGCATATGGGAACTGATATGTAGCAATTGATCAACCTTACGGAGAGAGGGCTCCAGTATCACAGCTCCAGCGGCTTCTGAGGTAATTTCGCTTCGCGGCCCGAAAGCGATTCCGACGGAGGCGGTCGTGAGCGCCGGAGCGTCATTTATTCCATCTCCAAGATACAGAGTCTGAGCTTTTTGAGTTTCAGCTCGAACGATATCCACCTTCTCTTCGGGTGACTTTCCGGAATACACCTTGGTGATGTTCATCTGTTTAGCGAGATATTGGACCTCTTCCGCCCGATCCCCCGATAGCAATATCACGTCCTTAAAGTCATGGTGAGCACCAAGATGCGATACAAATTGTTGGCTCTCCGGCCGAGCTTCGTCCTGAAATCTAATCAGGCCTTCTGCCCTTCCATCTATGAGGACGAGACACTCTAGGCCTGCACTCATCGCCTGAAAGGTCGACGCGATATCTGGAGCGACATGACGCCGGCTCGTAATCAAAACATGCCGACCTCCCACAACGCCATGCAATCCCTCTCCAGGTACCTCACGAACATCAGAGGCATCGACAGGCACGATGTGCCTCCTTTCAGCAGCCTCAATGATCGGCTGCGCGAGGGGATGCTTTGAGTACTTTTCAAGGCTCGCCGCTACCTGCAGAATCTCCTCCTGAGACATCGAGATAGTCCGAACCTCAACAAGCGTTGGCTCACCCACGGTAAGCGTTCCAGTCTTGTCAGTAATAAGGACTTGGCAGCTGTGAGCTCGCTCAAGAACGACTGGATCTTTTATAATAATACCCCTTCGGGCGGACCAAGAGATCGCTCCTATAATACATACAGGAATGGCGATAATGAGTGGACACGGCGTCGCTACTACTAACACGGCGAGAAATCGCTCAGGACTTCCTGAAATACTCCATGCAAGGATGGCGATAACAACCGCAAGTGGGGTGTACAAGGCTCCCAGCTGATCAGCCAACCTTCGCATTCGAGGGCGGCGCTGTCGGGAAGCGTCCATAACCATCATAATCTTTACGTAGCGAGAGTCCTTGGCTTCCCTGCTCGCCTGTATAACGAGGGCTCCCTCTCCATTGATAGCCCCTGAAATGACCTCTGAACCGGGCCCTTTCGAAATTCGATACGGCTCGCCGGTAAGATAGGATTCATCCATCGAGCTGCGTCCATCGAGCACAACACCGTCAACGGGACACAACTCATGGGGCAGCACTACCACGTGATCCCCGGCTCGAACGATATCGGCCGGAACATCCTCCATACTCACACCGATGCGTCGATGAGCGATTGAAGGCATCCGTTTCGCGAGGGCATCCAAAACCGAGGACGCTCGACTCATCGCATACTCCTCAAGCGCGGTTCCACCAGAGAGCATAAGTACCACCAGAGCCCCTGCGAGATACTCGCCAAGAAAGAGCGAGGTAACTATAGAGATGCCGGCAAGAAGGTCCGAACCGAACTCTCCCTTCACCATGCCCGCGAGAAGGGAAAATACGAGGACCGAGCCACCTGCTACAATGACAAGGAGAGACGGAATGAGGGCATTCGATTCGGAGACACCAAAAACATACCGCGCTAAAAGGGTGGCTATTATCCCGACAACAGCCAACCCAGCGATGTATAGATTGCGATGCTTCATTGCCCTGTAGACCAGTAACGACTCTCTCTCGGTATCTTTCCGAGAGGTTCATTGTAGCGGAACTACTGCCGGCATTATAGATCCCTTTTATCCTTACTGGTCTGAACGGGACTGGGCGCAAAAGGGCTAGATCTCACTGGCGGTAGATCCGCCAGTGAGATCTGAGGTTACTTCACAAAGATACTTTTCGTTGACAGTCGAGCTGAACGAGCTCTCTTCGTCACCACCGATTTCAGCTCCTTGGAGCAGACAGCTTTCGCTACATCAAGGCCTGCCTTATTCGCTGCCACGAACAATGGATCTGTCGACTTACGCCCGGACCCTAACGCTGCCAAATACGAATCCAGCGCACTTCGTGCAGCCTTTGAGAGACGAACCGTTTTCGGTAGAGCATTACGGCGCAAGACCACCTTAATACCTCCCGTCGTGGGGTCATAATCTCCAACCTTCACGTTTACGAGCGCACCAAGCGGCAGGATTCTACTGCTCACGATCTGAGCAATCGCCTCATCTCGCAAATTCGTCGGTGTTGTCGTTTTCGCCCGTTTCAGAAACGCCTTTCGAGCAGACTTCGGTATCTTCACCTTTACTCCCACTCCTTGCTCCGCTATCGGGCAGAATTGAGCAGCTATGGGCGCAACGATCGAAACTCCAGGTGGAGCTGGATCGGTCGGAAGGAACCGATCAATAGTGCCATCACTATCATCTGGATCTGGTGTAGGGGGCGTCGGAGGGCCGCCCTCTCCTGTAACATCTGGGCTCGTAGCGGGACATCCAGAGACTCGCGCTGCCTGAATAGCGGTCGAGATAGATGCAGGCACCGTCGCACTGGTCTTAATCTCGAAGTTATCGAGACGCACTCGCCCATTTACTTCAGTCACAAAGACACCAAACGCTCTGACGGTTCCGCCGCTCGGTAGCGACGTGCCATAGCTTGTGGGTACTTCCGCACCCAACCCAGAAACGTAGGGAACCGTACCATACATCAACGTAGATGGATCAATCTGAACAGGCTCCCAAGTGCCCGGCACTACCTGTCGAGCCGCCTCACGTGAGATATACCAGGTTTGATCTATAAGAAACGCGAGCTGGGTCTGATTAGGGACTCCCGCTGCATCGACTCCGCTCAACCGCTGCTCGTACGAGACAAGTGACCCAGGAGTTGAAATGTACTTAACGTCGAAGTTCATCTCCGCGGTAACTATTGAGAGTCCAAATACTGGGCGGAACCAAAAAGCATACCCCTCCGCGTAACCTTGTGGATTACTATTGACGGATCCTCCCACCTTTAAACTTCCGTACGAAAAAACCTTGAGGTTGCTAAACTTTCCTAAAGGACTACCACTTTTATAACCACCCCATATCCCCTCGAGAGCGGCCTCTCGACCTAAACTTCCGGTACAGTAGCGATAGGTCTCTTTGTAGATCGTAGTCTGTTTTGGTTCCGCATGTGCAAACGAGCCCAACAAGCCGCCGCAGACTATAATTCCCGCCGCGAATCGATGAACTCGCTTACAAGGCTTACGATGATTTAATTCTCTCTTCACGTAGTGTCCCCCTAAAGTAAACAGCTGCGCACGCATAGAGGCGATTATGTCGCTCCGCGCCGCACATCTTTGTAGAGACGTCTAATAGTTCTAAGAGCCCACAGAACAAATGAGCACTATCATGGGGATGACGGAGATCGTTCGCTCCCCTGTTCGAAGATCGTTACTCGACCGAGCTCGTCGCTATGCTTGTTGTGCCCAGAGAAGGAACTCTTTGTTACCCTCGGTGCCACGAATGGGCGACGGAATGAGGCCTTTCTTGACCAGACCAACGGAGGGGAGAAAGTCGACGATCTCCTGAACCACTCGTTCGTGAACCACACTATCCTGAATGATTCCACCCTCTCCCACTTCATCCTTTAAGGCTTCAAATTGAGGCTTAATCAACGCGATGATTGAACCACCAGGAACAAGCCACTGGGAAACAACCGGCAGCACTTTTGTCAGAGAGATAAAAGATACGTCGATCGTCACGAGCGAGATCGGATCTGGCAGCGAGGAAACATACCGCACATTAGTGCGCTCCATCACGACAACTTTGGGATTGCGGCGAATCTTCCAATCGAGGTCCCCGTATCCAACATCGATCGCGTACACCTTTTCGGCACCACGCTGTAAAAGGACATCTGTAAATCCGCCGGTACACGCCCCAACATCCGCGCACACCAGAGAGCTAGGCGTAAAATGGAAGGCTTCAAGGGCCCCCACTAACTTTAAGGCACCCCGCCCTACATACTCTTTGCTCTGCTGAACTGAGATCGATGCCTGCTCAGATACGAGCGTTCCCGGCTTATCCACAACCGCGCCATCAACCCTGATCAGACCTGCTCGAATCTGCTTCTCCGCGATATCACGAGAAGAAAACAGATCGTCGGACAACAACCTATCGATCAGTTTTAACTTCATTGGATTTTTCTCGGCTGCCATAGATCAAAGAATATGCCACATCTCCAGCCTTCTGTCGTAGCATCACTTCAGCCCCACTCTACCCCGTGTCACAGGGTGTCGTCTTGAGACGTTAGCGATCCAATTCGGTAGAAGTAGTTCCATCCTGGAACTTCCTCATGTAATCAAAGGATTAAATAAATTCGTCGTCGAATAATAGCTATACAGGATGCGTTTGATGGAATAGTGTCACTCAAACAGAACCTGCTCGTAGGCCCATCTTCATGACGAACTACTCAGAGACCCTCGACCTCTCCCCAAGCAGAAGTACGAAAGAACATCAGATCCTCACCCTAGCCGATTCGTGTTTCGAGATGTACCCGACCAAAGAGCTGCGACGGCCCCGCATGATTCTCGGTGAACTTCAAACCGCTTTTCCGGATTTAGACCAGACAGACATTCTTCGCGCTATATCGCTCGCACTCACATGGCGAAGATTACTCCATGCGGCCGGACGTCCGCTCCATTAGGAGTGCCCACGGATACAACGATCTCCAAAGCTCTATTGATAATCTTAAAGCCGAGCACACGAGCATAGCCGCCGTGGCGATACGGACCGGGGGGATCTTGAGAATGTAAGGGGAGTTGAACGAGAGAACTGGGGCTGGTGTAGCCACGAAAGGAGATCCGTGACTACACCGGCAAGGATTAGCGACGACCGCCGAATCCCCCTCCGCCACCACCATGTGGACGACGAGGTCGGTCACCACCACCACGATTGAAGCCACCCTCACGTGGAGCTCGCTCGCGAGCGATATCGACCACGATAGAACGACCATCAACGTCGCTACCGTTGAACATATTTACAGCAGCTTGTGCCTCATCCTCACTCGACATCTCAACGAAGCCGAAACCTCGCTTACGACCGGTTGCTGGATCAAGAACTACTCGAGCTGACGTAACGTTACCAGCTTGCGCGAAAAGACGGCTAAGGTCCGCGTCCTCTAACGAGAACGGGAGATTTCCGACATACAACTTCTTTGACATTGACATTCCTCCACGGCATTTACATTTCTGATAAGCCGCAGGAACTCAGTGACGGAACGTACACTGCCGCTTTCGGTTGAACCTTAAGCGATGAACATCTACCGGTAGTGTCCCGGAGCGGAAACCAGATCAGCTTCGAATGGTACCAGGGACTTGACAACTGGGTCAACAATGAAGTAGCCGGTGCCGCCCCCCGTCCGACCTCAGGCACGAGCTAACCTACTGAATTGACCCTCCTTACCCCCCGCAGACGTCACAGCTTTCCGCCACAAACTTTATTATTAAAGGGTCGCTTTTTGAGCAAAAAACACCTCTTTTTCTCTCCGTCCCACCAAAGAGCTGTAGAGTTGTGCGTACTGATGCGCGGCTCCTTCTAGGGAATACCGCATCAATATCCTCTCTCGTCCACACCGCCCCGCTTCGCTGCGGCCGTGGACGTTGCGGTCACACATCTCACCTAAGCCATCTGCAAGACTTCGGGCACACCGAGGAGCCACCACAATACCGATCCCCTCGAGGAGACTCCGGGTATTTCCAACATCCGTCGCTACACAAGCGACACCACTCAACATCGCTTCCGCGATTACATTCGGGAACCCTTCGTTCACCGATGACGAACACAATACATCGAAGGCCGGGTATATCTCTTCCATGCCACCCACCTCTCCGTAAAGAGTAACGGCAGACGAGACTCCTAGCTCTTGAATACGCGCCCGAAGCGAATTATTTTCGGGTGTCATCCCGCGACCCACCATAACCAAATGCGTCTTTGGATCCCTTCGATGAACGATCGCAAAAGCGTCAAGGAGATAGCTCTTCCCCTTTGCACTATCGTACCTTCCAACATTTCCTATTACCGTAACATCAGAATCGATTGCTAACTTTGCCCTCACCATCCCCCGAGCCTCGGGCCGAGGGCGAAACTTTTGAGCGTCGAATCCATTCCCTATAACGATGCTGGCCGACGCATCAAACCCGTATTCCTCGTGCTGCGTTCTGCTCTCCTCGGTACAGTAGATAACCCGTGCGACCCCAGAAGATAGTCGCGCGTTGGCTCCAATTATCGCCCGAGTTAGCAATTTCCTATCGTAGTAATCATCGAGACCTCTGCGGATATTCCATACGATCGAAGGCTGAGGAGTGATCATTGGACGAACGAACGAGAGAGCAAGATTGGCATGATACATCCACCCCTGAAGGATGTCGGGGTTTAGCGTCCGGATAATCCTTCGAAGCGATTGCAGACCTCGAATGAACTGCAACCCTCCGCCCATTCCAAGCGAAAATACCTCTACGCCCTTCTCTTCAAACATTTCGGCGAACGGCTCTCGTCGCCCAAGACTCACGATATGATTTCGCACTCCTCGACGTTGCAACTGTTCGACAAGCCTTAGGAGCATGCGCTGCGCCCCGTCGGGAGTCAGCCCGGTGATACAATGAACAACCTGCATGAGATAGCTCCCTACGGAATCTTCGTTCGCGAAGACGATAAAACGAAGAGCGACTAAGAGGTATGACGGTCGTTAGATGAAGCTGCCTGCACGTTTACGCGCGCGAACCACAACTCGGTTGTCTGATTTGGGGCCGCATGTGCGCCCGTCGATTGAAGGGTCGTCCCCTTGGGCGACAATACCCGTGTTTAGGTAATTGACTCTGTTCGTAGCTCCCCCAGCGCCTTGGAGGCATCTCGCTGAACCTTCTCCATAGCATCAACACAGTAGGCGGTGCGCACCGCCCCAAGACCATCAGCTCCAAGGTCTTCCGCGGCGAGCCGAAGTGCTTTTGTGAAAGCTTGCGCGAGAACAAGAACGGAATCGAGGCCAACTGAATTATCACCCAACTCGTTTAAAACGTACGCAGTAACCTGTTCCACTCGAGTATCGTAGGGCTCCCATTTCTGAACCCCCATCGTTTCTCGCTCGGCGGGACTACGTTGCATCGCACGAGCGACCTGAGTATCGATTGCATGCATCGCCTGAAGGAGCCCCTCTTCAAGTTTCCCAATCTTGCCATTCATATCGACCTCCTTTTATCTCGCCCTGCGCCGGGACATTTTGACCGGTAGCGTCGGTTACGATGCGAGATATCCCCGAGAAACCCGTGTGAGTCAAGGCTCACCGACGACTTCTTCTCGCTCTCTTAGAGCTAGTAGCGGTCGGCTGTACCCATAAGAACTTGGACGACACCGCTCCATCCTGGGTCTCCACGTAAGCATATGAGGCCGCTCCCTTGGCTATCGAGAACCGAACTAGGAACTGATACTTACCCGCAGCATCGGTTACCACCCTCGCCACCACAGTTTCGCTCACCACCAACGAGAGTGAAACGCCGGCTATTGGAGTTCCCCTAGCTCCAAGCACCACTCCAGAGAGACGAACAAGGGGCGTACTCTGAGTGCCAGCCCGACCTCGCTTCAGTGTAATCGTCGCTGGCGTGGTATCTGGGGTCGCAATAGGTGGCACGAACTCAGGCCCACCCTCCGGGACATCCGAGCGAGGCGTCATATACTCTTGCGATACACACGTTCCATTTGCAGCTAGATGTTGTTGGATCTCAGCCACACTGAGCGCAGAGAAGTGATCTGATGGGGGGAGCGAAATACTCGGGAACATCAAGCCCGTACGATCTGAGGTATCATGGAACGCGCCAAAGTTATGCCCTAGCTCGTGCGCGAAAATTCCGGGGTCAGCGGCGTCGAGGTAGTGCTGCGTCACTCCAAAGGCAAGGGTAGGAGCGGCACACACCGTTCCAATATAAGCGATACCGATGACACTTCCATCGATATCCTTGCCCGTAAACAGGTGCTTCAAATCGACCTCATCATTAAACTCTGCACCCCCACTCCCCATATTCTCCTTGTTAGCGGCGTTATTCGTGAACTGCTTCAACAAGGAGCCGGACTCAGTCGATGTGTACGGCGATCCACTCGCGTACACATGCTGCTTTACGATTCGAAATCGTAGTCCGAGCTGTCGATTATAGAGGGCTTCAGCGGAGTTGATGATGCTTGCAATCACCGCGTTGCTCGAGTCACCGTACTTGGCATACCACTCGGGATCCGCATCGGTACTAATCGTGATTACATTTGCTAATACCGGAGCAACGTCATTCGTACTACCGACAGGAGTTGCCTCCTGATTAGGTATTGGCTGAATAGTAAGGTCGGGATCCTCTCCCTCCATCTTGGCCATGGTGCCGGCACCTACGGCCGCGCCGCATGCCCCCCGACGAAACGCTGACGCGGGAACACTCGATATCTTCGCCGTTACCTTTACTGTTCCGTCGACTGAGATACGGATCGTGTATACTCGCTGGCGGCTCTGCCGCGATCCGGTTGCTCTCCCCGGGAAGGTCACCTTCATCTCATTTTTTATGATCGAGGCCGCGGTATGGAATACTCGTCGGCCATGGTGGGGGGACCCTCCGCCAACCGCGACTTTACCTCTAAGGAGCACGGGTACAAGAGGATCGCTCTCCTGTCGCCCATTCCGTTCGATAGTGGAACGCCATGTCTTATTGCGGCGGGTAGTGAACCTCGCGTCGAAAAATCCAACTGTCCTTACTCGTCCCGAAATTTTGACGGTGGGAATAGCATCGAAGGCTCTTGAGGAGGTCGAGGCTTGTCGAACTTTCTGGACTCCGCGCATCGATACTTCAGCTCGATACGGTGTCGCGGCTACCGCCACACGAGAATCCATTACTCCGGATACAACCAAGGCAAATACAACGCAGATTGCCTGAACAAAACACCGGCCTTCCATAACCTTCTCCACTAACGACAGGCATCCATTCCCTGAAGCGGAAACGCAAAAGCGTTCCTCCTTACGATGCCCTCCCAAAAGCGATGGCTCGGAAAATTCACAAAAAGATTACAATCCTTGTGTTCCCGTCTGCCGTCGCTTACAAAACGGATATGGTTCACGAAATAAAAGTTACAAAAGCTGAATCCTTTCCCCATTTTCAACATCGCGGCTTTGGCAAAAGGCCGCGTGCGCTATGCCCAGCCCTGTCAGTCATAATCGCCCTTTCGGTCTTTGCGGGCTGCGCACGGCCACGCGTCATCGAGCCCGAGTCCGCCTTTAGGCAAGCCTCGGTCACCTCGGAATCACTTTCAGACGATCTCCACCTGGTAGGGTTGGTAGACGCGTTACAGGCGCAACAACGAATTCTGCTAAGCTCCCGCGACAAAGTGATGCAATTTGGGCGATGGAAGACCACTCGAGGTGACTATGGGGCGGCTCTGGACAAGCTGATTACAGTTCTGAACAACGCCCGGTCGGAGGAAGAAAGTCTTGTCTACATTCGTGAGAACTTTCAGTTCCTGGAGTGGTACGGCGGCTCAGACTGGGGAGAGGTACTAGTTACCGGATACTTCGAACCGGTTATTGACGGCAGCCTCACGAAGACCGCTCAATTCTCACAACCCCTGTACGCCCGCCCCAAGGACCTCGTAACGATCGACCTGAAAAAGTTCTCACCCCGCTTCAAAGACGAGAACACCCTTCGCGCGCGGATAGAAGACACCCAGATACTTCCGTATTTTTCCCGAACTGATATCGACACTCACGGCGCTCTTAAGGGACGCGGTCTCGAGCTGTGCTGGGTTAATCCAGTGGATGCGTTCTTTCTCCACATTCAGGGATCGGGAACCATTCGTACTACTAACGGAGAAGAGATTCACTTAACGTATGCGGAGAAGAATGGGCTCAGATATGAGCCTATCGGCAGATACCTGAAGGAGCGCCTCGCTCCTGAGCCGGTCACGATGCAAAAAATTGAAGAGATCGCTCACGCCATGCCGCCCATGGAGAGAGCCGACCTCTTCGATAAAAATCCGAGCTATGTATTTTTTAAACGCTCCAAGGAACGCTCGATCACAGCCCTTGGTATTCCGGCGACCCCTGGAAGGACGATCGCCTCAGATCCCAAATATGCCCCGAGAGGCTCCCTAGCCTTCATACAAATGACAACTCCGGTGAACCCCGATACTCCTGACGGTCAGGACCACGCACCACTCTCGATATCGCGCATGGTCGTTAATCAAGACACTGGTGGAGCCATTACAGGCACAGACCATATCGACCTGTTCTGGGGAAGAGGCAGCGAAGCAAAAAAGGTTGCAGGCGTTCTACAACACAAGGCACGGATGCTTTTTTTATTTCCTAAGAATTAATTCTCATTGCCAAGGGTTCGGCAACTTTACGAAGACACCCGATCAATCCTGCTCTTCGTCGATACCTTGTACTACCTGGCCGGGTGCTATCACTTGCCCAGGATTAACCGGAACCGGCGGCACCGGATTCGGTATGAGGCCGCTCGTCGATCCAGAAATTCCCGCCGGTGGCTCTGAGTAC
This sequence comes from Bdellovibrionota bacterium, assembly GCA_044237895.1. Taxonomy (GTDB): domain Bacteria; phylum Bdellovibrionota_C; class UBA2361; order UBA2361; family OMII01; genus OMII01. The sequence goes on from JBIIEK010000040.1 coordinate 11,896, forward strand.
GGCACATCCGCTCCCGATGGAACCTCTCGCACTATATCCCGGAGCATATCTTTTGAGTCTCCAATCGGGGCAGTGTCTTTCTCCTTCACCACCGTTGCCGCTGTTGCGCTGATTGCCTTCTTTTTTTCGCGTGCTTGAATTGTTGGGTCAACTGCAGTCTTAAATGAGGTAACCTTGCCCTCCTTGAAGACAACGTAGGCGCCCTTCGGATATCGCCACACCAACTCCCTCTTGACGCTTCGGTCGATTTTCTCCGCAGGCTCACCCCACGCAGCTAATACATCGCGAAGCTCAGCTCCTTTTCGCACCCCATCTCCACGCGGTGTATCTGCTTGCGTGTTGATAACCACACTCACCGAGACTATCAGGCTGCCAAAGATGATCGTGCTTATTTTCATGTGTTTCCTACCCCGGAGCTCGATACGCCCCTCTCCTTGAAAAGGTAGCACAGCCCCCGGCCCATTCGAAACGGCATATTAAAGGGCTACAAGGTCTTGAAGACTTCTTGCGATAGTGAAATCACTTAAGTGCTCTTAAAAATATCGAAAATACTGAGCCTTTACCCATCTCGCTCTGCACTTCAACACGCCCACCATGCACCTGGGCTATATGCTTAACAATCGCTAGACCGAGGCCAGTCCCCCCCATCTGGCGACTCCGTCCGTGGTCTACCCGGTAGAACCGCTCGAAGAGTCGAGGGAGGTGAAGCGCGTCTATACCCGGCCCTGTATCCGTAATATCACATCGAACAAAATCACCGGCCCGCTCTGCGGTTACAGACACCTTGGCGCCCGAATCCGAGTATTTAATAGCGTTATCAATGAGATTAACAAGCGCTTGCTGAACGAGGGTCGGATTCACAACAACGTGGATATTATCAGCAATATCCTGGGAGAGGCTTATCTCTTTGCTCACCGCCTTGGAGGCACAAGCTTCCAGAGCCTCCGAAACCAAATGCGCTAAGCTATGCGAACCTGCCTCCACCTGCTCCGTATCACCACCAGCCTCTAGGCGAGCAAGGGTGAGAAGGTCGTTGAAGATCGCATGCAATCGCTCCGCGTGCTTGGCGATAATAGCCACAAACTTGCGCAACATTTCGGGCTCATGCATCGCTCCCTCTAAAAGAGTCTCCGCAAACCCCTTGATAGAAGTGATCGGCGTTCGCAATTCATGAGATACGTTAGCTACGAAATCTCGCCGTACATTCTCCAGTTTATGCACCCTCGTCATGTCCCGAACTACGATCAACGTCCCTGATGTCGAGCCATCATGCTGAAACAATGGGGAGCCATAGATATCGAGAACTCTTTCAGGCTCCCCGGAGAGCGCAATCGTTCCCGTCTGCGGAAGCATCGATGCGGTCGCATTAAAGATAAATTTTTGAACCTCTGAATGAGATAAGATCTCAGAGAATTGCCGGCCCTCAATCACCCCTTTCGATACCCCCAAGAGCGCGCGCGCCGCTTCATTAACTCGACGAATCCGCCCCTCGGAGTCGATCGTAACAACCCCTTCGGTCATGCTGCGCAGAATCGCATCCTGTTCACTACTAAGGTGCGAGAGCGACTCAAGACGAGAGCGAAGCTGCTGCGCCATCTCACTCAAGCCTTCAGAAACTGCTGTTAAATGGGGATCCTGAAGATTCAGTAAGGAGGGATCGACAACCCCGACCGAAAATTGCTCAACCGCCTCCTCAACTTGTCGGAGGTTTAACTCGAGCCCCCACGCGATGATACCGCCACCCAGGATTGCGATGAGCAAAGAGGCGCCTGACAGAACAATAAAGGATTTAGGAACCGATTCATTGAGACCGAGGGCGAACCCAAACGGTACAACAGCGAGTACTACAAGCGCCGCGAATCTACCGGCTAGATGTGAAGAGGTCGTCTCTCTCATTCAAGTCACACACGTTCCACTACCGGCTCACGAAGTAAGCCTCGGACGCTACATTATCCGCGAAAGCGATACCCCACGCCTCGAACGGTTTCAATCTGAGCGCCCCACTCTCCTAGCTTTTTGCGAAGCCCCACGACCTGCACATCCACAGAGCGGTCTGTTACCGGATAGTCATCCCCATGAACGCCGTCAACTATCTGACTCCGAGTGTACACGACACCAGGTTGCCGAACGAGGAAGTGAAGGAGCTTAAACTCAGTGTTCGTTAACTCGACCGGGTGGGAGTCTACGAGCACCTCGCGACGAGAGGGATTTATCACGAGCCCCTCAACCGTTAAGACCGCCTCCATATCAATCGGCTCGGATTGAGCTCGACGCATCACGCTCTTCACGCGCGCAAGCAATACGCCCGGACTAAAGGGCTTCGAAACATAATCATCGGCGCCCAACTCCAATCCGGCAACGATGTCTGCCTCTTCACCCTTCGCTGAAACCATGACTATGGGCACACTCTTCAACGTAGCATCGCTCTTAAGTTGCCTGCACACCTCCAAGCCATCGATGCCGGGCAACATTATATCGAGGAGTATGGCGAGTGGCTTACTCTCTCGCGCACGGGAGAGCCCCTCTTCACCAGACGCCGCGCACACCACCACATATCCAGCTTTCGTTAAATTATATCGGATGAGCTCTCGAATATCTTCCTCATCATCCACGACGAGAATCGGGTCTTTCATATGGTCAAACTATCTATCACTACACTTTTTTGTCTCTACACCCTATAGTAATACCAACTTCACAGAAGGCGAATCACCAAAGACGATCTCACACATTTTTAACAGGTTCGGCGCCCTTGCGAGAGGGAAAAAGCCCCTTCTCTCCGGAAGGCCCCCGGAATATGCTTACTCGGGCTCCGATTCATCCCAATTTTAAGAGAGGTCCCTATGACATCAGAAATAAAGTGTTTTGACTCAATCCCAGGAGCTCCCAAGGCTGTCGGCCCCTACTCGCCGGCCGTCCGGGTTGGGAATACGGTATACCTTTCAGGACAGGTGGGCCTCAATCCAGAGACATCTCAGCTCGCAGGGGCAGATATCGAGTCTCAAACCGAACAAGCGCTTAAAAACCTTCAGACTGTGCTCGCTGGCGTCGGACTTTCATTCAAACAGGTCGTGAAGAGCGTTATCTTCCTGACCGACCTTTCCAATTTTCAAACGGTAAACAAGATCTACGGAGAGAGGCTGGAAGGTCACAAGCCAGCTCGATCCACGATTCAAGTAAGCGCATTGCCCCTCGGTGCAATCGTAGAGATCGAGATGATTGCTATTGCCGAGTAACGGGCTCTTTTCAGAACTTTGCTTAAACGAAAGGACTCGGCGGGTCCATCGCTGGGACGCTCCGAGCCATGTGGCGCGAAAACCAACGCGCACGAGTAGTACGAGCTGCACCTAGCGACCAAGCTACGGACTTGAAGGCTACGAAGGGAGAAGCAACCCACTACAAAGCACGTTACGTAAAAAAAGGAGCTCGGGCTCCCTCGCTATACATTGAAAATCTAAAGGGATAGAACACCCCTTGTGAATAAGATGTCGTGGCGGAGTCCCTCTCAGTTGAGCGGGACTCCGCTACGAGGAAGCAAACCATTAAACTACACAACCAACTACCAAACCCTGTCTAGGAAAAAGTGGAGATACCTCTCACGCAGTGAGAACCTCTTTCCCCAGTCCGACAGAATTATTTCCTATAGCCGACATGGATCACCTCCTTTCTAACGCGGGATCCCCTCCCTATAGGAGAGAGGGTTTGCCCGAACTAGGCGCCCAAAATTAAGACCGTCTCGTGAAAAACGATCAACGTTGTACCTCTAAGATTGGGGATGAACTCGCAAACGCGCAATCGGGAAAATTTAATTTCTTAAAAATTTTCTTCTTGCATCATCTCAAAGAACGCCGCGTCACAAATACTCACGTCTCTATCGATCGGTGAAAGCTCGCGTCGTGACATAGTATCCGACCTCGCCAGCTACCAACAAAGTATACGCGCGACCGGCCTCCGCGGTGAAAGAGTACGAGCTGACTGCCCCCGCGCCGCTACCGCGAGCGATCATAGTCGTTGCACCACTGGGAATATTGAGATACTCATTCGCCTCTCCGAACGCGACCGAGGCGGAGACGCCTCCAACGGAGACGTTCAGTTGACTAGCTCCCAAAGCTCCATTGACCACCCGCACACCGGCACCACTCGCGAAATCCGGAACAACATCCGTAAGCAAGGCAGCTTTCAATCCTGTCGTCTGGTTCGAGCCGTATAGAAGGATTGAGTACGAACCGCCGCCCGTAACATCGAATGAACCAATAACGCGGGAGGGGGTGGCGGTTCTCGTTAGAGAGATCGTCTGAGCCCCGCCAGGCAGCTCTTTGTATCCTTTCGTTCCAGCAAAAACAGAGCCGTTCACCACAGTGCTCGCACCGGCACTAGAGATGACATCCATCGGAGACCCGTCAATCGCTGCGTGCAACACGCGCACTCCCGACGCACTCGAGGAGTCGTCGTCAGATCCTCCTCCCCCTCCTCCGCCACCACCACCGCCGCCACAGGCGGATACAGCTACGATAGTCAGCATCGAGAGGAAGAGCATGATACCAGAACTCACTTGCGTAAACGGCGTTCGCATAGATCCCCTCCTACCTCTGAAGACCACCAGCTATGGCGGTCGCCATAGAGTCATACCCAAGCACGTTAGGATGCAATCCCTCCGGTAAATTCAAAAGAGGACAGGTCGAATAATCTGGGCACGCCGCGATGAACGAGCTCTCAATATCCACAAGCGGAATCTCATTTAGATAGGCCAACTCACGCATATCGGCGGAAAAGGCGTCCGTGAAGGGGCGCAGGCTTGAATGATTTCCGCTTGAAGGGGGTATTGTGAGAAGTACGATTCCCTTATTCTCGGCCCGGGCCACATTGATCATCTTCTGAAGAGACCGCGCATACACACCGCTATCAATTCTGAAGTTTGCGTCGTTAGCGCCCTCTAGAATTAGAACCGTATCGAAACCGCCCTGTCGAACGACTCCGGGGAATCGGCCAACCCCCTCTGATGTTAGTATTTCTCCCGGCACACCGGAATTGAGTACAGAAACCCCAAGCGCGGCAGAGACTCGAACAGGGTACCCGCGCGGATATCCCGAGTCGGTTATCTCCTCCACATAATCTCCTGGAGGAGTATCGTCACCAACGCCGTATGTAAGGCTATCTCCAAAAGCGAGCAGTTCGATCGCTCCGTTACCATCCCTATCGGTCAGCGGCGATTGCTGCGCCTCCACAGATCCGATAGCACCAAGCATTATTGCGATGAACCCGAAGCTCGTTGTCCAAATCTTCATGAACCCCCATAAGACGCGCGCGTCACCTCTAGCCGTCTCTTTAGTATGATGCCGTCGCATCTTAACCAAGCGAGCTGAAGAGTAAAGAGTCAAGACCCAAACCGTTAAATAGACCGTTGTTTATTCAACGAACAGGATGAATCCCTTAAGGTAATCACCCTCCGGGTGGAAGATATTTGTAGGGTGACACGGTGACTGGTGCAGCACGTCAACTACTCGGACAAGCCGTCCCGCAGCGACCGCAGCTCGCATTATCGCATCGCGAAATATCTCTCGCGAAATAAGCTGCGAGCATGAAAAGGTCGCTAGAACACCCCCAGGCTTAATTTTCTTGAGAGCCAGCGTGTTAATCGTCTCATAGCCACGAACGGCTCTCTGCACAGCGCGTTGATGCTTAGCAAAGGCAGGCGGATCAAGAACTATCAGATCAAAGGTATCGGGGATCTGCCCCAAATAACTGAAACAATCCGCTACCTCCGCGTGATGAGGAGCGCTTACGGAATTTGCGACTACGTTTTGACGACAGAGATCTATCGCGGATTTCGAGGCATCTACTGAGACCACTGACTCAGCGCCACCAGCGATAGCGTACACAGAGAATGCTCCTGTATAACAGAACGCGTTGAGAACGTGCTTGCCAGCGGCGTGCTCGCGAATTTTTTGACGATTCACTCGTTGGTCAAGAAAGAACCCTGTCTTTTGTCCGCCAGTAATATCAGCAAGAAACCGTAGTCCGTTCTCGGAGAATGACACGATCTGTGAAGGCTCCTGAGGAGATTGATCGCCCTCGGCAACCTGCTGCTCCGGATCTTCGATCTGAGATTCAACCCGACGAAATACAACGTGCTCTAATCCAAGCTCCGCGGCGGCTAGGAGGATCTCCTCAATGTCGTTTTTCAGGCGCCACATCCCAGCGGAGTGACACTGAGCTACGGCCGTCGACCCATACAGATCGATGATCAAGCCCGGCAACTCATCGCCCTCGGCATGGACGAGTCGGTAGCCCGTGGTGCCGGCGTTACCCACCAGCCCGAGCCGCTTACGCACACTAATGGCGTTGACTATCTTGGACTGAATCAGCGCTCTCTCATCGGCGACCTCCGAGAAGGAGAGCATCCGAACAGCGATCCCCCGAGTCCCCCAATGACCGCTACCAAGCAGAGAACCATCCTTGGCGCGCACATCCACGAGACATCCGCGTTGCAAGGTTCCCCGTCGTTCACCAACGGCACCAGAAAAGATCCATGGATGCCTTCGTTTTACTGCAGACTCACGACCTTGCCTGAGAACGACTACGGGACGAGCTAATTTATCACTCATGATGCCTACCGATGAACAATCCCCAGACTCTCACAGTGCCTAGGAGAGCACTCTCGCAAGAAGGGGTGCTGGGATCTTAGCGTACGTCCCCCAGCATTACCACCGGTATATACCATGTGGGCGGCGTCTCGACCGCCTATATATCTGGATCGGCTAGCAGGTCTGCAGAAAAAAGTGTCGCTATGAGCCTAGAAGCCATTTCAAAAATCCCCTGGGCTGCGGCTCGCTGCGCTATGAGATCGCGTCGTCTTCGGGAGAAAACGTGCTCGCTGTATCGCAGCGGATACAC
>JBIIEK010000192.1:0-5343 GCA_044237895.1 Bdellovibrionota bacterium
AACCTGGCGGCCCGCCGGCATCGCCGGCTTGTCGCAACCCGCGACATCAAACGCATCGATACATTCCTTCCCGTGAGCACCGAGGCTCCGCCTCCGGCGAGACGGGCCGGCACCCCATTCTTCGCATACTTACCAAGAGGCGATTAGATTACGATCCTTGACCAAGCATAAGTGGTCGCATTTATACGTATTTTCACCAATTACGGATTGATTTAACTGATAAAGTGCGTGAAGTTGGAGTACGATTAGAGGCACCACCAAGGTGTGTTATCCTCCGTAAAAAGAGAGTGAACGATGCAACGCTCAACAAAATCCGGTAACACCGCTTCCAAGGCGCAGAAATCTTCGTCGACCACTCCCGCGCATCAACTAGACGCCGAGACCCTTGTGTGGTCGTACCGCACGATGCTCCTCTCGCGACTCCTCGACGAGAAGACGATCACGCTCTACAAGCAGAATAAATGCCACTTCCAAATTAGCTGCGCCGGTCATGAAGGTATTCAGGTGGCGACTGCGAAGGTCTTCCGAGCTGGTCACGATTGGCTCTATCCCTATTACCGCGACATGGCGCTTGTGGTGGGCATGGGTATGACTCCAGAAGAGATAATGATGAACGCCATGAACAAAGTGCAGGATCCGAACTCGCACGGTCGCATGATGCCGATGCACTACTGCAGCGTTCCTCTCCGTATTCCACCACAAAGCTCCCCCACGGGGAGCCAATTCCTACAAGCCGTCGGATGCGCGCTCGGCGCGAAGATGAAACGACTCGACGAGGTCGTGTACGTCTCCGCGGGAGAGGGTACGTGCTCTCAAGGAGATTTCCATGAGGCGCTCAACTGGGCCTCTCGCGAGAAGCTTCCAGTCATCTTCGTTGTAGAGAACAACGAGTACGCTATCTCGGTGCACATCTCTGAGCAGCTAGCTGGTTCGAGCGTCGCGACGATCGTTCAGAACTATGAGAACTTAGAGACCACTCAGGTAAATGGCTCAGACATCGAAGCCTCTCTTCAGGTGGTAAAAGCGGCACACGACCGTGCTCGTCGCGGAGAGGGACCGTCACTCATCGAAGCGCATGTGCCTCGCCTTCAGAGCCATTCGATTTCGGACAATCACCTCAAGTACAGAACTCCTGAAGACCTCGCCAAAGAGCAACTCCGAGATCCGATACGAATCACTCGTGCGCTGCTCCTTGATCGCAAGATCGTAACGCAAGGGCAACTTGAGGATATTCATGCCGAGCTAAAACAGCTCGTCGACCGTGCGGCTGAAGACGCGGAAGCAACACCAGATCCAACCGTGGCGGACGCCACCTCTCACACCTTCAAAAATGAAACTCCGTGGGAGGGCATCACGGAAGGCACTGCCACCGGGGACGAGGTCTTTATCGTTGATGCGCTGAACCACGCTCTCGATGAGGAGCTGGCGCGAAATCCGGACACCTGTATCTTTGGTGAGGATGTGGCGCACGGAAAAGGTGGCGTATTCACCGTTACCGCTGGGCTAACAGCTAAATACGGCGCGAGCCGAGTGTTTAACAGCCAACTCGCCGAGAGCTCGATCGTCGGAGCCGCTATAGGTCTCGCAACACGCGGCCTTAAACCGATCGCCGAGATTCAATTCGGAGACTATGTATGGACCGGCGCGAATCAGATCCGAAATGAGCTCGCGATGCTTCACTATCGCTGCGCTGGAGACTTCGGTTGTCCAGCAGTCCTTCGTATCCCTGTAGGTGGATACATTCGTGGTGGCGCATACCACTCACAAAACATAGAGGCTACCTTCGCTCACTTCCCTGGACTCTACGTTCTCTATCCGTCAAACGCGACCGACGCTAAAGGGCTCCTGAAAGCAGCGATACGCGCTAACGACCCGGTTCTCTTTCTTGAGCACAAAGGCCTCTACCGCCAGGTATACGCCAAGGGGCCAGAGGGAGACGCGGATTATCTCGTTCCGATGGGCAAAGCGAAGACGGTACGCGAAGGAACAGATCTTACGATCGTCACGTGGGGCGCTCTCGTTCATAAGAGCCTCCTTACAGCCAATCTCATGGAATCAAAGGGCCACTCAGTTGAGGTTATCGACATCCGGTCCATCGTGCCGCTCGACATCGAGCACATCTATCAGAGCGTTCGAAAGACCGGCCGCGTCGTCGTCGCCCATGAGGACGTGCTCTTCGGAGGATTTGGCGGAGAGATCGCGGCTCAGATAGCCGAGAACTGCTTCTTAAACCTCGATGCACCCGTGAAGCGCGTCGGGATGAAGTACGTGGCAGCGGTGCCCCATGCGCCGATCTTGGAAGATGTCGTTCTTCCTCAAACCGAGGATATCGTACAAGCGGTAGAGGAGCTTCTAGCGTTTTAACGCTTCGACGTGGGGCTCGACTTTTTTACACCTCACGCCAGCTTGCGAACCAACACGCACTGCGTGTGTATCGGATACCCGTTGAAGGTGGTGGTTGGGCCTAGCGGATCGAGGGGAACCACTGGATTAAGGCCGTACCGGTCGTTAATGTACATCCCGAGCGTAGGACGGTTCGTCTTTGCGCCACCCGAGATACCATCGTTCGGAATAACGATGAGAGAGGTGCCAAGAGATCTCGCCATCGGAACAACCGCATCATCGACGAATCGCTCAAAGAAACTCTCCGGCTTTAGATTCGTAATGAAATTTTGAGTTGGGTTGATCCCTCGAATTACCAAAACATCTTCACCATTCGTCGCCTTCACTTTTAATAACAGGCACGCTCCAACTATTTTCCGCCTTACCTCATCATCTGGATTGCGAATATACATGAGGGCAGTCACGTTTGAATACCGCGCCATAATCCCCCGCTCCTGAGTCCAACACGCCGAGCAGTTATACCCTGAGAGCTCTCCCAGGATCCCCCTGGTAGGATGCACAAGAATCATCTCCTTGCCGGCCGAGTCGATCTGGTCAAGTCGCTTAAAATCTTCTTTGAAAGAAGCTGTTCCTACCGCAAGTCGGATCGACATCCGTTGCTTTTCTGTCAATGTGTTGAATGGTTCCTTGGCGAGAACCTCATTCTTGAGATTGGTATTGACCAGAGCTACGAGCGCCTCAAGCCCCGCTTTTGTTGGGGCACCTTCCAACGCCGCGAACAGGGAATCTTCATCGCTTAATTCATCGAGCGCCATGCGCAGGGCGAGACGCCGAAGAGATGGCGTCGCGATAGCGTTCTCTTTTGATTTATAATCACAGAGCGCTGTTATGAAGCCCTTCAAGCTAGCGCTTTCCTCAATTCTGGTAAGTATGTCCTCTACCCGCTTCAGCTCAGATTCCCGTCCACGCTGCTCCCCAGATGATAAGACACCGGACGTTCTTAAAACGCCCTGAAGTTTTGCCCGCTCCTCTTCGAGGAGCTCTCTTACAACCGCCTGCTCCGATAAGAGCACGCTCTTGAGGGAAGTGCCTTTGATCGCTCTCAGTTCACGGTGAAACAGCTCATACCGAACGTGGGTCGGCTCAGAGAATCGGAACGCCTGCACCCGCTCGATATCGATTGAATCAACGAAAAAAGTTTGATCCGTCAGCCTTGAATCAACGGGGATGTGTTGCCCGCGATCATACGCCTGATTGAACAGCCGAATCGGTGACGCTAAGTCAGAGAACCCACGCGGGTACCCGATTAAAGCACACAGGAGCTCCTGATCTATTTCATGCTTGAGATCAATCGGCCCCTCACTGGTAAGGATCTTGTTCCGCATCTCCGCGACACGGCTCTTCAGCTCATAGATTACCCTGGTATCCGTGTGTTTAAGCCCTAGCCTCTTTAAATCCTGCTCTCGTTCAGGACGACCAATAGCGCGAAAAGCCTGATACAATACCGGAGCGTGGAGGCCCGGGAAGTGTCTCTGAAATTCAAGCAGCGCTTGCATCTCCTCCTTAATGGAGAGACCGGGCTCATTAAGGAACGGTGCGCCACCCCCCTGCAGATTGGCGTTGTGAGCGCTCCATGCATCCTCGGAACTCGCTCCCTCCTTGAGAAAGAGCGGGATCATCTCGACTAGGATCGGAAGTCTCTCAGGCGAGAACCACTTCGCTGCCTCTAGAGTCCGCACCCCATCTGAGACAAGCGCCGTTCGATCTTTGTGCCTTGGAAAGAGCTGTGTGAGCAAAGAAAATATCGTAGGGTCCAAAAAGGATACGACCGAAACTCCTTCCTGGCGCGAGAGGGCAAGTAGCGCGTAAAAGGTCTCTTCAGGCTTCTGTAGTAGTGATTTGTGACAGCCCTCGAGCAATCCCTCGTGTGGCGCAGCCTTAAGGAGAACCCTTCCCACTCCCAGGAATGAATCGTAAGTATCTCGTTCAGAGCGCACATTCTGCGACCCAAAAATCGCCCGAAAGTTACGGAACTCTGCCACCTCAACCAGGATCAAACAGAAAGACCGAAAGTCCTCCTGCCTGAGTCCTAGCGAAACACTCTCGGGCAACACAACGTCTACTATAAGTCGGCCAAGCGCTATCGCCTCCGAGGAGGTTCTTTCAGGTGAAAAACACGCTCGCTCTACGGACTCCACAAACCCAGGGACCGCTGCAAGGCGAAGCAGGTTCGACAAGTCAATCTTCTTAACACTCTGAGGGATCGGTGCTCCTCCCGGAGGTGGCAACAGCCCCTTATCATCAATAATACGGAGCTCCTTAAGCTTTTTAAGACACGCGCCCGCACCCATGACCACTTCAGGTTTCTGTCGAAAAAGAAGGGCAACCGATTCCGCCACATGCTGCGACGCTTGAAGCTCGACGGGGAGCCCAAAAAAAAGCTGTTCCGCGAACCTTCCTTTCTCCCAGCCTGAGAGAGCTGCGGCGTTCAACACCGAAAGCGCAGCGGCGCTCATCGACGGAGATATCTCGTTGGCGAATGAAGAACTTCCGCGAGCACACACAAACCGAACCAACTCGGCGAAGCCACCCGAAGATTGGGAGCGTATGAGCGCGTCTGATATAGTTGTAAGGGTCTCAGGCTCAAGCTTTTGCTGTACGCGCTTTAAAACGGCAACCACAAATTGCTGCTCACGGGACGTTCCGTGCTTAAGGTAATGATGCGCTAAGCGCTCAATGTGCCGCTCTAGTAGCTCGTTTATCGGATTACGCGACCACTGCCCATTTCTATCCGCCACTGAATATTGAACCGCCTCCTGTCCGTGCTCTCGAAGGATATCCAGAGAGTGGCGTAGCGCCAATGGGGCTGCCGCGACAACAGCGCTCACCTCTACCTCAGAGAGGCTCTGGACACGCGATACCACTGCGCTCGGCTGCTCTTGCGAGCCGCTAATAAAAGGATTTTCCCCGGAATACCCCGGCTCACGAAATGCGTTTAGG
>JBIIEK010000194.1:0-5338 GCA_044237895.1 Bdellovibrionota bacterium
CTGCTGAGTTTTTAAGGCTTCATCAAGAAACTCATGCCGAAGCGTAAGCTCGATCTGAACCTCTTGGAGCTGTCGCTTCAATCCAACTCCAAACCCCGCCTGACCGATAAGGTGGGTTCCCTGCTCGTTGAGCACACCAAACCAGGCTCGCTTAAGAGTGAACTCGTGCTGTAAGATGGGAAACGCCTGATCCGCCATCTCACGTGGAGTGCGATACTTTGAAAGCTCATGACTTATACGGTAGAGGGCGCTTAAGGATTGGTTATGTTCGCGCTCCTTTTCAAACATATAGGTTTGACGCACCGCTAGAGCTATCTGCGTCGCCGCTGCGAGAACCAACTCGTAGTCACTCTCAGAGTACGAGCCCACCTCTCGGGTAAAGAGCACAAGAGCGCCGTATACCTCATCGTCTGCAACCAGAGGCATAACGATCGTTGATTTAATATCTTCGATCTTTGCAAGAGGGATGTTAGCAAGTGGATCGTGTTGAAGATCGTCGATGCGACATCCCGCTTTCTGAGCGATCGCAGCACGCAGAATACTCTCACCTTTGAGAACCGGGCCAATGTTGTCCAGGTACCGCTGCGAGAGTCCATGCGCCGCAATAACTTCAACTTCGTCCAGGGTAGACTGGTAAAAACACCCATATCCGCAGGCTGAGTTGGTGGCTTTTAAGACCGCTTTTAACCCCCTGAGAACAACAACCGCAGGATCGGTCTGCCCCTGAAGGGCGCGTGACACTTCAAAGAGCGCTTCAACGCGCGCGCTCTGATCCTCAAGCGCTTCTTGAATGCCTCTCCGATCGGTTATATCGATGCCGAAGCCCTCCCATCCAAGGAACGTCCCGTTCACCGAGAACTGAGGAAGGGCACGGAGCATCATCCACCGCACCTCCTTCGTACGTTGATGGACTACGCGAACCTCTTCCTGCAGCTCATCACGCTCAAGACGCATACGGAGGATACGCCGTCGAAGCGTTGCTTGATCCCTCGGATCAATAATTTGTTCCCAGATCTTCGGATTATGTCGCATCTCACCAGCGGAGATTCCGATTATATTCTCGATATTTCCGAACACCTCGGTGATACCGAACTGCGCGTCCGTGAGCATGATGATCAGGTTGCCGTAGCGAGCCATCCTCGTGTACTGGTTTCGAAGGTCCTCTGGTGTTGCCGCATGAGAACCTTCAGACTTCAAGGTACCCGAGGGGGTCGCGATGGTGATTGTACGAGACAGCTCCTCGAAAGCGGTGATCTCTTCAGGGTGCCATCGATGGTACGCTCGGGTAAAATAACACTCTATCACCCCGACCAGGCGCCCCTCCTGCATGAGAGGAAAGGCCCCATACGAGCGAACTTTACGAACGGTCAATTCAAGAGCGAGGTCATTTGGAACACGTGCTCGCTGCAGATCCTTTACAATAAATGGTAGAGCCCAAACCTGCCCACGAAAGACAGCCGTGCCCCGCTGAACCTCAAAGATCGGTCCATCCCCTCCGCCGTCACGACTGGCGATCCGAGGGAACTGGCCAATTCGCGCGGTGTTGTCCTCCGCAATAGTAACGATCACCTCATCACACGCCAGCTGACGCGCGATACTCTCCGCGAGATTGGAGGCAAGATCTGAGAGCGATGCAGGTGACCCAGCATCAAACCTCAATCGTTGTCCCCTCGTATCCCCAGCCTCTGCCGACATTACTCCCCACTCTTCGGTAACCGCTCAAGGCCTCCTCCTCATGACGAGGACCTTTGCGTTACGAACCCGCTTCTCTATCTCCGCAAGCGCCATGGCTTGGTGTTCATGACGTCGCGCTGCTCGAAAATGAGGATCTCCCTCACTCTCTCGATGCTCCTCACGGAGCTCTTCGAAACTCATTCGGTGCTCTCGTAGATATCGCCACCTCACACATCCATACGCGATCACTGCGTAGACTGAGGTGACACACAACGTTCGCGCCCCCATCGCGAGAAGGAGGCCCGAAACTACTGGCACCGTCCATCCATCCGGAGCCCACACCAGCGTATGAGCGTTCAATACGAACGCGACCACAACCGGGGCGAGAGCACCGAGCAGTATCCCCACTCGAGCCAGCCCGAGCAGAGCATCACCGCCCCCCTCCCTTATCTTCGTGACATAGCGAGTTGGTTGAAGCCGCTGTATGTCCGGAAGAACCTGGCTGAACGTTAGAAGGCCACCCGTTTGAAGAGCACCCGAGAACACACACCCCAGCGTAAGCACACTAAGAAAGGTCGCCACGAAACCGACACTCACAAGGAGGGCTTGGGCAAAGGCACCTTCCGGGGTTAAAACCTTGAATTTCAACCAGTGTATCAAGGTTCCCGATCTCACCCAAGGAAGAGTTGCGTAGAAAAAAAGGGCCACAGACACCCATCCCGAAAGCATTATAACTATGCGACTTTTAACTACTTTCCCCTGCTTTCGAGCCTTTTTCAGTCGCTCAATCGAGGGCGGAAACCGCCGCTCACTCATCGCCCCCCCTGCGAAAAGAGGGTGTAAGGCGCCCCACCCTTTCCCTGGGACCCGGTGATGCCATGCGCCTCAGAGCTCATTACCCTCACGAGTATCGCCTCTCCGATCCGCCCAAAGCCTTGGGAGAGGACCTGATACACGATTAGGAAGGTAACGAGCATCTTCACGATACCGCCCAGTTGAGAGAAGGAGAGTCCTGTTATCATGCGGCTCGCAGCGGCACACCCAACGTCAACTATGAAGAATGCTGACAACCATACGGCCGCGACCTGAAGCCCCGTGCCGATGCTGTGAACGAGGCAACGAAACACTCCAGCAGCGAACCCAGCCGTGAACGATAGAGTTCCTAAAGGGATGCTAAGGAAACTTTGAGAGATCCCATGAAGGACCACTTCAAGGGCACCAAACCACAACGCAATAACCGTTGCTCCAACCTTCGCTATAACCGCGAGATCCGAAGCGCCTTGTCCACTCAACGGATCGTTCACCGCGGCTATGGTTTGCCCCCTTGCTGTATCGATAAGCTCTCCAACCATCTCACTCACATCGGCTATTGCTCTCAAAGGAGCACCTATGAGGAAGCCGATCATAAACTCGAAAAGAAACCCGATCGCTCCGACATCCTCTGAAGGGACGCCGCGTTGCCATACGAGGTACCCAACTCCAACGCTCAAAAAAAAACGCGGTACCGTCGTGAGCGCATCTCCAATGGGCAGCGCAAGCATACAGCCGAAGCTCCTCAGACTGGCGGCTATCAACGGAGAGAACTCGTACGACGCACTCATCTAACCACCTGGCGCACCTCTCCCACGACCCTTAGGACCCTCTCAAAAAGAGAAACCACCTCGTGCGCCGCCCAATCCCCAAGCACTAAAACCACACACGTTAACGTTGCGACCTTTACGAGATGCCCGATACTCGGCTCTTGAAGTTGCATCGCTCCCTGGACTATCGCCGCTATACCGGACACCGAAGCAATCGCGGTAAGAGTCAGACACGAAAGTGTCACCATTAAGACGAGAGCATCGCCCGCTAAAGAGAGCATAACTCCTCACCGATACGACGTGATGAGCCCGCGCGCGAGCATGAGCCATCCGTCCGTTGAAACAAAAAGAAGTAGCTTAAGGGGGAGCCCGACAACGCCCGGACTCATCATCGTGAGGCCCATACCGACCAGCACGTTCGCGAGAACCAGATCGATAACAAAAAACGGGAGCAGGAGAAAAAATGCTGTCACAAATCCGTTTTTAATCTCAGAGAGAACGAACGCTCCAAGGGCGACGCCCAAGGGAACATCTTTTCGAACCAAGTCGCCCTCGGCCGTTTCCGCCCCTGAAATCATCAGAAATGTTTTGAGTTCTCGCTCGCCACTATGTGAAACAAGGAACCCCTTCCACGGGACAACTAATTCGTGACCACGAGATATCAAATCCCTGAGAGAGCTTGTGCGCGCATCGGCCAAAGCGAAGCCCTCAACTTGTTCACTTGTCGCAGTGATAACCGGATTCATTACTACGAGAGACATGACCATCGAGAGCGCCATAACCAGAGCGTTGCTGGGAGCTTGCTGCGTGCCAAACCCACTCCTTAGAAGGCTCAAGACAATCGAGAACTTGAGGTAACAGGTGCCGACTCCGATCATTATCGGAACAAGCCCTATACCCAAAGAAACGAGGAGCAGCACCTCAGGTGATACCGTTTTCATCCCCCTCCTCAGTATACAGCGACCCTCTACGCCGCGGACGCGTATCGAGCTGCGTGCGATGAATATCGGGCTTAACGTCGAGTCGATGAACGTTGATACCTAGTGCTCGCAATCGGCTCGTGAGAGCGACCTTTGCCGTAGGTGACATTGACGATATATCGGAGGCACAGGATTCAAGAACGATTCCCACCTCATTCCCAGGATGATCTACGACCCGACACGTTACTTGAGCTCCACCGCTCTCACACGCGATTCGAAGCTCCCTAGCTCCTTCAACACATTCAAGTCCAGCCGAATGAACTACCGTATGCGGTTTCAAGGACGAACACTCAACCGAAACACCCTTGGTTAGTGGTTCTCTTTGAGGTGACAGATTAAGATGTCCTGTCGCCGAGTGGTCGTTCGATGCCGAAACCGAGCTTATGGATCTTTCACAGAGAGAGCCTCGCCTACTCTCAAGGGGCAACTGCTTGTGGCTTTCACGCCGCGCGTCCACTCCAAACTCTAAGATCGGCCGAATCCCGGCGAGCTCCTGAATCTCTTCTCCCCGATGCTCCTCAAGCTTAGCGGCCCGTCGCCGCTCCTCCTTTCTCTGCATCGAGGCGACAAGCTTAACGGCGACCTCGGTTCTCAGGACACTGCCGACCCTACTAATAACTTCCTGTTCCGTTCGTTTCCGATGGCTGGTTGCCATACTCATGAGGCGACCGGCCTCGCGCGCCCGATCGAGAGAAACTGCATGATGCTCCCCGCTGCCTCGACTTCGCTCTGAGGCTGCACGAGACACCTCCTTCCAGAATCGTTCCTCACTCACTCGATGAGCGACACGCGCCTCCCGCGCCATGGTCTGAGCAACCCCGAGACGCGAAACCTCGCGTCGGTGTTCAACGGTCGTTTGCAGAGCTTTCGTTTTAAGGGGACGACCTCCTATCACACTTCCTCCTACGTCGGCTGTTGAAGCTTCCGCATCGAAGCGACCGCGCTCTCCGCTATCTTAGAAACGACCTCAACCTTCACCTGATACCGACACACCTCCATCTGCATGAGAAGGAGGTTCGTGAGCTGCCCAACGGTCCTCCCATCCACGATTGGAGACGCCGACGTGCCCGCCTTACCTGACGCGATGTTGGCGACTATATCCTG
>JBIIEK010000193.1:0-5338 GCA_044237895.1 Bdellovibrionota bacterium
CTACGCGAGCGCCATCAGTCGCCGGCAAAGGCCATTTCGGGGTTATCCAGAGGCACGAGAGGTTGTTTTCGCCAGCAGAGGTTGATGTCATTCTTCTGAAGTATAATGAATGGAGGGACGCTGAGGGATGATCTCGTTACCTATTCAAAAGGAGTTCGGCGAATCAATGAGCGTTAGGCTCCTTCCATGACGTAGCCGAATTACTCTCCGAAGCACCCCCGATCGCCTCATGTAGCCTGTTCTTGTAGATGATAAAACTCCGGCGGTGAACAACCGGCTTTAGGAAATCCCACTGGGCTATGCGCGAAGCCAGCAGCGGATTACGGTATACCATATAGACCTCTCGTGGATATTTCTCTAGCGAGTCTTTCAGATTTGCTAGCACGAGATCCATCACTTGAGGTCCAAATGGGTTGTACAGGTAGCAAACGATATTCTCTCGAGGAAACGAATACTCCGCCGCATCCATCCATTTAAATTCGACCGGCCCTGCATTATTGGCTCGAAGCCGAAAGGACCGAGCATTCTCTTCGGCGCAAGAATACATCTCTTTTGAGAACTCAATCCCGGTCGAATACTTAAATTGATTTTCTGCCGCCATCAGTACCGCACGTCCCCTCCCGCTGCCGATATCAACAAATACGAATTGCGAGGGGGAGGCGATACGTTTGAAGTCGCGCATGATCCGACGGAATACTGCTCCTTGGATCGGTTGATGCCCTTGATTCTCACCTCCGTGGGGCCCCAAGGTGTCGTTATAAGTGCGTTTCAACGAGCCAATGCTCGCTGTTTGCGTGCCTAATCGTGCATCGAATCTCCGATTTTCCAGCTCTCGCACTCGGTCGATACAGAAGCGAGGCACCGAACGCGTCAGCGAAATGAGCCCATCGCTTCGCAGTCGACGTGTGAACTTTTTATAGAACTCCACGACTGTTTTCTCGTTTATCAATCCTCTACCGTATCATTATGGTGCGGTCGATGTTGCGTGACCATGAGACCCCTCACACAAGGGCGAGGATCGCTACTCAAACCACCATTCAAACCGTTCTTTTTTTTCGGGCTTTCTCGAGGCGGGCACAGCCCTCTTCTCTCCATCCATCGTATAGTAATAATGCCATGGCTATACCTAGGGCACTGAGACCGTCACCTTTTCATTGAGGGACCTATCTCTACTAAACCAAACAGCGCGAGACTCCGATAAGGTGAACGGTATCCCTTAAGAAGGTACACCTCCCAAGCCCTGCACACTCATCGTCCGACCGGAATGAAGCAAGTTAGTCAGACGATCCAACGTCCGATACGAAATAGCCTCAGCTACTATCTCTTCGTCTATTCGCGAACGCTCCTCAAGGTCGGCTATTGTTCGAGCGACCCGCAAAACACGCACGTAGCCCCGCGCGCTCATCCCGATCCGTTTAATCGCCTCGCTGAGCAAGAGCTTCGCTCCATCTGTGACTTCAATAGACTCGCGAATGACGGAATCTGAAACCTCGCTGACGAGCTTGCCAAAGGTCTGGAGCTGTCGATTTCGCACGTGCGCAACCCGATGAGGCCTCTCATCAACACCGCTTGCTACCCGAGGCCTAGCAGAAACGAGATCGTGAACATCGACGGCCTCAAGCTCGACATGCAGGTCGATGCGATCGAGGATCGGTTGCGATATCTTAGCCAAATAATCTCGGATGGCATGATGAGAGCACCGACACCCTCCACTTTTTGAACCGAATCGCCCACAGGGACATGGATTCATCGCGGCGATGAGCTGAAATCGAGACGGAAACACTGTAGACGCGCGAGCACGAGAGAGCTGTACCCAGCCGATCTCTAGAGGAGAGCGCAACGCCTCGACGGTAGTGCGACGAAACTCCGGAAACTCATCTAAAAAGAGGATCCCTCGATGAGCGAGGCTAATCTCTCCAGGCCTCGGGCCAAGCCCACCTCCTACAAGCCCCGCATCACTAATCACGTAGTGAGGAGCTCGAAACGGTCGAGCTCCCGCCAGGATCTTAGAGGTGGGCTGTCCAGCGATACTGTGAATACGCAAAACCTCCAACAACTCATCCCCATCAAGCGGCGGAAGAAGGGACGCCATTCGCTCAGCGAGCATACTCTTGCCGCATCCCGGTGGTCCGATCATTAAGAGGTTGTGGCCACCCGCAGCCGCGATCGTGAGAGCTCGCTTTGCGGCCTCTTGTCCCAACACATCGACGAAACCACCCAAAGCCGCTGGGTCTCTTGAAGGCGGCGGTACGGCAAACTCGGGGGGCACTCGTCCCGTGAGAATCTGAACCACCTCCCCCAACGTCTTCGCTCCGATAACTCTTATGTTACGCACAACTGCCGCCTCTGAAGCGGCACTGTGCGGAACCACAATGGTGGAAAAACCCCGCTGAGCGGCCGCTAAAGCATGTGCGGTAATGCCAACCGTGCTCCTTATATCTCCAGCGAGGGAGAGCTCCCCACAGAACGCAACATCGCGCAAACTTGCCTGAGGCAGCGCGCCTCGGGCGCAGGCAAGAGCGAGCGCTATCGGAAGATCGAATGCCGCACTCTCTTTTTTTATCTCAGCCGGAGCGAGGTTCACGAGGATCTCCCCGCGTGCATCTATTCCGGAACATTCAAGAGCTAAGATAATTCGTTCACGAGATTCCTTAACCGCAGCACCTCCGAGACCCAAGATCGTAAAATCGTGCTCGCCCGCGCGATACGACAGCTCTATCTGAACGGGCAAAGCATCGAGACCTACGATGCAACTTGAATGCGAGACTGCGAACATAGAGAGATGTTCGAAATCGATTCATAAAAGTTGCGAGCTCCTCGCAGGACGATGACGAAAAGCCGCCTAGAATATTTTTACACTGTGGGCATGCACGTAGGGCGGGCGGCCCCTTTTCGCTCCCTGTCAGAGCGCTGCCCCCGGTATGAGTTGTGCTACCCACAAGTGACCGCGCTGGAGGGTCTCGCGGTCTCAATAAGTTATCGAGTTAAGTAGGTAGAAAAGGGCAATATTTTCCGTGGCACCGAAAGATACAACTTCTCAGTCTTCCCCTCTCCTTGCCGACATATGGCAAAAGATACCCCCCGAGGAGAAGGTAAAACTTATCGCCAAGGCTCAATCAACCGGACTCTCAACCTGTCTCCTCCTGTTTTCATGCGCCGCGGCCGTAGCCGTTGGCCTGAAGATGCCCTGGGCGTTCTGGGGCACCTGCTTCGTCCTACCCTTCGCGTTTCAGCTCTCCTCTGCACGGGCCTGGCGCACGGTAAAGGCCCGGGTCCTTGTAGAGCATACCGCGGTTCGAAGCACAGCGTGCTGGCTTGCGAAACAAGCGCTCGGTAAAGATCTCAATCCTTCTTTGGTTTTTAAAGGGAAGCTGGAACGGGTGTTCGATGAAAACGTCGCTAAAGACTCGGATGCTTGGCTCGATCGGTTTGAAGAGAATCAACCGGTACCGGTATGGGTGACGCTCTTTCCCGATTCGTTTGTCATGTTCAGCGAAACCCCTCGGGGGGCGCGCAAAGAGTTAGCCTGCTCACTATACGAGGAGCTCTCTGTATCGTCTGAGGGATTTGAGGATGAGCCGGGAGCTCCCCGCAAGATACTCATATCCCTGAACCGAGGAGAACAGGTCTTTAATTGGTCGCTGACGAGTGAAGATGGAGCCAGCATAGTCGTGTGCGAACGCAAACTTCAGAGTGCAATCGACAAACGCAACTTCTTAATCCAGCAGCAGGAATCAGCGCAAAGGTTGGCAGCCGCTAAGCTCGCGCAATCGAGGCAACAGTTAGGGGCCTAGCCGCCTCGCCCGACCCCCCACCCCCCTCTCCCAGGCGCAATCGTAACTTGCGATATCCAGCTTTGCAGTGGATGATTCAGGGTATCTCCTGACGGATTGATTTTTCTTGAGACCATATGAAGCTATCCACTATATCCGCCGTTACCCGGCACTCTCTCCTAGGCGCGACACTCTGTGCGGCGATAATGTTCGGAACAACTACTCACTACTCCCTTTCAGCCCATGCACAATCCACGGCATCCACGATCTCATCGAAGGAGAAGGTGAGCATTATTATGGACCGGGAGATAGTAGACGGTCGGTCCTTTGTGCTTGTTAAGATCATGGCCCCAGAAAACGCAAAGGTAGAGTCGTGTGGGTTGTCAGGACCTCCGCGAATCGTGGTCGATTTCGTAGGACTTAAACTTAAAAAGAGCGAAGACCTCAGCGCTCCTAAAAACGGCATCATTAAACAGTTCCGTCTCGGCGCTCACCCGGATAAGCTTCGTGTCGTGATAGATCTTCTCCCGACGGAGGCTCCGGCATACGAGTGGAAAGCAGGTCCTCGGCAAGCGATCCTACGAATAGCAGAACCAGGGAAAGCAGCCGCTACAACCGCTCCGGCGGCTACAACTGCCCCGGCGGCTACAACTGCCCCGGCGGCTACAACTGCCCCGGCGGCTCCAGCAAGCGCTCCAACAGTGTCAGGGGCTTCAAAAGCTCTTCCAACGCAACTATCCCCTGCTCCTGCCCAGGCGACACCAACCAAGGTAGCACCCTCCCCAACCCCAACCTCGTCACCCACCTGTACGGCAACCGCTAGTCCAACCCCACCCGCACCAACGGAGGCAAGCAAGGATGTAACAAAGCCGAAACTCCCCGAGGTAGAGGAGGAGGTCGAGGGAACTCTGCTCAGTGAACAGGCAGATGAGAAGGAGATTGAAGCAGCTCTCGAAAAAGAGGTGGCGGCGGCATCTCAAGCGATCGCTAGCGGAACACCCCTTTCAGACGAAGATCTCACCGAAGATGAAGTAGGAGGAGATGCGGAAGCAGAGACATCCGAGGAGGAGGTCACGGCAACCGACGAGGAATCTCCCGAGCCCACAAAACAAGGGGCTCCAGCCCTAGGCGCGGTAGCGGCCGGAGCTGCGTCCAACTCAAAAGCTGCGGGGGCGAATTCTCCCCTTACGCAAGCTCTAAAAGCCAATGCAGTTCCTCCGACTCCGACGACTTCCTTTACAGCAGAGAAAGCAAATTTTGAATATCTCGAGCCTGGACATCACCAGGCATTTCGGGTCCTCTTTAATCAACCCGGTGCTCAGGCTCAGGTAAGCAAGATAGACTCAACAACCTACAAGATCGCGGTATCGAGCTGCGGAGTTGGTTCCCTTGGATTAGCATTACCTCAGTATCCCCCGTCCGATTACGCCGGCTTAGGCATGGTTGGGCTTAAAACTGAAGGCGACCAACTCCAGATAACCGTAAGCGTGCAGCCTGGCACTACGATTATCACTCTCATGCGAGATAAAGAGATGTGGATCAAGAAGCAGTAAGGCGTAGACTGC
>JBIIEK010000043.1:0-18443 GCA_044237895.1 Bdellovibrionota bacterium
GTGAGCAGAGGCGATGGGTTTCCGGGTAGCTATTTTCATGCATCGGAGATCCGGTGTTTTGATCAGGTGCGAAGCCTGGTCAGCCTGGGCGCCGGAGTGCTTGCGTTGAAAGATTCTCGTTATTCCGAGACCGTGAGTGAGATGAGAGTCGCGAAACGGGAGGGGGAGCATCTCCTAGGCACGGCAGTGCTCCATTTTGCTCGGAGTCGGGAAGCGGACGAGGCGATGGAGGTCGTGGGAGCTCTTGTTCGAGGTGAGCTCGGTCTTTTACAACGACCTGATGGATATCGGTTGACTGGGGACAGCGCCGTAGAGCTCTCGGCGCTAGCATGGTACTTCGATCTTGGAGACCCTATGTTCGTCAAAGTTGCGCTTGAGCGCTTACGTGATCCTCGCGGGCATTTTTATCTGACCAAAGCGTTAAGTGGCTCACCGTGGGGCGAGGCTTGATCTCTTGGTGCTATACCTTCGGCCGGGTTTTACTTGTTGAAACGACGAAGCGCTACTCGAATCGAATAGGGTGCAGGATGAACGAGTTGATCCCCGAGCACTACTTGGGGGAGCTTCTCAGACCCGGATACCTTGGTCGCATATCCGTGAAGGGCGGAGCCCACCTGGTTTCCCTCGATGTTCTGCTCGACATATGAAATTCCGATCTCGTTCAGAGAGGCCTTCAGGTCATCACATTTGGCACATTTCGATGCTACGAGGATGACCGGCTGGTTGTATGAGAGGGTCATGCCGTTCTGATTGTAGAACTGTTCTGCCTCTGTATGTGAGCGAAAGAGTGGGACCGAGCTGCGACGGGGAGCGAAGCTCATCATTCCAATTCCCAGTACGACCAAGAGAAGAGGGGCTGTGCTCACGGTGATCTCCATGAGCGTTTCAAACCAGCTGGATCGACCCTGTTGCTCTTGTCGTGTTCGGTCGGTGTCTTCCATCGGATAGGATCCTTCCTAGCTACTGCGCCGCGTGATGCGGGCGGTTTCGGCTTACCGACGTCTTCACACGCGGCGTACCCTATTTAGACAACAGAACGGTCGGAAATGTATCAGATTTCCTTCACGAAATGGTGCTAAATTATGCGCCGAGGGGGTGTTTTAAGGGTAAAGGGCCCCTTTGTCCTTTCCGAGGGCGCTCCTCTGCCGTAGAACATGCATTCGATAGGATAGGAATTTCCGCTAAAAGAATGGTGTGCGGTGCCCGGCTACAAAGGGTTACTTAAGGTTGGGCAAACCTTAGACCGGTTCCGTTACCCCGATATGGCTCGTCGTCTTTGGACGGAGGCCGGTTGCTAGGCCGCAATCGACTGCGAGCACTCCTTGTTTTCACGGTAGTGCATACCCAGTCTTTTCATCAGCTTGTTGTCGTGGTCATCACCAGGATTCGGAGTTGTGAGTAGCTTCTCGCCCGCAAATACCGAATTCGCGCCAGCAACGAAGCAAAGGGCCTGCATCTCATCCGACATCTCCATACGCCCTGCGGATAGTCGAACCATCGATTTCGGCATCATGATACGGGCAGTCGCGACGAGACGAACGAACTCAAGTGGATCGACTGAGGCACCCTCCGCAAGCGGCGTTCCTTCAACTCGAACGAGCATATTGAGCGGAACGCTCTCCGGATGTACCTCTTGGTTAGCAAGTTGTACCAGAAGTCCGAGACGATCGTTGGGAGACTCCCCCATACCGACGATTCCGCCGCAACACACGGTCATCCCCGCTTTACGGACGTTATCGAGCGTTCGGAGACGATCCTCATATGTTCGGGTTGATATGATCTCTCCGTAATATTCGGGAGAGGTATCGAGGTTATGGTTATACGCGTAACATCCAGCGTCTCGGAGGCGAGCGGCTTGAGATTCGGAAAGCATTCCTAATGTGCAGCACACTTCGAGACCGAGACCGTGCACCTCTTGGACGAGATCGACGATAGCATCAAAATCTTTTCCGTCCTTCACCTCTCGCCATGCGGCACCCATACAGAAGCGGGTCGAGCCGGACTCTTTCGCTTGTAAAGCCTTCGCTCGGACAACATCTTTTGGTAGGACGGCATGTCGCTCGACCCCTGTCTTGTAGTGAGCCGATTGAGGGCAGTATGCGCAATCCTCTGGGCAGCCACCAGTTTTTACCGAAAGCAGGGTCGAACGCTGAACCTCATGAGCATTGAAGTTGGCCCGGTGAGTTGTTTGAGCCTGGTAGAGAAGGTCCGGAAAAGGTTGTCCATAGATAGCCTGAGCCTCTTCGGCAGACCAATCGTGGCGGATGGGGGACTGTGCGTTTGTCATAGCGTCTCCTTAGCAGATGCCCCCCTTAGATACCGTATTTTTAGGGGGTGGTATAGGGTGCACCCTGTGAGCGCGGGGTTGAGATTGAGTGTGTATACCCTGTTGCAAATACAGGACTTTTAGGGCAGGCCCATGTAAGGTATTGAAGTCGAGACGGCTAGAGGGAGGTTCCAAGGGAATGAAACGAATTGATTGGGTCATTTTTGATCTCGGTGGGGTGCTCCTAGAGGTCGACCAACTACAGATCTTTGATCGGCTCGGGTCCGTAACTGGCCTTGCGCCTTCGGTCGTCGCCGAGCGTCTCATGGCGGCTCGCGAGGTATGGCACTCTTTTACAATATCTGAGGTAACCCCGGCGTACCTTTCGAGTAAGGTAGGGGAGATCTTGGGCACGCAGATCGCTCAATCCGTTGTGATTCAGGCGTTCAACTCCGAGCTTGGGCCCGAGATCTCCTCGACCACAAAGATACTCCCGTCGCTCCGAACGAGGACTCAGGTCGGATGCCTTTCGAACACGAATTCTATTCATTGGGATGAATTACTTCGTTCGTATTCCTTCATGGGTGAGTTCGATCGAAGGTTTGCGTCTCAGCTTCTTGGATGTGCAAAGCCTGGTCGGGAGATATACGAGAAAGTAGTCGGACTGCTGCGGGTCAAGCCGCATGATATCCTCTTCTTTGATGATCGGGAGGAGAATGTTTTGGCAGCGCGACAGTTGGGATGGAACGCAAGGCTCTACACGAACTCCGATTCCTTGGAGAGCGACTTACGGGAGTTCTCCTTGGTGTAAGGGAGCTCGGTTAAGCGCACCTCTCGCGAGAGGCTAGAGGCCGGATTGATAATTTGTTTTTAAGGAACCGAGGTCGCGGACGTGTTGCCGCTTCTGTTCTAGCAAGGTTCGATACCATCCTAAAAAACAAAGGCTCGCCTAAGCGTTCAGGGTGGGCAGCGTTTGCTGCCCCTATCGAAGTTCTATACTTCGCCGCGTTTCTTCAACTCAGCGAACGCCTCAGCGAAGTAGGTGATGATGATGTCAGCTCCAGCGCGTTTGATGCTGGTGAGCATCTCGAGCATGACTCTCTTCTCATCGAGCCATCCTAGTTTAGCGGCCGCTTTTACCATCGCGTATTCCCCACTTACGTTGTACGCGGCCGTGGGCATTTCGAAGTTCTCTTTGACTGCTTTAATGACATCGAGGAAGGCTAGCGCTGGCTTGACCATGACGATATCGGCGCCCTCTTGCACATCAAGCTCAACCTCTCGGATCGCTTCGTTGATGTTCGCTGGATCCATCTGATACGTCTTTCGGTCACCGTATTCAGGAGCAGATTGCACCGCATCTCGAAAAGGTCCATAGAACGACGACGCGAACTTGGCCGCATACGCCATCAAGGGTAGATTTGAGAAGTTGTTCTCGTCGAGACCGTGACGAAGGAAGCCGATCGTTCCATCGAGCATTCCGCTTGGGGCGATGATGTCAGCGCCAGCTTCCGCGTGGACTAAGGCCTGCTTCAGAAGATTTGGAAGCGTTTCGTCATTGCAAAGGTGCCCATCCTTCATCACGCCACAGTGTCCATGGCTGGTGTACTCGCAGAAGCACAGGTCGGTCACCACCATCATCTCGGGGATCGCCTTCTTGATCGCCTTTACCGCCTTGGGGATGATCCCTTGGGGATGCCATGCCGAGGACCCAACCTCGTCCTTAAATTCGGGGATAGCGAAGAGAAGAACTGAGGATACCCCTAATTCATGGAGCTGATGAGCTTTCTCTACCGCGGTATCCACGCTTAGTTGAAATTGTCCTGGCATAGATCCGATCTCGCGCCTTACCTTCTCGCCGGGCACGACAAAGAGAGGGGCTATAAGGTTCGCAACGTCGACTCGGGTCTCTCGGACCATATTTCGAAGCGCGTTTGATGAGCGGAGGCGACGGAGGCGAGTTTGGGGATACATAGTAAGATCTTCAATACGTTACATCTCGAAGAGTACGAAAATTTGAGGGATCAAGTAAAGCCTGCGGCAAAGGATTTCCTCTGTCGCCATTTTTCCCTTTGAACTGGGGGTAGTTGTGGCAATCTCGTCGTCAAAAAATTCGTACGTTTCCTTGAATTTGTGCGCAACTTTTGTCGGACGTATCCGAACGAGAGAAGGTAAAACCCAGTGGTGCGGGGAATAGGGAGAGGTAAGGGATGTCTCGAAAGCAGTCCGTGCTGGTAGCGTGCTCTGAGAGTGACGAATCGATGACCGATTCAGCGCAACGAGATGCGGTTATCGCCCACTATAGCCCTTTTGTGGAGAGCGTCGTTGGCCGACTCATGCGCTCGATGCACCTCCCGCAATCGCTGCGAGAAGATTTTATCGCAGCTGGATATTTGGGGTTAGTAGAGGCCGCTAGTCGGTTTGATCCAACCAGAGGGATTGGGTTTCGATCGTACGCGTTTTTGCGGATTCGAGGCTCGGTCGTTGATTACATTCGGTCCTCGTGTGAGGTGTCGGGAAAGGCGTATCGCACGCTCAGAGCTATTGAGATAGCGCAGGAGCTCCGCCTTCGACACGAGCAATCCTCGAAAGGCGAGGAGACAGATGCTCGTACCAGGGCGGGACGAGCCCTCGATATACTAGGAAAGAGCGCGTTGGTTTTCACGCTCGTTCGGGCCGGAGAGGAGGTTTTGAAAGTCGAAGATGATGGCAGCGCTAATCCGGAGAGAATCCTAGCGGAGAAGCAACAATCTCAAAAAATTAAGAGGGCATTAGCAACTCTACCCGAAAAAGAGCGAACAATAATCGAGCAGTATTACTTTCGTGACCGTAAATTAGTCGAGGTCGCGGAGCAATACGCAGGATTATCGAAATCGTGGGTATCGAGGTTGCATGATAGAGCGCTGTCAATGTTACGAGACTCCCTTCTGGAGGTCGCTCTCGAGGACCGCTCGTGAGTTTACGCAATCGAATTCACAGCTCCGTCAGATGCTCGTGATTATAACCTTAGCGATCTGCTCCGCAGGATGTCAGGAGCAGATAGTGCACGATCTCTCTGAACGAGAGGCCAATAAAGTATTGAGTGAGCTACATGATGCCAAGGTAAACGCCCGTAAGGTTATTCAGGCGGATGGCCGCTGGGCGGTCTCTGTATCAAAGACGGAGATGTTCCCAGCATTAACTCACCTTGAGTCGCAGCGGGTCCTTCAAGCTCCGAGTTCGCGGGGCGCATTGAACGCCAAGAGTGGATTTATTCCGAGTCGTGAAGAACAGCTCTTCCGTCACGAGCGTGTGATGGCTGAAGCCATAGAGGAGAGCCTCGGCGCTATTCCCGGAGTTCTTCAGGCGCGGGTGCACCTCAATCTTCCAGCGGAGGACCCCGTCTTTGGCTCCTCCCGAACAAGCACCGGGTCCGGTTCTGTTCTCTTGCTCGTGGATGATGAGTGCATGGCTCGTGATGAGGAGGTGGCTCGGTTAGTGAGTGGTGCCGCGGGCATTCCAGCCGCGGCTGTGGGAATTCTCCGAAGCCGAGCGGAGCATACGTCATTATCCCACGCCGTCTCCCAAGCAGAGGTTGTTGTGCAACAAGTCCCTAGTGCCAAAGATAATGATCCTCCTCTCCAGGTGTTACTACTGGGGTCGCTTGGGGTCGGAATCGGCTATGGAATACGGGCTCTCTTCCTCCGGCGTCGCAAGCGGGTGAGGTTCGCCCTGCCACGGGAGTTGGTTATTGAATAGGAGGAGGCATGAGCGGAGTTCCTGATTCTATCTCTCAGAGTGTGATTGTTGGGGACGTAAGAGATCGCCTGGCCGGAGTTTCTAAGCTCGCTATGGTGTGTTTTCTTGAAGGCGTCCATCCGAACGAGCTTCCTCTCACACAACTGCAAGTCGAGCGTGTCACGGACGAGCTTTTCGCTATTGGGCGTGAGTCCCCGCTGGTTGCCTACACGTTCTGTCTGGAGCGTCTCTCCGCAGGCTCTGAATCGCAGGAGGACCTGATATGAATGACCAGAGTAGGTGCGTGCTGAATAAGGACGAGTTGGAGCTCGAAAGGCGGTTGATGCCGTATGTTGATATGTGCGCTGCGCTGCTGGTTGAGGAAGGAAAGCCGAAGAGCGTCTCTCGACAAAGATCGGAGGATGCTCCGGAAGATGATTGGCTCGTCCTTACGACCTCGATGGGGGCCGGATTCGCAGTGCGAGAGCTCGGAACATGGGCAGGGCTCTCCGCTATTCAAAAACAGATCAATCGAATAACGGTGCTGAAAGCTATCGCGCGTGCAAGTCAGGGGTGCGATCAGCAGCGTGTCTCGCTAAGTGAGGACTCTTTTCCTCCCAACGAGTGGGTATTCTTTCGAGTGTGTTTGGTTCAAGGAGATCTCTGGTGCGCTATGTCGACGACGCCACCCGCTATCGGTGGGGTTGTTGAACGAAAGAGAGGGGCTCCTTTTGTACGCGTCCGAGTTTTAGGGGAGCTCTCATGTGAAGGGTCTACGGGGGTTGGTTGTCGGATCGAACTCGGAGGGATGAGCGTTGCCATTCCGGACCTTCACGCGCACGGTCGACTGCTTT
Organism: Bdellovibrionota bacterium; assembly: GCA_044237895.1. Lineage (GTDB taxonomy): Bacteria > Bdellovibrionota_C > UBA2361 > UBA2361 > OMII01 > OMII01. The sequence continues at coordinate 6,838 of JBIIEK010000043.1, forward strand.
TTAAAAAGGAGAGAGGTATGGCTATAGAGATAGGATCGATAGGGGAGGGGCACGATCGCATTGTGCCCGGGGTAAGGCTCGATTTGGGAGAAATAGAGATCTCGTTAGCGGAGGTCTCCGGTCTTGGTTCCGGATCTGTAATCTGCCTCGGACCAGTAGCGCCACACAGATGCTTTTTGAGGATCGGCTCGTCGACGATAGCTGAAGGTGAGGTTTCAACTGAGGGCGATGAGTTGCGTGTAACAATTACAAGGGTCGTCTGAAACAACGGCGAAACCTTTTTTGTAAAATCTCGATAACTCTCATGAGTAGTGTGGTGGAGAGTGATGTATCGTCGCGATACATTTCTGCCATTTTTGCTGAAGAGTTAGTTTCTTAAAAGGAGGGTACGATGGCAACGCTTCAAACGGTTCAACTCCCATCATCAGGAGCTTGGGGGGTCTCGGTTGGAGGCTCGCGCCTCCTTCGGATGCCACCAGAACCACGAAATTCAGGGATGGGGTGGATGAACACGGCCGCATCTGCGGTGTCCTCCGTGGCTCAGACAGCGCTTGGGGTTGGTGGTTTTGGGGATACCACCGACATTACGAACCTTTTGAATCAACAGATTCAAATTCAACAGGTGATGCAAACCGTCACGATGGCATCGAACGTTGCGCGGTCTCAGCATGAGACCGAGATGGCACCGATTCGAAATATGCGAGTGGGATAGTATATCCCGGCCCCGTTTGTGGCGGCGTATGTTGCGTCGCTGCGAATCTCTTTTTCTAATTATGTAAGAGGACCATGTTGGGAAAAGGAGCCTTTGCGTCTCAGGAAGTCGTTGTTCCATTGGGCTTGTTGGTGGTCGTGGGATGTATGCTCATTCCGCTACCACCGGCACTCCTTGATATCTTCCTGTGTGCGAATCTCCTGTTCGCGCTCTTGCTCGTGATTGGAGCGCTGCATATCAAAGACCCTCTCCGGTTAGCGACGTTACCGTCGCTTCTTTTAATCGCTACTCTTGTGAGGCTTTCCCTGAACCTCGCCACTACTCGCGCGGTCTTAGGGTCAGGTCATGCTGGTAAAGCTGTCGAGGCATTCGGAAGTGTTGTTATTCAGGGTAATTTCATCGTTGGATTCGTACTGTTTCTTCTCATTACGTTGATTCAGTTCATCGTAGTTGCCAAGGGAGCTGAGCGAGTCGCTGAGGTGTCGGCGCGGTTTACGCTTGATGCATTGCCTGGAAAACAGATGGCTATCGATGCCGAGATCCGGAGCGGATTGCTTGATCCCGAGAGTGCTCGCAAGAAGAGGCAAGAGGTCCAGATGGAGTCTCGATTCTATGGCGCTCTCGATGGAGCGATGAAGTTTGTAAAGGGTGATGCTATCGCGGGGATCGTTATCACCTTTGTAAATATCGTTGGGGGTTTATGTGTAGGATTGCTCGTCCATCACCTTGAGCTTGATGTCGCGGTGAGGCGATATACCATGCTTACGATAGGGGATGGATTGCTTTCACAGGTACCCTCACTGCTTAATTCAGTGGCCGCTGGGTTGGTCGTGACGCGAGTTCAGGTCAACGACTCCTCTTCGCTCTCAAGTGATCTGCTCCTCCAGATCGGTGAGTTTAGGGCGGCGAGGATGTTCGTCGCGTGCGCATCCTTTGTCTTGGCTTGTCTTCCAGGGATGCCGCATATCGCTTTGCTCGTCGTGGCTGGGTTGATTGGAATCTCATTGCTCGGGTCAACGACTACTTCGAATCCAGAGGAGGTGCGCGGGAAGGTCTTTGAGCCGACGCTCTCTCCGTCATTGCAGATTGAGGTGTCTAAGGGGTGGGCCGGCGCCTTGCCGCCTCTCTCGCTATTATCAGATGAGTTGGAGGAGCTTCGGTTATACGCGTTTCGTCGATGGGGGTTGGTTCTTCAACGACCAGGCATTAGTTTGTGGGAGGAGCCTATCTCGTCTTGTCGGGTACTCGTGCGAGGAATGGACGCATGGAGCAGTGAGGGGCTCTCATCGGAACCGACGTGGTCAGAGGTGGTGCTTGAGATTAAAAGAGTGATCGATCGTCATAGGGGCGATTTGATTGATGACGGAGTAACGCGACGAACGCTCGATTACGTCGAGAGGCACATTCCCGATCTCGTTTCAGGGGTGGTTCCCGCTGTTATATCTCTCACGCAGCTTACGGGCGTTCTACGGGCCTTGTTACGTGAAGAGATTACCATTCGACATCTCGATGTTATTCTTCAAACGGTTGCTGAGAGTGGCGGTCGGTATGGAGAGCGAGCCATCGTCGCGGAGGTTCGAGCAGCGCTCGCTCCGGTCGTGAGCGCGACCGTGGCCCGGGGAGGAGCCATCCACGGAGTAATTGTGGACCCCTTACTCGACCTCGCTCTCTCAAAAGCTGAGGAGAGCGGAGCGCTTCTCCCCGGGGAGATCCTCGACTCCATCTGTGGTCGGATAGCCGAGCTTGTGAAGCCGGGGCTTGTCGTGATCGCTTCGAAGCGGGCCCGAGCCTATCTGCGGGATCTCCTTCGGGTGCGTTGGGGAGATCTCTCCGTTATTGCTCATGAGGAGATAGCTCCACGGTACGAGGTTATCTCCCTGGGGCAGTTAGAGGTTTCGGATGACAATCTTAGGTCCGCGCTCGTTCAGGTAGCTGTGTAGAGGCGACATGAAAAAAAAGGTTCATACACACGCAACTTTTTGCCGACTGTTTTCGATTATTGTGAGTGCGGGGACCTTTTCAGGATGTCTCGTTAGTGGGCAAGTCTCCGAGGAACGATACCTTCGGGCCGAAGCGTTCGTGGAGCAGGGAGCCTTGGAGTTACGTCAGATGCATTTTGACGAGGCCAAGAGGTTCTTTGAGCTGGCTGCTGACTTGGTGCCGCTCGCCGCGGCAAAGGACGGAATGGGGTGTGTTGAGTTGCTCAAGGGGGATCCGGGTAAGGCGGTGGTTCTCTTTCAGGAAGCCTATCAAATGGATGCAACCTACGATGAGGCGTTGCTCAACCTAGCGTTGGCACACGACATTCGAGGTGACAAGGAGGGGGCAATTAGTATCTACCTAGAATACTTAGATAAATATCCGGATTCTGTCCGGGCGAGAAACAACCTAGCAGTGCTTGAGTATGATAGAGGTGGGGGTAGAATGGAGGTGCTTCACGCACTGAGCAAAGCCGAGATGCTTTCACCCAACAGGGTACTTTCTCAAAATATCGATGTGGTGCGTCGAAGCAGGGGAAACTAAATATGTCAAAGAAAGTAGCGCTTAAAAGCTCCTCTGAAGCTCGTCCGGTGAGCTCGGTGTCTGCATCTTCAGTCCGGGACGCTTCGGCCGTTGCTGAAACTCTCTCTCCCTTTGCTGAGCGGGTTCTGGATGAGGCAAAGCAGTGTTTTAGCTCAGAGGACCAGGCGCTCTCCTTTTTGGTCGAAAATATCGTCGACAAGCTTGGAGAGGGCTCCGACGATCGGAGTCAAATGCACGAATTCCTTCAGCTTTTGCTTGAATCTGATCCTGTTCTGCGCGAAGAGATTCTCGCCGGCGTCTGCGTGAGAAAGTGATCCTTATTTCTGGGTGGCGCAATCTAACTCAGCATGGACCAAGACCAAGCTGCGCTCGTGCGCCGTATACTCATCGCCGATGACGACGCAGACACGCGCATAATTGTAGCGAGCGTTATCTCAATCCTAGGACACACACCCGTTGTTGTTCATGGTGGTGGTGAAGCGCTCGCCGAATGCGAGCGGCACCTTCCGGATCTAGCGATCATAGATTACATGATGCCCGCCTTAAACGGTATCGAGGTATGCCACCGTCTGAGAACCATTCCCGGGGGAGAGTTCGTTCCGGTTCTGATGTTGACCGCGAGAGACACGGTTCAGGATAAGGTGTCTGCTCTCGAAGAGGGAGTTGATGATTATCTGACAAAGCCATTTAATTATCAGGAGCTTCGCGCCCGTGTGAAGGCACTCCTGCGAGTCCGAGATCTAAATATAAGCCTCGTTGCCAAGAACGAGGAGCTGCGGCATATGCAGGAGCTCCTCGTGGAGACCGAGAGGCAGCTCGCCGTGGGACAGCTCGCGGGAACCGCGGCCCATCAGTTGGGCCAGCCGCTCTCCGCCATTATGTTGAACTGCTTTCTTCTTGAGCAACTGCCCAAAGAGGATCCCAAATTCATTGGCGCCCTTGCGGCGGTCAAGAGCGACTCGCGTCGAATGGCTGAGCTCATAGATGGCCTCCGAAGAGTGAACGCATCTGAGCGTGAGGAGTATTTCGGTTCGACTGAGATTCTTAAACTTAAGAGCGATCCGAAGTAGGTGGTGCTGGAGTAATTCCGCGCGATCTCGCTCTATTCACACTGTGTAGCACACGTGTAAGCATACTACGTGAGTGATTGCCCTCGATTTGGATCTTCCTGACACTTTTAGCCATGGCGCCAAAGTATATCGACTGGACGTAGCCGGATTGTTTGGGGCGGGTCTCTCCGTTTGGACGTCTCTACTATTAGTTATCGTAACAAAAAGATCCTTTATTTCTTCAGTTCGGGCACGGTAGACTAGCCACGTTTCAACTATCGCTCGATGGCGAGGTTTCGTGAGCTAGGTGAGAGCCAAGCTGATGCCAACCGAAGCCCTAGAGATATTTGAACGCACTTCTGCGACGTTATCCGCTTTTTCCCGAGGACTCTCTCATGTACGTGCAACCTACCTACGAATTCGAATGGGCGACCACTGCCGATGATCTTGCTCGTATTTCCGAGCAGCTCGCCGGGCAACCGATCCTTTCTGTTGATACTGAGACGAGTGGATGGCAGGTCGGAAATGAGCAGCTTTGTCTTATTCAGATCGGAGTGCCGACCGAGAAGCGTGTCATACTCGTCGATGTTCTGAAGACCGGAGCCCCGACCGCGCTAGCCCCGATACTGAGTGCTCCAACCCCCCTTATAATCGCGCACAATGCGTCGTTCGAGGAGCGACAGTTCGCACGCTATGACATGAAGGTAAAGGGGGTTCGAGATACCCTTACTATGTCGCGACAGCTGCGTCCGGACCTTCCAAATCACACGCTGCGAACCTGTTGTAAATTGTTGCTTGGTTTGGAGCTCAGTAAGCAGGAGCAGACCAGTGATTGGTCAGTACGGCCTCTCAGTCAGGAGCAGGTTGCGTACGCTCGATTGGACGCCGAGGTAGCTATCTCGCTTTATGACTATCTCGCGGCCTTAGAGGAGAGGGCTAGCCAAGAGCTCGACCTCGATATTCCGGGGCTTCTGAAAGAATATAACTACGTAGTTCGCCAGCGATTTGAGATTAGTCGAGAGATCTCTCATGAGATGGCATTTCTCCAGGCGCGAGAGCAGAAATTGAAAGATGTAATCCGCCAAAAGTTGATAGAGGGTGCTCCAAACTACGAAGGACCGCTCGGGCGATGTACGATTCAAAAGGTAAAGCGAACAGAGGTAAACCCCCAGCTCGTCAGATCGACCTTTCCGGAGTTCGCCGATGAGGTAATTCAGGAGTACGTTGATCGTAAGCGTTTCGATGCGGTAGCGAAGGAGCGTGGATTGCCAAAGAACGCGATTGAGTCAGTGTTGGATACGGTTGGCTACAACGACCGATTAAATATCGCGATAGGTGACGATACTGGTTTAATTGAGTAGGGGCGTGCCGCTTCGATTGAGGATGCCCCAGTAATACCGGAACGAAGCTCGATCGTGTAAGCGTCCATGTGCTTCAATAGGGCCCCAGTTCGCCTTGCGGGCGAGCGCTAATATCTCAGTAGCTTCTCGAACTTCGTCGGTAGACGGTGTCATGCCTCTTATGATGTGTGGAATCTGTTCCGGATGGATGCTCCACATTCTCAGAAATCCGAACTCGTGACGTGCTTTGAAAGCGTCTTGGTATGCTTGTTCTGGGTTGCGAACTTCAACCGTCACGTTGTGATTCGCGATCTTGTTGTTCCGTAATGCGGCGAGCGCAATCGTCTCTTTGACGTTACGGAGCAGGGGGTGGGAGAACTGGCCTGGGCTCTTCATGCAATCGGACGAGATGGCTCCTCCTACATGGGAGATGAAGTCCATGAGTCCAAAGTCGAGACTGCGCACGCAGGGGAGTTTGGCGAGGTCCTCGAGTGCGTGCAGTGCATCGGGGGTCTCGATGAGGAGGTGGAGCGGTATCTGTCGCGCGATTCCATTCCTTTCGAGGTGGTACTCGACGAGTCCATTGACCCAGAGCACCTCGGAAACAGATGCTATTTTGGGTATGGTGATATAGGCGATGTTAGCTCCCGCGCTCGACAGCAGGAGCGCAAGGTCAGCTTCGCAATGCTCGGATGTTGGCGCGTGAATGCGAACGCCGAGCTGTTTGAGGCGGTTCTCAGGAGCGTTGAGGAGTGTCGCGAAGGTCTCCCGAAGAGGAGCCTCTTTCCCTACCGGGGCGCCATCCTCAAGGTCTAGCGTAATGTCCACCAGTGAGCTGCCGTCTGGATGGAGGAACTGCTCTTGTAGTTGTAGCGCTCTTCTCGCGAATTTTTCATTTCCCGCGATATGTTCGCAGGGCGCACAGCGTGGAGGCACATGAGTGATGTCGAGCGGGGGAGGTTGCGTATTCATAGTGTCCATCAGGTCGCGATATATCAGCAGATTCCCCTGAAAGGATGGTTCGCGCAAGGAGTATCAACGTCACGTCTACGAGAGCATTTATAGCTGTGCCTCGGAGATAGGCCGGGACGGAATTCGCTGCTGCTATGGGGCCGCTTCGAGGGGAAAAGAGTGCGGAATGTGGCGCAGATGGCGCGCCCGTACGTAGGCTGCCGCCAAGCGTTTGCGGTGTTTGTAGGGTAATATTGAACCGTTACGATAGTTTCTTGTGTGGGTCAGTTTCTCGACCTTGTGCCTCAATAATCGCCCGAATCGCGGTGCTGACAGAGCCGTAACTTCCTTCGAGATTCGCCTTGATGATTGCGATGTCGGCGTTTGTTATTCCGTTTGCCGAGTCGATCCGGTCTATCTCATGTTCGGCGTCTTCTTTGACGCGAGCTACCCGAACGTCTTCGTGGCGTATCTTTTCTTGTTTCTCTTCGTCTCGTCGTCGGGTTGCTTCGGCTACCATCCCACAAGTTTTGTCGGCCTCGGCCCTAGTGGGTGTGTAGGCCTCACTCTTCTGCTCCTCTTTGGTTTGTGAGGAGACGTGGTTCGCGGTCCATGGATGAGAGACTCTTGGAGTTTCGGTGGTCGGCTTACCAGCCACGCTGTGATCGTTCAAAGTCATGGAAGAGAGCCTCTCCGCGAGGTATCGAGCAAACTCGACTACCGCGTCCACGGCCAAAAAGAAGCCGCGCTGTATGCCTGAGAGGAGGCGAGAAAAAACACTCAGTGGAGTTGTTGCGAGAGCCTTTTTTTCGAACTCTGTCTTGGTGGGGGCGTCGGATATGTTCGCGGTTGTGGAGAGGTCTCCCATGGCACGAGAGACGAGGTTCGATATCATTGAACGGAGCGATAGGCGATCGCCGGTAGGCACGCTACCCTCCAGAGAGGCTATCGCCTGTTGTGGATGATCAGCGGAAGGCGTGTGAGGGGTGTGGTCGGTACCTCGTTTCGGCGTCGTCGACATCGTGATCATATGCGGTTCTCCAGATACAGGTGATATGCGAAAGTCCTTCGGCTGTGTGCTCTAAGGGGACGGGCTTCTTCAGGTGTCCGATTTCAGGATGATTTTTCGCATAGCGGGGCAACCCCTGAGTAGAAATAGTCTCCCGTGGAAGCGTAATGGGTTCTATACTCCCTCCGAATGTTTCAATCAGAGTGTGCGATGGAATGCTCCATCGCGTATTCGCAATTAAAGGATAAATCGTCATGGCAGAATTAAAAGTTGGTCAATCAGCTCCCCGTTTTTCGCTGAAAGACAAAGATGGAAAGACCCATCAGCTCAACGCTGCGGAAGCTGACTACACCGTTCTCTATTTCTATCCAAAGGATGATACGCCGGGCTGCACGCTTGAGGCTAAAGAGTTTTCTTCGGCGATGAAGGACTTCAAGGCGCGCAATGTAGCTGTTGTCGGTGTTTCAGGTGGAAACGAAAAGACGAAAGCGAGCTTCTGTAAAAAGTACAAGCTCTCGGTGCCTCTTGTGTCGGATCCGGGATTCAAGGTTGCTAAGTCGTATGGAGCTTTTGGCAAAAAGAGTTTTATGGGACGCACTTTTGAGGGTGTTTTCCGAAAGACGTTCCTTCTTGATAAGAAGGGGAAGGTTGCTCGCATCTTCGGCTCTGTGAAACCTGAAGGACATGTCGATGAAGTCCTCAAGGCGATCGATGAACTTCTCAAGGCTGGAGCAAAAGGCACTTCCAAGAAGATAGTTGCGACTCCTAAAAAGAAGGCAGCTCCGAAGAAGGCTGTAGCCAAGAAGGCCGCTACGAAGAAGACCCCTACGAAGCGTGGCGCTTCAAAGAAAGCAGCATCCCTTCGCAAAACTGCGCTAAGCAAGCAACCTACCAAGAAGGTTGCGGCTCGGCCGGCTAAGCGAGTTGCCGCTCGTAAGAAGTAGTGACGGTGTGTCTCTCCGCGGGCGTGCCCGCGGAGAGCAACTCCCGCAACGGTTGCCGGAAACGGCAACCGTTTTTTTTGTGGCTAGAGTTGGAACCAACAAGACCGCGTTGTTTGAAGGTAGGAGTTATTCAAACTCCGGATCGATCATAATATCGTGCGCGATACAGGAAGCCGCCTCATGAATCATCGGAGAGATATACAGCATATCCGGCCTTTGGGAGGTGACTCCGAAGGTGCCACTGACTTCATAGAGGTCAGGTTGACGAGTTTGAACCGTTGATGTGCCGTACCAGAGCGTCGTTCCTGAGTCGACGTCGATGATCTTGGTATGAATTACCCACGTGTCGAGTCGGACGATGCGATCCATGTAGCCGATAAGAATAAGATCGTATCCTGCGTCTCGGGCAAGGGTGAGGGCGCCGAAGTTACCCGTGAAAAAATCGTCCTTCTTTCCTGGCCAATCCTGTCGATTGAATACTTCAATGATGGGCAGAGTGTCGTACGCGAGAAGCTCCCGATGGACTCCCCAGGCAAGTTGGTCGCTAATTCCCGGTAATTCCGAGTTCTGAGCGGTAAAGTTTGCCTGAGTGACGAAGGGTACTACCGCCATGCGTGCCGTTGTACCACCCTTAAATCGTTGATCAATAAATCCGGCGATGTCGGTTCTCACGTAAGCACGAGTATTGCACGTCTCACCCACATGGTGAGTGATCAACGCACAGCCCGTCCACGATAGGGCGAGTGTCAAAACGATGACACCACGCGCGCGAAATATCATAGCCACGAGGTTTTGACGAAAAGCTATCTGCATGAGGTTACTATGTTTACTCCGGTAGGTCTGAAACAACCGCAACGTCTCCAAGGGAGACTTCAAAGAGTATGCCAGGTTGTTGGGGTTTGTGCTGCCCTATTCCTGTTGAGCGCAACAGGGTGCAGCTCCCGTTATGATGATATGCCGGCATTCTGGCCTGTCCCGACGCGAGATTATGATAACTACGGCCCAGGAAGGTTTAAAACTGCGCTTTTGGCATCACAGATCGATCGTCACTACCGTGGATCGGCGCCAGGGCCTATCGGCGTGACGACCTTCGTTAACATCGACGACCTGTATGCCTCAAGCACTTTTGGTCGAATGGTGGGAGAGCAGCTCATGAGCGAGCTTTCGATGAAGGGATTCGACGTCATTGAACTCCGTCACGCTGACGCGCTCCAGTTCCTCGATCGCGGAGGCGAGTTCGCGCTCTCGCGTGATGCCGGGATGGTAAAGCCTGAGCGAAGCCTGGCTGGTGTTGTGGTGGGAACGTACGTGACCTCCCCCGAACGCGTTTATGTGAATGCGCGTCTGATTGATCCTTCCACCTCGAAGGTTTTGTCAGCGGGGTCTGTTGAGATGTCTAAGACCCCTGAGCTTGCCAAGCTCATACGAGGGGGAAGTGTTCCTGCGTCACTTGAGCGCATCCCCGTTCGTCACTTTGGGCAAGAGCCGAAGCGATACGATCCTTCCGACGACGCCCGTAAACGTTGGAGTCAGGAGGAGTCTGAGTGGAGCTCGGGATCGTCTTTGAGTCGAGTTCCGAGCGCTCCGGCGCCTTCGCTTCCCTCGTCGGTAACCATTCCGAGTGATAAAGGTCCCCTCTCGAATCAGGCGAATGCTCCCGCTAAGCCAGCAGGCTCTGAGCCTGTCATCAAGGTCGAGTAGATACGCTTTCGATATTTGAGGGTGTCTCGCTAGTTCGACAAGCTAAAAGGAGCTGCCCCGGCCGGGGGGATCGCGCCGCTCATCGTCCCTTTGTTAGAGGCCTCGACCTTAGTTTTGCAAAATCCCGGCATAAGGGCGCACTGCTTCTTCTCTTCTGGGATCATCAGGGCAACTAGAAAGACAACACAGACCAGGGCTGTGAGGGCCCCTAGAAAGAGTGCCACGTGCCAGGTGTCTAGCCTCCCTTCGAATTTGAAGAAGTTAAATGCCTTGGTGGAGCTCATTTTCTTATCCCCCCCTGTCCTTGGATCGGAATTCATACGAGATAAGCTCGGCAGGGTGGGGTGCGGGCTTGAGTACCTACGGCTCTTTAGTGGGACCATTTCTTAATTTAAGTGATGTAAAGTAAAATGTTTTCTGCTAGGGTCGGGGCGTCCAATTTCTAGCGGTCCCGGAGTTGCGTGTAGGGATGACCGTTGTCCCGATAAACCCGGTCGCTTCATAGGGTTACTTAGTAATGAGCCTTGCCGAAACAGTCAGTCACTTCTGGATAGCCAATCCACCTTCGTTCTCAAGCACTTTATTCATCTCTTCGGAGGGTGCCAGCGCGGTTGAGGGGCGCATTCCGACATCTCTTGAGATTTATGATGTAGATGGGGTCAAGGTTAACACCGTCGAGGTTGAGTTCCCTGCCGAGGAGGTGGGCGTTGTAGAGCTTGAGCCCTTCGCTGCTGGCTTAAAGATGCAGGGCGGGCTCGCTCATGGGCACGTTAAGATTCGTTCTCCAAAAGGAACTCGGCATTTGTGCCGACAGTCGATCGGTTCCAGCGTTGCGGTGTACCACGATCCCGCGCCGGTCGGAGTACGCGAGAGTGCCTTTATCCCTCTCGTGCTGGGCGGCCGCCGAGAGCATATGCTTGTGCTGGTGAACACAGGAGTTGAAGAGGGGCAGCTTGCATGTCGATTTTTTTACGGGAATCGCTCTCCCGAGTGGACCCTAACTATTCCAGCCCTCGGCAGTCGGGTTCTTTCGGTGGAGTCAGAATTGCTCGGTTCCGCAGATGATAAGTCCTGGGAGAAGGGGGCGCTTCAGGGCTATTTGCGGATAACTGGACGACATCAAGCGCCGATTTCCGGCCACATTATTGAGCGTGTTCTAGGGGAGTCGCCCGAAAGCGACACCTTTCGATGTTTAACTTCGTGGTAAGAAAGAAGTATGGTTTCTCAGTCTTTTAAAGCTCTTGTTTTTTGCATATCGACTCCAACTATAAAGACTCGAGTGCATTTCTATCCGTCTGCTGGAGCCTCAAGTGGGCATCACGCGGTTGCCTGTCTTCTGACCCTTTTTGGAAAGGGAATTGAGAAGAGATCTGTCCT
>JBIIEK010000044.1:0-18434 GCA_044237895.1 Bdellovibrionota bacterium
CACCTATATGCAGGGCAAACGCACTCGATTGATCGGACCAAATTGCCCAGGAATTATAACTCCTGGACAGGCAAAGATCGGAATTATGCCGGGCTTCATTCATAAGCCAGGCCGTATCGGTGTCGTGTCTCGTTCAGGAACGCTCACGTACGAAGCGGTGTTTCAGCTTTCGCATCTCGGCATGGGTCAATCGACCTGCATCGGTATCGGAGGAGATCCCCTCAACGGAACAAATTTCATCGACTGCTTGAAGCTCTTCAATGAGGACGCTGACACTGACGCAGTCGTTATGATCGGGGAGATCGGCGGAGACGCTGAGGTGCAAGCCGCTCAGTGGATGAAGGAGAATATGAAGAAGCCTGTCGTATCCTTTATCGCTGGCGCTACGGCCCCTCCGGGACGCCGCATGGGACACGCTGGCGCTATCATCGGCGGAGCCGATGATACGGCGGAAGCTAAGTTCAAGGCGCTTGAGTCGGCCGGAATTCATACGGTTCGTTCGCCGCACCAACTTGGGGCAAAGATGAAGGAAGTTCTCGGTAAATAAGGGGCCTCTCCTGAAGGCGTTTCTCAAAAAGGCGTGCATCTGGTTCGGTCCGACGATTTTGTTTATCGTTGTGGCTGAGTTGGGGGCACGCTCTCTCTACAAGGGTGTCACGCCGTACCTTATGACCGATGAGGTGCTTAATCACCTATGGATCCCGGGCCAGCTTCGTGTCGTGCGAGAAAACTGGAATTCCGCCCTTTACTCGCAAAGTGAATCAACAAGGATTCATCATGGAGCGAGAGGTTTATCACCAGAAGAGAGAGGGAACGTATCGTATCGCGTATCTCGGAGATTCCTTTACCGAGGGGACCTGTCCTGAAGGTGACTCCGTGCCCGCGATTGTTGAGCGATCATTGCGGGTACCAGGATATTCCAATCTTGAGGTCATTAACGGTGGCACCGCGTCGTACGCTCCAATCCTCTACTACCTCCTGCTTAAAACCAAGCTCCTGGCGTATCACCCCAATCTGGTTGTGGTGAATATTGATATGACCGATGTTTTTGACGACTCGCTCTACAGCGCGACGTTGAAGAGCGACGCGAACGGCGAGCCCATCGCTTGTCCGCCGGGACATCCGTTGCTCAAGACGCATCGACGAACGGAACGCGGCCTCGAAGAGCTGGCTATGACGCAGCGGATGAAGGTGTGGCTTTCTGAAAAGTCAGACGCAGTAAAGCTCGTCCTCCAAGTGATCTCGCAACGAACGCTCTATCACAAGGGCGGAGACACCTGTGTGCCGACCGCCTTCGCGTGGTGCGCCCCGCAACGTTCCCCCCAAACTGACGAAGATGTCAAACGTAGCATGAAGATGCTCACCCGGCTTATAAGGCTCGCGAAGAGTAGTGGAATAAGGATAGTCATAACCGCCGTCCCGCACCTGCAGCAGCTTGAGGGGAAGTGGTCCCTTCAACCGATGAGCGACATCGGCGAGGTTTGCGCGCAAGAGAATGTCCCCTTTCTTAATCCCGTTGAGGCTTTTAAGGAGAAGCTTGGTTCGATCCCACCTCAAGAGCTCTACATTCCAAACGATATGCACTTTAATACGCAAGGATACCGGATGTGGGGCGAGATTCAGCTTGAGTTCTTGAACCAGGTTGGATTGCCGTAGGCTCTCTTTTTTTGGCTCGGTAATCGGGAGGGCGAACATTCCCGGCCTTCGCAAAGCTACAGCGGACAGGCTGGTCGCCCAAATGCTGCGTGTCACAGACGGCCTTTGCCTGATGCAACACGGCGCCCAGGAATGAGCGTCCTCCCGCGTGCCGGGTCGAATTAATTGCTAAACTGCGGATGCCCCCGAATCGCCTGTTTGAACGGCTCGGGGTCTGCTCCCATTGGCAGCTGTGCATCACTTCGCTCCCATCTCCCGAGCCAGGAGGCATCTAGAAGATCGATGGCGAGGCCTTGTCGCAGAGCTTCAGGGTTATAGGCACGAGTCGTCTCGCGCTTCTGTCCGGTTCCGACTCCACGCCCCACGAACCATCCAACCTTTAAAAGGGAAGCTCGAATCGCTGTCGATGCAGAATACGTATGGAGGCTCGTTGCTTTACCCTTTGTTGACGCAAGCACTTTTGCGAGAACCGGCATCGTCCACATCGGCGAATCGACCTTCGATGAGAACGGATCGAACCATACGATATCTGGAGCATCTGCGGAGTCGCACTGCTCCATAAAGTCACCGTGCTTAAGCTCCCACGTGATAGAATGTTTTGCACTCTGCCATGCGCCGTGTTGCAACAGCTTGTGTGGTGCGCCGTGTCTAAGGTGTGCGAAGTGCCAAGGATGTTGGAGTGCAAGCCGCAATGAATCAAGGTCGTTTTCAAAACTTACTATTTTGACGGGACGTTCAAGTCTCTCTTGCGATTCCAACACATGAAGCGCAACCATCGAGTTCGTTGCAGCTCCTAAGCCGACATCCCAGATAACGAGAGGGGCCGGGCTTTCGGATAATCGCGCGAGTAAGCGAGAGCCTTCTGTATACAGGGAGTGAGACTCGATACGGGGATCCTCAGAGACATGCATAACTTCGCCAGAGAGGCGGTGTTTAATCGCGCCGGCGCCACCTTCGCGAAGGATGATCTGGTAATTCCCAAGCATCGTTCGATCCGTCTTCGTATTGCTCGGAGGTGGCTTGGGTGGGTTGTCAAGATCATCGCTCTCAAGAGCGGTAACATTGCTTTCGTAGAACGCGTTGAAGGTCCCGGCGATGATCGCCAGACGCATATCACGCATAAGATTGCGGTAGAAGGTAAGGTTGTGAACTGACAGAAGTTGCCCCGCGACGAACTCTCGCGCGCGAACGAGGTGTTGTAGATATGCGCGTGTATATCGCCTGCACGTTGAGCACGAGCACGTAGGATCGAGCGGTCCCGAATCAAGGCGATAGACACCGCGACGAAGATCGAGCCTTCCTCGTGAGGTAAAGACAACGCCCTGATTCGCGAGCGAGGTCGGAAGAATGCAATCGAACATATCCATTCCACGGCGAACCGCTTCGAGAAGATCGATCGGAGTTCCTACCCCCATTAAATAGCGGGGTTTCTCAGCTGGTAGCAATTGGGCACTGTATTCGGTGGTGTCTTCTCGCTCCTGCTTCGTCTCTCCGACAGCAAGTCCGCCGAGAGCGAATCCATCAAAATCTATCGCGGTAATCTGCTCGGCGCTCTCACGTCGAAGGTGAGGATAACATGCGCCCTGTACGATTCCGAAGAGTGCTTGGTTGGAGTCTCCACGAGCGTTGTAGCTTCGTTGTGCCCAGCGGGTAGTGAGTTCAAGTGCGGCGCGAACTTCTGCCTCTGAGGATGTCGAACGGATGCATTGATCGAGTACCATCATGATATCGCTGCCGATAGTTTTTTGCATCTCGATGCTCAACTCAGGGGAGAGCTTAATCCGTTTCCCATCAACGTAGCTTCTGAAGGTAGCGCCTTCCTCTGACATCTGAAGTTGTTTAGAGAGGGAGAAGATCTGAAATCCGCCTGAGTCAGTTAGTATGCCGCGATTCCAGTTCATGAACTTGTGGAGGCCTCCAACGTTTTTCAGGATCTCAGGACCAGGTCGTAGGAGTAGGTGATATGTATTCGCGAGGAGCACTTCAAACTCGAGCTCGTCTGCCACGGGTAGATCTACGCATCGCAAAGCCCCTTGGGTGGCAACCGGCATAAAGATAGGGGTTTGGACCTCTCCGTGCCGAGTCTTAATCACGGTAGCTCGAGCGGAGGACCACGAGTCGGTGGCTATAACGGAGCAGGTAAGGCGTTCAGAGGGGTTCATAGCTAGGGGGTAGGGTAGTAGAGGGGAGGGGTAAAAGGGAATGGGGACGGGGCCGTTTTCGTAGTAAGGTTCGACTTTTAGGGCTCCTGTGAAGCTTTATCCCGCAATAATCGTGGAGAGTGCCCTCCGATGCCCGTGGGTACGATCGTTAAGGGGATGCCGGCCTCGGTGCCCATAGGTATAAATAGTACGAGCCCCGCATGCACATAAACCACGACCCCAGAAAAAATAGCACGTCCCAAAACTCCGCCGTTCCCGAGTCTGAATTAACGTTCGAGACTGCGCGCTCAAGCGGACCGGGAGGACAAAACGTAAATAAAGTTGAGACGAAGGTTCGTGTGGTGTTTGACCTATGGGCTTCGGCTGCCTTCACCTATGAGCAAAAGGGGACCATCGTGCGCAGCCCCGATGTTCAAAAGCACATCCGTTCTGATGGGCGTATCGCCGTCTCTTCTCAAACTCATCGCTCTCAGGCGATGAATAAAGAAGAAGCTATCCGGAAATTACATGCGCTCATCGTCGATGCCCTTACCCCTGAAAAAGAGCGAATCGCGACCCAGCCACCTCCCTCTGTTGATCGAGAACGGCGTCACGAAAAGGCTCATCGAGCCGCGAAGAAAGAGGGGCGGAGAAATAACCCTTCAGCGGGCCTTGAGTAAGCTGAGCTATGAGCCTCATCTTTTACCCGTTCTAAGCCCTGGAAATAAAAGGCTCCGTTTGAGTGGATTAAGAGCGGGACGCCGGGTACACTGAGCCCACACGCTGAACTGTTAAGGGCCGGGCTAGCTGCCGGCCTTGCAGAGTCACGATGCACGTATACATTGAGGCTCCATGATCGCTCGCAAGTTACTAGAAGATATGTTCAAAGATTGTAAAGATATCGATTCGTTCGATATTAAGAGCGAGTGCCTCTGGTCATATTTTTTCACTGACCCAGATCCCGACAAGCTTCTTGCGGCAGGAGAGACTCTTGCGAAGCGCGGGTTTAATCTCGTGGGAATCCTCGAAGCAGGGGGATCTCCCGACGAGAGTGAGGAGCAGTACTACTATCTTCAGGTAGATCGTGTGGAATGTCACTCCGTGGATACCCTCATGAAACGGAATGAAGAGCTGGAGAGCTTTGCGCAGGAACGAGAATTACATTCCTACGATGGAATGGAAGTGGGGGCTGTCAACGGTGAAGATTCCAACGGCACTCGATAGTCCGAGTTTCGGTACACCCCCTTCGAGTCAGAGCCTCTAAGATCACTCCTCGCTACGACTCGTCGTAGCCGCGGCAGGTGTCTTCGGATAGCCACCTCTGTGTGACTCAGAGGATGCGATAGAACAGCGACCATAAAGAGTCGCACTCGTACATTTTCAACCAAGCTCGCCCAACATTCAGGTCTCTCTTTGGAATGAAGCGGCGTATGGTCCGGCCGGTCGTCTGCTCGATGGCTTCTCCAGATAGGAGTTATCATGAAAAAAATACTCGCCTCACTCTTCGTTGCGGTGCTCCTTTGGAGTAGTGATGCCAGAGCCGATTCCACCCCGACCGACTTTGAGGGGTGGGTCCAGTTTCAATCGTACATCTCTCTTGATGATGCAAGAAAATATCAACTGTTTCTTGAGTCGCAGCCTCGTGTGGGAGATGACTGGAGCCGTGCCGCCACAGCCCAGAATCGTGCCGGCTTAAACTACAACTGGACGAACGCGTTTAGTTCGATGTTAGGGTATGCATGGACACCCAATTTCTATAACGCTCATTATCATCGCACATATATTGATGAGCAACGAATCTTCCAGCAGGTTCTATACAGACACGACCTCCTTGGAATGAAGTGGGCTCACCGCCTTCGCCAAGAGCAGCGATTCATTGTTGGAAACGGAAATATTTCTAATAGAACTCGTTACCAACTTCGCGGTAGTTATGGTCTCTCTGATGACGGTAACTTTGGTCTGACTGGATACGATGAGTTCATGGTGAATCTTAACGGCGTCGATCCGGGACCGTATGGCGGATATGATCGAAACCGACTCTTCTTCGGGCCCTATTGGGTTGTGAATGGACATCGATACGAAGTTGGCTATCTTGGGGAGCACCTTAAACGGTTCGGTAGTGATGAGCGTTGGGCTAACGTAATTCTCTTCTCCGCGACCTTCAATTTCTGACATCAGGAGGCGTCTCGCCTCCTGGTGCCCTATTTGGGGTTCGCCTGATAGACCCCCAACGGCTATTAAGGTCGGGAGGTTTATCAGTGCAGGCACACTACGAATAGAATTCTTTCAGCGATATGGCGGGGCGGCTAGACACCGCTTGTGATCTCTTGAGTCGTTACCTTTATGGTCATGGTGCTGCGGCAGTGAACGGGAGCCTAGCTTTCTTTCAGAAAACTAGGCTCCCGTTCACCGCCCTTGAGTTGCAGGCTCTAGGTGGTTACTTCATCTGCTTAACTAAGCCATCGCACACAGCCAGGTACTCCGGGGGCTTCAGTCGGGCTCCCTTGGTTGTTGTTACATTCAAGGTACCGACGGCGAGGGTAGTAGGATTTTGAAGGAGCATATAAACCCTACCGATACTCTTCGTTGCTGTTGGAATCGTCACCGTCGCCGTGCGGGTCATCGTAGGCATCGGGAACGACTTGCGTGAGGGGCACCCGTACATATATCCCGCACCGTCTTGTATCACGAAAGCAACTGCCGCGTTCGTGTTCTTGGAGTAGCCCCGCGAGAATTCAACGGGTACTGAGCTTCCAGCTTTCAGCGTAGTTGTAGGCGCTTTTACATACGGCGTCGGTGCCGGAGTTGGGGTCTTTGTCGGCGCAGGCGTCGGCGTCTTCGTTGGTGCAGGTGTCGGCGTTTTTGTTGGTGCAGGTGTTGCTGTTGTTACAGGTGGAGGCGTTACTGTTGGCGCCGCGGTTGGGGTGTTACTCGGTGCTGGGGTGACAGAGGGCGTTGCCGGTACCGTTGTAACAGGTGTCGGTGTTACCGACGGGCTTGGTGTTGGTGTAGCGCTACACAGGGCCTGCGCGGCCTTTACCGTGTTTGCAGCGTTCGCGATCGAGCCAGTTAAGACAAGCCCCTTGAATGCCGCAGAAGGTGTTCCGTTTTCAAGGATCAACTTTTTAATCGCTACTGCGTCTGCCTTAGTGCAGGCGGACTTCGTCAGAACGGTAAGTCCCGTTATGTGAGGAGTCGCCATCGAGGTACCTGACATGGATGCGTATTGTCCGTTCAAGTAGGTGCTCAGGATTGAGCTCCCTGGTGCCGCGATGTCCACCGTGGTCGCTCCGTAGTTCGAGAACGAAGAGCGTGCTCCTGCGGAATCACTCGAGGCGACCGCGATGATATTCGCCGCGTCGTAGCTCGCTGGATAGCTTAGTTTGGCATCGTTGTTCGATGCCGAATTTCCTGCGGCGGCTACAAAGAGCACACCTTCAGCTCCAGCCGCGTTAATCGCGTCAAGGAGCGCTTTGTCGTATCCGCCACCGCCCCATGAGTTATTTGACGCTACCACGTTGTGGCCAGCCTTCTTAAGCGCTGTGCCGTACGTGATCGCCTTTATCGCGTTTGCAGTACTTCCGCTTCCTGTCGATGAGAGGAATTTAGCTCCTACCAGCTTAACTTTCCACGCTACACCGACAACTCCCGCACCGTTATTACCAACTCCTCCGATAGTTCCGGCTACGTGAGTTCCGTGTCCGTGGTCGTCCAGAGGATTGCCGGTATTAGTGATAGTGTTGATTCCGTAGACGTCATCGATGTAACCGTTTTTGTCGTCATCAATCCCGTTCGCCGGGATCTCAAGAGGATTCTTCCACATATTACCGGCGAGGTCAGGATGCCGATAGTCGATACCGGTATCAATTACGACAGCAACCAACGAGTCAGAACCTTGAGCGAGGTCCCATGCACCGGCTGACTGCATTTGGGTGTGTGCCCAGAGGCTCGTGTAGTACGGATCGTTTGGAGTGATGTTTGCTTGAAGCTCGTTGTTGTTTGAGCAGTTTACGTGTCCGCGAGCGGCGTTCATGATTCGACGAATCTTTGCCGTGCGGCAAAGGGGGAGCTTGCGGTCTGTTTGCATCGCGACATCTTTGCTCCGCTTGTCCTTAACATGAACAGCTCCTGACGCGAGCCGCTCACTCTTAAGGTTTAAGAAGGAGTGCGCGGTCGCGGAGGACTCAAGCGACTGCTCGTTTTGAGGAATGCTGCGGTTGCTCAAGATAACTCCAGGAAAGCTACGCTTTGGCGCTGCTTCTGCTGAAAGGAGCGGAAAGAGAGAGAAGAGCGCACTCGCTAAAAGGTGTACCGAGCAAAGCCTTAAGCGGAAGGGGGCGTCGACACGACCAAGGGTAGTGTGGATTTGTGTGGTCTCAGTCAGGATCGTTTGATTAAGTTCCGTAGGCATACAGCTTTCCTTTAGAACGAGTGTGCTAAAGGGGATTGGGCAAGGAATGGGCCACAGGGGAATGAGTCGGATGAAGCAGGGGGTTACCGGATGATTGGGCGCGATTTGTGGAAAGAGGGTTCCATTCAGTATGCAATGCGCTGCTAGTAGCCAGCTATATAGGTGATTTGCGTATCTAAAATGTTGAGATAGAGCCCGATTTTCGAGTGATACCGAGTTAACTGGCTTTTAGTGTTGATCGAATCGCTCTAACTCCCGTGCGCGAATAGCTGTATGATAACGCACGCAATCGCGACTACGTATAATCGCTAGATCTCCACCACCAGGTTGAGCGTAGGACTTACAGTTTAAATCGCGGTAGAGCAGCCAGGCTCGCTGAGCGATAAGCAGCGTATGCTTTTGGTCTGGATTAACCTTTGTCTTAAGTTGCTTGTACGCCATATTTAACCGCACATCTTGAAGCTTCTTTTCAGTTGTAATGCAGACGAGTATCTTTTCGGGACTACCGCTAGCGTTCTCCATACAGCGAGAGAACTCCTTTGTAACGACGGTTTCGTCGACGGATGAGGCGTGGGTAGTTAGAGGTAGGGAAAGCACGAGTAGGACACCTATCGTGAGAGCTCGCATACATACTCCGATACAAAACGTGTGATGGGCCGCTGATCGTTAGGATTCCGGAAAGGAGAGAGTGGAGCGCAGGAATATGAAAAATGAGGGGTTCTCGTAGAGGCGTTTGGGTAATCCCCTGTCTGTTTTGGGTCGAGGGACGGGAGGCACCATTCATTAATAATTGGTATTTCGATGCAAGAGGAGCCGTTTTCGAGGAGGTCTTTGATGGGACGTAGTGTGTTTAGGCGGCAGATCGTTAAATTGGAATCCGAGGATGCAAGAGCTTTATAAAAACCTCTGTTGGCAACGCTCGGATTTCAAGGATTTATCGAATATCCTTTGGGAAACGCTTACTCATGGCGCGAAAAAGTTTTTCACGGCCAGCGAGTAGAACGGGCGTCATGGGAAGAATTCGACCGTCTTCGTGCTCATGACAAATTTCATTTTCAGAGTCACGATGCCACGCTCGGAGCTCCTCGCCATAATCCCAGCATTCGCAGAGGATCGCCACGGCATCGTCGTACATACTGCCAGTGATACCTTCGTAGTCGGCCTCCTGAGAGGTCGTCTTCGCGATATCTCGTAGGTAGTCGCCGACACTGAGGCGTTCTTCCATGATATTTGCCCAACGAGTTGCGTACCGAAGTACAGCCACTCTGTCGGGACCGACAGAGTTCTGCAAAATCATGTTCCAAGCCGCTTTATTTCGCACGTTCATCAAAGAAACTCCTCATGGTTAAACCACTCAGCGCAAAAAACCTCCGATGGTACAACCATCAGATAGAGAGCTTTTCCGCGTTCTATGCTCGATGATTGCAAGAAAGACCTTCTTGTCTTGCATCCAACGGAGCACACAGGGGAGCGCTCCTCTGTGTTCCGCTGGCTGATGACCTCTTCTACCCACCTCCAAGTATAACGCCAGGGCGCCTTTTAGGCGAAAAATGGCTTAGTAGGGCTTCTTTTGAGGTTGTTTCAAACCTGTCGGTACAGATCCCGACAGCACTCAGAGAAGAATCACGGGGTACTAAACCTCCACTCACCATGAGATTCCCCCTCCCGCAATCGCTCCAGGGAAAGTAGACTTTCCACCGAACCTTTCTTTTGGCCTGTAGGTATGATGACGCTTTGCTCGATTGTCAAGAATGTGGTGGTGGGGTGTGTTCTCGTGGGGATCATGGGATGCGCCACGAAAGACCGGATAAAACCTTTGCCGACGACGTTTCTGGAGGACAGGGACACGACTATTAAGGATGACACGCTCCCACTAAGTCATGCCTGGATCGACCCCGAGCATCCGCGTGGATACTATACTAAAGTTTACTACCGATCGGTGGCTGTCGATCGGCTCCCAAAGGACGCATGGCGAGCTAGTATGAGTACCTTCCTCACCTCAGAGGCTGGCTATGAGAAACTGGCCCAGTCATTGGCCGATTATTTTAAGCAGAAGTTGATTGAAAAAACGACGAATTATAAGAACGGCACATTTACGGTCACTGATAAGGCTGAAGAGCATGGGCTCGTGTTTGATTTCGCTATTACTGAGCTGGAATTCTCTCATCCGGTATCGAAGGCTGGGATGCTCCTTGTTCCTGTGCCGGGCGCAAGTGTTGCGTTCTCCGCTGTGTCGGATCCCCATGTGGCGTTCGCGGCGCGGGTGTACGACGGAAAAACCGGACGATTGCTTGCGACCCTTGGCGATCGGCGATTTCCTCCCGTTCGGTTGCTTGACGTCAATAAGGTGACTCTCTCTAGTTCCGCTCACGAGATAGTGACTGATTGGGCCGATATTATCGCCGAGGGGCTTAATCGAGATGAGTTTGCCAAGGTCAGCGATCGGGGGATCTTCCGACTCTTACCGTGGTAGCTCGCACCCAATCGAAGTTGCTCTGTAGTGCCGTCATTGAGTGAATTGAGCTGGAAAATCCGGCACGTGTCGGCAATGTCTATCTCGAATATGTTGAGGGGGCGTTCCGTGTACGCCCTAAAATACGGCCGTTTTGCCGGGAAAACTCCAAGTGTATCGGGCCCTTGCCGAGATGAAATGGTGCTTTAGAAAATCTCGCGTTCTGCCGTTCCTTTCCCTATTCCGGTAATCTGTCCCGATACGAGTCCTCCGGACTGCCAAGCTTCGAAGCGAATTTTAGAAGGGGTAAGACATGTTGAAATCTCCAACCAGTACCAGCAACGGTGAGTATATCTTCACGGCGGACGGCTTCAGCGGAAATATTCCGGTGTGGTTGAAGCTCCTAGCACCCTTTAAAGGTCGAGCGAACTTACGATTTCTTGAGATCGGCTCGTTTGAAGGGCGATCGGCGGTGTGGTTGCTCGATTCTATTCTCACGCACGAATCATCGCACCTTACCTGCATAGATACATTTGAGAGGGGTGTTGAAACACCGACTGCGGAGCGATCTCCTGCCCTTGAAAACTTCAAGCACAACATTCGTGGATTCGGCCGCCGAGTTGATTATTTTGTCGGAGAGAGTCGTGACGTGCTCCGCGATCTGCCATTTAAAGATTACTTTGATTTCATATATCTCAACGGCGACCACAAAGCTTCTTCAGTGCTCGAAGATGCGATACTCGCTTTCCGAATGCTGAAACCGAGAGGGGTTTTGGTTTTCGATGATTATTGTTGGCGTCTCATGCATCGTGATATCGATCGTCCTAAACTCGCTATCGACGTCTTTACGCACATATTCTCAGATGACCTTGACGTGGTCTTCGCAGGCGCGCAGATCGCCGTCATAAAACGCCCAAAGATGGCGCATACCATCAGTGGCAAACAGTCATAATACAGACCGAATACCCCCTTGATACCGGAGCAGGGCGTCCCTTACAGCACCTCTTTACGGACGCTTGATTCCCTAAATTCGGTTAGGAGCGAAGGCAGGGTCGCCACCGACGCCTGGAAAGGCGAGAGGTAGAGACATTGATCGGTCGAACGGGCGCTCGGCGGGCGTTTTCAGAGTCGCCCCATAGCGATGCTCATCTTTGTGATGCAGGGTACTTAAGGTCGGCGGTCCATCCGTAAGGCCCCAACGCTTTCGAGGTCTTGAAACCTAGGGATAGCCACTTAGTGTGGGGGATTGTTACTATAGACTCCAGGATGCCCAAGCTTAAGCTCTCAAAAGTCGGAAAGAAGATGAACCACCTCACGGGGGTTCGTGAGATTATGAAGGATATCGCTGCTACCTTGCGCAGCGATCCTTCAAAGAAGTGGCTAAACTTGAGCCCCGGAAATCCGATCGTACTACCGGAGGTCTTGGAGATGTGGCGAGCGTACGCCAATGAACTCGTCAACTCCTCTGAGTTCGGACCGGTTATCGGTCGCTACGGAATGACGCAAGGTTTCGACCCCTTTATCGACGCGGTGGTTGATGCTTACAACAAACGGTATAGCTGGGGAATATCGAGAGAGAACGTGCTCATTACCCCCGGAAGTCAGAGTCTGTACTTTCTCTGCGCTAACCTCTTCGGTGGAGAGCGTGACGATGGAAAGGGGATGCAGAAGATACTTCTCCCGATGTGCCCTGAGTATACCGGATACGATGGAGTAGTGCTGGATAAGAGTATCTTGGTAAGCGTCCGACCTCACATTGAGATACTTGGTGCGCACGAATTTAAATATCAAGTCGATTTCAATCGCATTCACGTTGATGAATCGATCGGCGCCATTATGCTCTCAAGGCCTACTAATCCGACCGGAAATTGCATCACGGATGATGAGTTTCGGAGGCTACACGCCATCGCCAAGCAATGGGATATTCCGCTGATAGTTGATGCGGCATATTCGCCACCCTTTCCAGATCTCGCCTTCGTTCCAATGACTCCATTTTTTGATGAACACATCTTGCACTGTGTGAGTCTCTCAAAAGCGGGATTGCCAGGAGAACGTGTAGGGATCGCTATCGGACATCCAAGGTATATCGAGGCCCTTGAGCCGTTTGAGTCGAACGTTGGGATACATTCCTCACGATTCGGGCAGGCTCTTGCGGCTAAGGCGCTTAGTTCGGGCAGGCTCGCTGAGATCTCGTCATCGGTCATTAAGCCGTTCTACCGAAAAAAACTTGAGATATTTAGAAACGCGTTGCTTGAGCGGATGCCGAAGGATTTTCCGTGGTATCTTCACCGGGAGGAGGGGACCCTCTTTGCATGGATGTGGATCGATCATCCGAAGATGGACGATCTTGAGATGTATCAAAAATTGAAAGGGCAGGGGCTGATCTGCGTACCGGGCTCGTCGTTTTTCCCCGGGCTCCACGAGGAATGGGAGCACAAACAGCAGTGTCTCCGATTTAGTATGACCGCTACTGATGACGAAATCTGTGCGGCGGCCGAAGCGCTTAGCGTCGTCTGCAAAAAGTTCTAGAGAGGTTCTGTATCGCGCGAGAAGCGCGCCTGACACCAGGCGTGCTTCTCGCGGTGTTTCACTCGGCCTTAAGAAACGCCGCAGGTCGCCTTGATCTGCTGAATCTTGGCCTCAAGATCGTCGTTGTAAGTTCCAGTCGCCACCTTTACACGGTCTTGGTAGTCACCCATAAGGATTCCCGCTGCGGCAGAAAACGGCACGAGCGAGCGAACTCCGGCAAGGGCCTGACGACCGACTGAGGCCTTCTCCTCTTCGAGGATGGCGATATCCTTCTTTGCGGTAGAGCAATTTATAGGCTTCTCGATAGCTGCCTTCTCTTCATCAGAGATAGAGGGACGTGGAGAGTGATTCGTGCGATTCGCGCAAGCGGTGAGAGAGAACGACAGAACGAGTAGGGAGGTTGTGACCAGTCTCATAGAATATTCCTAAAACAATAGAGGTCCTTCGGTAGGGTATACTAGGTCGAGGAGCTTTGTTCTAGATGGAAACTAATCGCCGTGCGCTATCGTCCGAGGGTTGCGGCAGGCCGGGGAGTCCCTCAAAATACTAAAAACGACACGATAACTCGCTCTAATTGGGGCGTATTCTCGCTACAGCACACAGGATATTCTTTTCCCAATATCCCTTAACGATTGTAACGTATCACATACCTACCTCTCTATGATTCACCATCTTCGTGAAGAGCGAGAGCGGCTCTTCGGCTGCTCCCCTAAGACTGATGCGCGCCCCTATAATGGAGAGCCCTCTTCGGAGGAGCGACTACGAAATCCATTTGCGTATCTTGGTCACACAACCGCGGTCGACGTGTTATCGAACCTGGGGATTACATTCAAGGAACTAGAGATAGATAGTCAGAGATTTAACAAACCGATACTCGATGTGGGCGCAAGTG
Organism: Bdellovibrionota bacterium; assembly: GCA_044237895.1. Lineage (GTDB taxonomy): Bacteria > Bdellovibrionota_C > UBA2361 > UBA2361 > OMII01 > OMII01. The sequence continues at coordinate 14,082 of JBIIEK010000044.1, forward strand.
CTTCGACCTTTGCCTTTGAGGCCGCCTATCGAGATATGCGTGTGTTCATGACAGATCCTCAGTACAACCTTGAGAACCCGAATTTTTTCAAGTCGCTTCGTTGGAGTATCGATAAATTAAAAGATTCGTATACAACGCCGCATTCCTTTGGACCTGGTTTTGAGGTTCAGGCCCTAAGGCCGCAGCTCTGGGATAGGTATGTTGATCTCATTATTAAAAATATATCGGCCGACAGGTCTAAGTGCTCGGCTTCAGAGATTCGAAATCAGCAGGGTGTGCGGATGCCGGATCGATATTTCTCAACGACACTCGCTCACACCAGCATTCCGAAATATAGCCCCAAGGAGGTATTTCTTCAGAAAGAGCTTCCTGAGCTTTTTCGAGTCACCGACCATCGGGTCGTGCTCTTTCCGCTTGTGACAGCGGGGCCAGGACAGGAGCTTATACACCTACAGGGAAGTAAAGAGCGAGAGGCTCTGGACAGGGTGGTCCGTGCTCACGGATTTGCCATGGAGCTCAGGCAGTCTCCAACCTATACCTCCAAGGTCGCCAAAGGTGAGGCCCCCCCAGGCTTCGACATCGTTGGTGTCTTTGTTCGTAAGCGGTAAGAGGAGCTTTCGCTCTTGCTAAGCCTCCAGGTCTCCAGAGATAGCGAGGCTCATGAAGTAGCGCTAAGTTCCCCCGACCGTGCCGTTTTTACCCCTCCCCAATCCCTTTCGAAGAGGGTACTTTCCGTGACATGAAAAGGACTCTCTCATGCACCCTCTTTGCGCTTGTGTGCGCCTCTCTCACCCTCCTTTCAGGATGTAACTTCGGAGGGGGGAGTAATAACGACCCCGTAGACGCTGATCTCCGCATCGGGGCGTTGCTAGACCTCTCCGGGGACTCCAGCTCGACCACCGCGATGGTGGAGCAAGCTATACAGCAAGCAGCGCTTAACGCTCAGGCGCAAGGCGTTGTAGTAGGCGTTGAGGTTCGCGATACCCAGGGAGACCCGAGTATCGCCGTGCAGCAGATGCAGGAACTCCTTGATCTGGGTATTCGGGTCTTTGTGGGTCCCTCAACCAGCGCCGAGGCGCAAGCCGTGTTGCCGCTCGCGAATGCCTCAGGCGCGCTTGTCGTGAGTGAAGCGAGTACTGCTCAATCTCTCGCCATTCCTAACGATGCGCTTTATCGGATGTCCCCCACGAGTAGTGTTGAATCGCAGGCGAGTATTGATTTTATCAAGCTTCGCGGGCGCACCTCGTTGGTAACGGTTAGTCGTGATGACATTGGAAACCTAGAGGCAGTATCCGCCGTGCGCACGGACGCGAGTAGGGCGGGCATCTCCCTTCAGCCCGCGATTACCTATTCATCGAGCCAAGGAAGTGATTTTAGCCTTGTGGCACAGCAGATCGCTGATGCAGTGAGCGCCGCTGGGGGCGGGGCCGCTGTGGGCGTGTATGTCGCTGGATTCGATGAAGTTGCGGATCTCTTGGCAGATTGCGCAGGGATTCCATCCCTTCAAAATGTAGCGTTCTACGGATCTGATGGGGTTGCGCAAAACTCCACGATAACTTCGTCAGCAAAATCTTCGTTTTTCGCCGTTCAAGCTGATAGCTTTCCGAGTGCGCTTATCGGCGTACCCTCTGACAAAGAGGTACCAGCGCAACAAGTGACACTTGAGACCGGAGGAACCACTCCAAACGGATTCGTGTTGAACGCCTACGATGCTGTGTCGATCATGACGAACGCGTATATCGCGAACTCTGCGTTCGGATCGGGCGGAGCAGGGGGGCGTGCAAGCTTTGTGAAAGCGGCTAATGGATATTCTGGACTAACAGGCACTATAGAGTTGAACTCAGCCGGGGATAGAATAACCGCGCTCTACACCATGTGGGGTGTTTGCTACGTAAGCGGTCTCACGAATTGGTACTCCGTTGGCTCCTGGACGCCTAACTCGTGGACTTCAACTGGGGGCGTCGCTTCGTACTCGGGATGCCCGACATCCTAGCCCCATTCTAAGTTCTATCGGGGTTCTATGGCTGAGGGGGAGGGATTACCTACGTGGCAGGTAGGTGGTGGTCAGCCCCCTCGTGTTTCTGCGCATGGAGCGCCTATCGCTTAGTGTGCGGTTTATATGTGATTTCTCAGGCTGAATGTTGAAGCGTTCCGCTTAAATGATGGACTCTCGACCGGTCGCGCGAACCCTTCCCTTTACACCGTAGCCAAGACGGCGGATCCATCTTCAGAAAGTATCTTAGGATATCGAGAGACCTACTTTACGGAAGAGGGGGGCGTTGATCTGATAAGCTCCTCTCGAGGATCGTGAAGGAGTAGCATCCGAATCGCTGGAATACACTCACAGGAATTACCGTAAGGGCTCAAGCGGGTACAAGTGGTGTGTAGCTGCCCCGCCATAGAGCTGAAAAGAGGCCTAGTGCTCATGCTTCAGGAACGCTCGACCCAAGTAACGACATGGCCGTGAGGATGTGCCAGTTAGAGGAGAAAGCCAGAGCTCTGCTCAGCTGGCTCTAGCCCCCACATACTGGCGCGTCTGGCACCTTAATAGACTCGAGTTCCGTAACGGTAGCAATCGGGTCAGCTTTGTATCGGCACTCCCAATGATCTTCCCAGCACGGAGCGGCATTGAGTATAACCTGTGAGCCGTCAGTGAGCTCTTGAGTTGCATCTTTCCTCATTACCTTGTTGATACCCACGCAGCCGTCTGGGATCGGCCCATCCTCGAGTTGCTCATCGAAGAGGTATAATCCAACTGCTCTTGCAGCCGGGTCGTTCGGATTGCCTCGGCAATACACGACATCAATATTGACCTTTGCTTGCAGCGCTCGCACAGGCGAGCTACTGACGTTCTTAGATGAGTCGGCGCATACGTAGTGGGTTTCAGCAATCGCATACGTCGAGATGAGCACTATGCCCCCTCGGGAGGAGGGGTCTTTCTTCTCATCTGCGCACCCGAGCAGGATCATCTCTACCCCGCCTTGGAGTATCTCAGCTCCGCCGTTGGCGGGTTTGTACGGCATAAATTCCATGGTGCCCGGGGTGCAAGAATGTTCGCCCCCCTCACAAGCAACCGGACTGTTCGCCGGTGGACAACCCTCCTCTGCGTGAGCGCAATTAACTCCACCGATGTTCTTCATCAGGTGCGACGTGCTATTTCCCAGAGCAGCAAGATACTCCATCGTAGCTGGGAACATCGAAGCGAAGGTGGGCAGGGAGGTCGAGGCTCTTTGTAGGGAGTCCATTGACTGGAAGGTCTCCTGAAGATACTTCACTCGTGCGGTGAGATTTTTAGCGCCTGGCGCGAAGAAGAAGCGCCCGATTCTGTATCGCTCAAAGAGCGCAAGTTTGTCGAAGGCGAGCGCCTTCTGCTCATTGTATGCGGCTGCGGACACTTGCTGTTGTGTTGCCTTGTCCTTCGCTCTCACGTATTTCTCCGCGAAATCTCGAGGGAGCTTGTTGAGACGTGTGTTCCACGAGGTAAAGTCTTGCTTAGCTTTTGCGCGCACCGACGATGGGATAAAGGTAAGAAGGCGGTTGATATTTATAGGATCGATCCATCGCTCTTGCCTGACGCCGGCTTGAACGGTGGTCGCTATCGGAGTTCCGTACGTGTAGGGCTCCGCCTGGGAGTGCTCGGCGCCGAGTAAGCCGACACAAATGATAGCCGAGATGGCTCCGTTGCGCAGTGATCTTCTCATAATCCCCCTCCCGTGTGCGTCCTCTTCCAGCGGTGCTGCTTAAAGCAAATTCCCTTCCGCTACCAGCACACAACCCGGAGTTCGGAGGAAGTCGACATGTACTTGAGGGTTGGGGGCTTTATATGTGCCTTTGGCAGCTCCCCTTGATGGACCTAACGAACGCTTATTTCTAAGTATCTGATCCGTGGGAGAAGAGGGGTGATGGAGGTCTCGAGTCTGCAGGCACAATCGCTAGCGTCGAGTACGTGCTCGAACGATAGACGACAAGCCCAGGGGGATAAGTCATTATCAAGAAATAGAGGCACGTTAACCGGGAATTGAGAAATGACGGCGTAGAAAAATCGAACTGAATGCCTCAAACGAAAGACTGAAAAACTGAAATCATACGTCTTGTGCACAAGTTTTGAGTCGCGACACGCCCTTAAAGTGGTGGGAGGATCTATACGTGGGTAGCCATTTACTCACAAATAGGTACTCCTTTTTAAGCCTCTACAAACTCCGGAGCGCTTGCGTACAGCCTCCTCCATCTCGCGTTTCGCCTCCTCGCCTTATCCCGGCCGGCCGAAAGACCCTTTAGATAGTCATCTTTTAAACCGGTTGTGAGCTCAAGGTGATAGAGATGTGCGCTCGTCTGCCCCTTTATAGACTTCCT
>JBIIEK010000045.1:0-18401 GCA_044237895.1 Bdellovibrionota bacterium
GACGGGCAGCTTTACAACATCCGAGGATATCAAGATCGGAAGAAAGCATTCACAGCCCTCTCGGAATTAGGCAACACCGCAGATCCCGGTATTCGTCTCGTCCTCAATCAGTGACACGAACCGAGCGCGAAGAGACCTCCATCACAATCCGGGCGGTGGTCTGGTAATGGGCGCCGGTACCGATGCCCGATCGATAAACACATACATAACTAACACACCCGAAGGACGCATTGCTTTATCGTCTCACCCCATGGCACACACCTCTATCACTCCCACAAATCCCCTATCCCCACCTCCAGCGGACGTGTACAAAGAGCTTATGGCACCACGAAAGAGAACCCTCTTCGATCCCTCCCTTGAAGCGTTTCGCCTCAGTCGCTCAAAGATCGACCTGGGACTCAAATGCGAGCGGTGCTTCTACCTCGACCGCCGCCTCGGAATCGGACAACCATCCTCGCCTCCTTTTAGCTTAAACTCTGCGGTCGACGAACTCCTCAAGAGGGAATTTGACATCTGTCGCGAAGCGCAAAAGCCGCATCCCCTCATGACAGAAATCGGCCTTGATGCCGTGCCATTCAAGCACAAGGATATGGAGGAATGGCGTGACGCACTTCATCGAGGAATAACGTATGCGCTTCCAAAAACTAATTTAGTAATTACCGGGGGTATCGACGACCTTTGGGTTAATCCGAAAGGAGAGCTCTACATCGTCGACTACAAAGCGACCTCAAAAAACGGAGAGGTATCTCTCGATGCTGAGTGGCAGATCGCGTACAAGCGTCAGGTAGAGATCTATCAATGGCTCTTCAAACAGAACGGATTTAACGTCAACGACACTGCGTTCTTTGTGTACTGCAACGGTGATAAAGACCGCCCTAGTTTTGACGCACGACTCGATTTCTCAATCAAGGTGTTGCCGTATGAGGGGAAGACAACCTGGATCGAACCGGCGCTACGGCATCTCCATGAGGTCTTACGTTCACCTCAAATGCCCGAGGCGAATACGCTGTGTGAACACTGCCGGTATAGGGCCAAGGCCGCCGCGGTTGAACGATGGGCACCGACAAACGAAATTGCGTAGCGCGTCCGCGTTCGGCCAGATGCGAGAGGGCAGAGGCCCCGACGCATCGACAAAAATGGGGCCACCTCTCTTCCTCAAGACCTAAAACCTAGCCTCCTCTTCACCCCCCTCCTACCTGCCGTCGGGCACCTCGAAGCCCCTAGTTTCACCCCGTACCATAACCAGGTACTCTTCCGCCATGCTCGCCCCCCCTACTCCTCGCGCCACTGCTGATGAGTCTCTGCGCTGCCGCCGCCAGAGCTAGCACGGGACTCTCCCTTGAGACCGCTCTTTGTATTGCCGCTCCAGCCTGCGGAATGCTCCTCGTACTTGCTTGCAAAAAGTGGGGCACGTCGGCGCTCCCTTCTCAAAGAATACTCTGTACGGCTATCGGTATTGCACTACTCTGCCTTCTACCGTTCTTCGTAGCTCCTTCGTATGGATTCGTTAATATCGGAACCGCCGACGGAGGGAATCATGTCAGATTGTATCAAAGCTTTATCTCCAGCGCGCCGAATACCTATCACGGGTTTGTAGGGTTTTACGCCCTCATATTTCTGTTCCAAAGGACTCTCGGAGTTTTTCCCGAGCTCGCGCTCCTCATAGCTCTTGGATATACAATATTCGCTCTCACATGGATGATTACTCTGTGGGGACTGACGAAGAGAGCACGTGTCATGTATGTGATAGCGCTGAATCTCTTTTCGATCGTACCGACGGTGCTCTTCCTTCAAACAAACGGTTTTTACCCTCAGATTTACGGGCTCTCCATTCTGATCCTGTACCTCATCCTGAGCGACCGACCTCTTGCTCCCATGACGATCATCCCTCTCTCACTTCTGGGGGCAGGACTACTCCGATATTCCTACGGACTCACGATAGCTGATATATTTCTTGCGGGCAGTGCGTACTTACTCTTGCGCCGCAAGGTACTCCCAAGCCTCTTCCTGCTCGCTCTCGGTGTTTACGCTGCAACCCGATTACTTCCCATAATTACCATCCCAGGCGAGTTCACACCGATTCATAGCGCAAGCCTTATTGTCGCCACGATCCTTCTACTTCTCGGAACCAAGGAGCGACAGAGCCTCCCGATTATGCTCGTCTCAAGCTCTCTGGCCGTTTGGCTTACCTTGGGTGTAACGGTGGGATTTGAGCACTACTACGTGGAGAAATACCCGATGGGATTATGCCTTGTACTTGGGGCGATCGCGCTCCAGGAATTCGCCTCCGCACACCTCACTCAAAGAGCGCTTTTAGCGGGATCACTCCTTTTTCTCTCAGCGGCGATCTTCCCCTATACCAGCAATGCAGCGGACATCGCTCGTGGGAGATTCGTCAATCCAGAGGTCGACCTCAAGTTAATTCAAGAGATACGGGGCTTTCTGAGCTCCAATAACAGACCCTTTCGAGTGTTCCTCGGAAGTAAATGGCCCCGAACCAACATGGTTAATGCTATCTTCAACCGCGAATACGGTTATCAGGAGTTCCAATCTGGGGCCCTCCCCTCGCAACACGGGTGTGTGTTCTTCGATGCGACAGACGGTATCGTGCGACGATTAAAAAAGGACCGAATGCCCGACCTCTCCCGCGCGATTGACACTCTTCTACAAGCACCGCACACCCGTATCACCTATGATGCCCCTTGGAGCGAAGGAGGGATTTTGACCATCGGCATCGTATGCAATCCTGAGCCATAACGTCCTACAGCACTAGAAGTGCTTTCGAGAGACGAGGGGCAGCGAGGACGCCCCAATAAAACCCACTAAACCGGCCGCCACCCTTGGCAGGCGGTGCGTTGGCGCCCGTGATATTTGGACCCGTGGGGACCGAGGCTCCGCGTGGCATTCATACTTTCGATCAGCGTTACGCCTCGCCGACACCTTTACCGCCGCCTAAAGATCCCCACCCACTCCATCCCCGGCCTCCGATCTGGATCCGGATTCTTCGCCGGACGTACGATCACCTCCTCGAAATTTGAAAGAAGTAATCCGTGAAGCTCCTTAACCGTCGAGGCGAAAGGTGGCCCCTCTCCACTGTGCGTCAGAGAGAGCCCTGGAAGGGCCTGCGCCAGTTCTTCGCCGAGAATAAAAAAATTACCGACTAAGAAACCACCCGGCTTAGTCCACTGAGCGACCTTCTCCGCGTACACTGTTCGCATCGACGGATCGAGCGCGCAGAAAAATGTATGCTCCAGCACAAGATCAACCGGCTGCGGCTCCATCGCGAAAAAATCTCCCGCAACAACTTCAACAACACCACGACACGAACTCCTGAGCGCCTCGTAACGACTCTTCAGATCAGCAACAGCGGTAGCTGACCAATCCACCGCAAGAACTCGCGCGCCTTTCGAGGCAACCTCCAAAGCATCAAGCCCTCGCCCACACCCAGGCGAAAGCACACGCTTTTCCTCAAGCGAGAATCCACGCGACTCAAGCTCACCAATAGCCTCCATCAAAACCGTTGATGCCACATTCAGTTGCCACGGAGTATCAGATTTTTCAAAGCGTCCCTGCCAATACTCGGCGGTGGACCAGGAGGGGTGTTCTTTAGATTGCATGCCTCGATGATACGAGGTGCGAGCGCCGTCCCTCAAGTGAATAAAAAGTTGTTCGACAGACACCAACAGCTCGATTAAATCCTCTTCCGCATCCTTGCAAGGGTTTGACACCCTCCTGCGGCTCTATCAAGAACAGGCCCTTCATCTCGACCATCAGGGGGCCTGCCTATGCAAAGATTAAACTTATTTTTGGCAGGCGCCGCCTGCCTCGCGCTAACCATGCGCGCGCTTGCTCTTGCGTCAGAGGATTCAGACCAAGTCTCGACACGGGCGGTTAAGAAATATTCAATCGGTGTAAAATCCGGCAAAAACGCCCCGTGAAGTCCAATCGAAGGGACTCCGGCCCGTCTCGCCGGAGGCTAGCCGAGGCGGAGCCTCGGTGGCCGTTGGGTGAAATTGAAAAAATGTGAATGGGAATCGGACTGCTTTATCCCGATAGTCTCACCGACTCTTTGGCCAGCAAACAGGCGCCCATGGCTGAAACCCGCAACCTCCCTGAGATATCCCCGATTACCTCTCCTCATGAGGGGATAATGAAGCTCATGACAAACCGTATCATTAATGATACTATGGGAAAGATTCGGCGAGGAAACCTCATCTTTGTGACCTGGATTGGGGATCATGCGCCTCGGCATGTGCACATATTCAAGCGCAATAAATTATTGTTGAAATTCGACCTAGAACGCAGAAAGGTGATCGAAGGGAAAATAAATCGCCGAATACTACGATTAATTGAAACGCTCATTGAGGAGGGGCTCCTATGAAGATAAAGAGAGTTCTAGCCCACCCCAAAAAAAGAGCCTTTATCATTCAGGTCGCAAAAAAAAACTACGAGGTCCCCTATTCCACCCTTGCTGTAAAGCCGTCTCTGCAAGACCCGGTTGTATCCGTGTATGTCGACAGGGAGCTCGGAGAGTTAGGGTTCTCGTATGCGCTACGCTCTGGGAAAGGAGACTCAATGCTCCTGGAGCAGGTTCTGGAGATGCACCACGATCCCGAGGTCGCTCGTAAGCGCGCCTTGTATGACCTCACGTGCCTCGCGCAACAGATCACGCAGCGCTCTACACTGCCCAAGCGGGCCATCGCCCGTCGTCTCGGGTGCACACCAACTCACCTGTATCGCCTCCTCGACCAAACCTTCTATGGCAAAACAATCGATCAGATGGTGAAGCTCCTGAGCGTTCTGGGAGTGGAGCTCAAATGGCGGGCGATTGCTTGACGGTACCGGAGTTCGAGGCCCCAAAAGACGGCCAGTGCAGGCACAAAGGTTTCGATGCGATTGATGTCGCGGGTCTCGAGAAGCCGGCGAGGCCGCCGGCCCTCCAGATACGATAATCGAGAGATCAATGGAGGTCCGGCGGCCTCGCCAACTGCAGGTACAAACGCAACGTGGAAAAGAATCGAAGGGACACCGGCCCGTCTCGCCGGAGGCTAGCCGAGGCGGAGCCTCGGTGCCCACGGGCGCTACCTCACCGCCTCATACCCACCAGCCACTCCACCCTTGGAGTACACGATCTGGTAAAGCTGGACCATGCGAGCGTTAAAGAGCGCTTCGCATCCTTTTAGGTAATAACCCCACATCTTATAAAATGGCTCACCATACTTTGCTTTGAGGGAGGGCCACGCCACCTGGAAATTCACATCCCATGCGTTTAAGGTCTTAGCGTAGTCCGCTGAGAAATTATGAAGATCCTCGATCACCATCTTTCCGCGCGCCGGGTCGATTAACTGCGGAAATGATGGAAGGTATCCGTTCGGGAAGATCCGTTTGCGAAGCCAGAGAATATACTGATCAAGCGCCGGCACAGAGCGCCTCGTAAACGTCTCGGCTGATATCACCTGCAAGGCAAAAAGCCCCTTCTCGACGAGACACCGCTCAACCATCGAAAAGAAGGTCGGGATATTCTTACGGCCAACAGCTTCAATCATCTCAATTGAAACGATACGGTCAAAGGTTCCAGAGAAGGTCTGATAATCCTGCAACAAGATCTCAACATCGAGTCCCTTGCATCGCTCGCGGGCGAGCGCGGCCTGCTCCTTTGAAACGGTAAGACCTACCACGGATACGCCGTACCTCTTGGCCGCAAACGCCGCGAAGTTCCCCCATCCACAGCCGATATCGAGCACCCGCATCCCAGGCTTCAACTGAAGCTTCCTGCATAAGAGATCAATCTTATCGACCTGCGCCTGCTCAAGGTCGGCCGCGTTTCGCCAATATCCACATGTGTACGTCATCGTGCTCTTGTCGAGCATCTTCGCGAAGAGATCATTTCCCAGATCGTAGTGAGCCTCGGCAACCTTGAACGCTCCCCGTCCTATCTGGGAGTTCCACACGAGATCCTTGGCGATATATCCGATCACTCGCGGGCTCACCTTCTTAAGGGTCACAGGGATACTTGAGTCAGCCGTCATGAGACGGAACATCAACCCGTGGAGATCCTCGCTCTCCCACTCCCCACGCATGTACGCCTCACCAAGAGCATAGAGGCCCCCTTGTGCAACGATATCTAAGATCGCTTGCGACACCACAAATGGTTTCTTGTCCTCATCGTTTGCGATGTACGGAGAGAGATTCTCAGCAAGGTTCATAACCAACTCCAGGAAGTGTTACCGCGAAAGTTCGCGCACCCGCCGTAAGACGGCGAGGAGCGCCAAACGAGCCCTGTGGATGATATTCTGTCTCGATCGAATAGTATAGGAGCTCGTTGGGTCTGGTCGCGTATACACATGTGCACGCGCCTTAAAATAAAGCTGCATCGCCTGACCGTGGATCCGGGGCATGGTAAGTAGCGAAGTTATTGGGAATTTTCGGAGGGTTGCCCACAAAACACCCCTGGTAACAAACACGCCGTCGCCAGAGAGGGTTGCGGCAAAAGCCTTCTGACCGTCCTTGTGAAGGTCCACCCGAACCTTGGCCCTCTCCCCCTCCATCTCCAAAGCAACCTCATAGCGCCCCTCCATGTTAAAGAACGGAGAGACAAAGAAGTCTTTTGAGAAGTTCCACTGCACCGGCATCTCCGACGGTTCACAGACGAGCGGATACACATGAGTATCCCCAAAGGTATTATTCACCTGAGTAATTAACCCGATAACTTTTTCGTTACTATCGAAGCACGCAAAGAAGCTCACCGGATTGAAAACGTAGCCAAAGTATCGTGGCGACGTGAAGAGCGTTATGCGCGCCGGACTCTCGGCTCGCCCGTGAGCTTTCAACACACGCTCAACTTTTTCACGAATCGTCCCCTCTCCTGAAAGGTAATCACCGTTACGCACACTAAATACAGCGCGTTTTTCATACGCCAAAAGTCGCGGACCAATTCGCAACGTTGAAAGCTCATCAACATCAAACGCGAAGGTAAACACGGGGTAGCTAAAGGAGTGTTCTTTCGGTGCACCACGCCAGTGCGCCACTGTCCCCCACACTACCCGCGACTTCATAGTGAGAGCCCCATCTGATTAACCACACTTAGCGCGGAGATGACCCCGTCTTCATGAAAGCCGTAGCGCATGTAGGCACCACAAAAATAGGTATTCCTCGTGCCATTAAGAGCCTTAATAGCCTTCTGGCTCAACGGTGACGCGGGGGTATAGATCGGATGCGTGTACTCAACCTCATACAGCACCGACTTAGGATCGATATCGTCGCCGCTATTGAGCGTCACGAAGTAATCCCTTTGCGCCTTCAGGTTTTGAAGCTTGTTCATGTAGTAGGTAATCGCGACCGGCGAATCAATTTTTGAGTTCGTGCGACGTCGGTAGTTCCACGCGGCCCACAAGCGGCGCTTAGGACCTAAGATAGACGCATCGGTGTGGAGCGCCGTACGGTTTTTACTGTATGCCCATGTACCAAGCGCAGCCATCTCCTCAGCGCTCGGGTCTTCCAACAACTTCAGCGCCTCATCCGCGTGAGTCGCTATAACAACCGCATCGTATTGTTCTGGAGCGGCACCAGCGAGTGAGAGCACAATACGATCCCCCTCACGTCTAATCGCTTGGGCCGGCGCCCCGATCCGAAGATCTCCCTTAAACGCTTTACGGAACGCTTTCAGATAGGAGTGACTCCCCCCGACGATTGTCTGCCACTGCGGTCGCTTGCTCATCTCAAGCATCCCGTGATTATTGAAGAAGGTCAGGAACGAAAGTGCGGGGAATTCAAGCGCATTTGAATCAGGCGCGGACCAAATCGAGCCTATTAGCGGCGCAAGATAGTTATCAAAGAAGTACTGGCTCGTACCCAATTGTTTAAGATACTCACCGAGCGGCTGTTCACCAAGCGTCCCCTCACCGAGATCCTTAAGGGCTCTGCGGTTGAACCTCTGCTGCTCCACGATCATACTGACGAACTTGGGATTGAGCAGATTCCCCGGAGCCTTGAGAAACTCCTTTACGGACGGCCCCATATACTGAAGACCCGTCCTCTCACACGAGAAGCCAAAGGACATATCAGAATCTTGTCGCTCGATACCAAGCTGATCAAGAAACTTGTAAAAGTTCGTATAGTTTCTCGGATTACACACGATGAAGCCGGTATCGACCGAGAGCTCTGGATTGAGAGGATCGTGCACTACTTGAGTATTTGTGTGCCCGCCCAGATACTGGTTCCTCTCAAGGAGCGTCACTTGGTGCGAACGGGAGAGAACGTGCGCTGCCGTGATCCCCGAGATCCCTCCACCAACGACGAGGATTTTCTTGCCTGATTCGTTTACCACAACTGATTCACTATTTTTTCATACACAGGGGCCGGTAGGAATTTCCCGAGGCCAACGATCCACGAGAATGGCCATGGGAAGGCGACGAAACGCTTTCCACGCTCAACACCGTTACAGATGATAGTAGCCGCTCTTTCCGAACTCACGAGGAACGGCATGTAGAAATCGTTCTTATCGGTGAGCGGTGTCTTCACAAACCCAGGATTGACGATGGTGATCGTAAATCCCTTCGGCTTCAATTGAAATCGGATGCTCTCAAGAAAATGAATGAGCGCGGATTTGCTGGCTCCGTACGCGGCAGCTCGAGGCAGCCCGCGATACCCAGCCAAACTAGCAACGGGAGCGAGGTGCCCCCCGCCGCGCGCAAGCATCCTTGGGATGACCGCCTCAAGGCAATGCAACACGCCGCCGTAATTGAGCTGCATGATCGAGAGGTACTCAGCGCTGTTGAATTCTTCTGGATAGGTAAAGAAGTGCGTCCCGGCGTTAGGGATAGCGAGATCTATTGGGGCGATCGTCTTTTCGATGGAGTCGACCGTACGCTTCATCTCATCGAGATTTAAAACATCCCCAGGAAAGCTCCAGGCCTCCCCACCACTCGCCCGAATCTTTCCGACAATCTCATCAAGAACCTCCTTGCGCCGCGCAGTGATCGCGACTCGCGCCCCTCGACGAGCAAGCTCATATGCCAACGCCTCTCCAATGCCACTACTGGCACCGGTCAGCCACACGCACTTCCCTTTAAGGTCTATAGTCGCCACGGGCCTCCTTGCATTTTAAGGACTTGTCCCGAGGAGCATACCCCGTAGAATACCACGGGGGAAGGTCTGTGGCCCGCGAGGCTCCGCCTCGGCTAGCATCCGGCGAGACGGGCCGTCGGCTCTCCGGGTAATGCGCGGGACGTTACTGGAGGGCCGGCGGCCTCGCCGGCCACGAATCTCCAAAGTCCCAGCGAATCCCCCGAACGTAGGCCCCGCAAACCATTAAGGGAACCCCTAGATGACCGAACCCCAACAACGCTTCACCCGAAACATCCTCTGGTCCGCCACCGCATACTTCGCCTCATGCGGACTCTCCGCCATCTTTTACCCCACATCCTGGCTCTTCGTTTCAGGACTCCCCCTCGCGGTCTCAAATGAACTCAGCCTCGTATTCGCAACCCTTGGGGCCTATCTACTAGCCCTCGCCTTCGGAGCGGGTGTAAGCGCACTAGCCCCCGCTAAGCACCCAGGGCTCATCCTCACACTCGTTATCGGAAACGTCTTTGACTTCTGCGTGACCTTAAAAGCCGTCGTAGCCCAACAACTCCCGATCCTAAACGGAGGACTCTTCATCGCCATCACCGTGGCATGGGCAGTGATGCTCGGGATAGCGTACGTACACGTGAAACGGCACCCAGCGTAATTCTGCAGGGCCGGCGGCCTCGCCGGCTTGCCACAACCCGCCAAAGATCGTGGACCGGCCCGGATACCCGTTCAATTACATTCCACGTTGCATCTGTACCTGCGGTCGGCGAGGCCGCCGACCCTCCAACGAAACCGCGACCCTTACGCAATACGTATGTTCCTGCAACATTCGTTCCTGCAGGGCCGATCGACCCTTCAAGAGCTACTTAATCTCCAGCACCGGCGCCTTCTCATCGTTTGACCACTCTTTCTGAACCGCGCATCCTTTCATTCGTCCCCACAACGTCGAGAGCGGAAAGCCCATCATGATCGGAATATCGCCGATCTCTCCAAACTTTTTATCGTACCATCCCAGCTTACCTCGATTAACATCAGGGTCCGTAACCGCTTCACTCCACTCATGCGTCGCCGCGATAGTCATGTTGTCGACAGGATTGCTCGTAAAGGGCACTCCATTTCCGGCATCAGCATACGCAATAGCGGCGTAATACACCGGCTTCCTCGTGGTTGGGTCCACGTAACTACCATGAAATCCACCGAGCCCTTTGCGGGAATCCGCCTCTCCATGCTGCAAAACAACCTTAGGAGGAAGAAACACCGTGTACACGGTATTCCCATCTGGGGCAGCGACACCTCTCTGCCGAATCGCTTGGGCTACAAGACCCTGAATATCCCGCTCCGAGACGAAGCGCTGCGAAGCCGGAAGTTGTACCGGCGCAGACCCCGAAAACTTCCCTGCAGATACCCCATACTCTTCCCACACCGTTGAGTGTGGTCCCTGGGGAACAGATTTAGAACAATAATCCAGCTGCTTTTTATCCGTACGGCCCTGCGTGGTGCCCCAGTACTGTCCCGCATAGAGAGAGACGAAATTGGGATTTTCTAAGATCTTTCCGCCATAGTACATCAGCTTCGGTTGAGTAGAAGCCAGTGTCGCAGTTTGAGAGGATAGTAGTGATGTCATGATGAACTCCTTTTTTAGAAAAGAGGTTCGGAACATCAGCCCTAAAGTTGTGTCGGGAGGGATTTACATTAGGCCTACCCAGATTAAGCGAATCCAGCTCTGACTCTACCGAGTCAGTAACCTCGCGCTAAACTTGAACTGCTTGGTCTACAAGCTCCAATACTTCAAGTTGGACGGGATCTGGTCCGGCGTAAACATCGACTTCACATCGATAAAGACGCCACCTGGCGCGACCATCTTCGCCAGTCCCTCAACGCCCATCTTGACTATGTCTTTATGAGCCACGGCGACGATCAAGCATTGCAGGTCCTTGAACGCACTAAGCGGCGCAAGTTCAAGACCGTACTCGTGCTTCACGACCTCTGGATCAGCCAACGGATCGAACATCATCGCCTTGATACCGAACTCAGCAAGCTCGTGTGCGATATCGGGAACGCGACTATTGCGTGTATCGGTCACATTCTCTTTGAAGGTGACCCCCATGATTCCGATCTTCGCATTCTTTAGAGGAATGCCCCCGTTAATCATGAGCTTTACCGTTCTCTGAGCGATAAACTTACCCATGTCATCGTTAATACGACGACCAGCAAGGATTACCTGCGGGTGATATCCAAGTTGTTGTGCCTTTGCTGTGAGGTAGTACGGATCTACTCCGATACAGTGACCCCCAACCAAACCAGGGAAGAACTTAAGGAAGTTCCACTTCGTTCCCGCAGCCTCCAGCACATCCTTGGTGCGGATGCCCATACGATCAAAGATAATTGAAAGCTCATTCATGAGCGCTATGTTCAAGTCTCGCTGCGTGTTCTCAATGACCTTTGCAGCTTCAGCGACTCGAATCGAAGAGGCTTTGTGAATGCCCGCTTTGACAACAGCACCGTACACCTTTTCTAGCTTGTCGGTGATAGCTGGGGTCTCTCCCGCAACGATCTTCACAATCCGTTCAAGGGTGTGCTCTTTGTCTCCAGGATTGATCCTCTCTGGTGAGTATCCAAGGAAGAAGTCCGTCCCCCGCTTGAGGCCCGATACCTCCTCGATAACAGGTCCGCAGATCTCTTCCGTAACACCTGGGTAAACCGTCGACTCAAAAACAATGATCGCGCCCCTCTTCAGGTTTGAAGCCACCGTCTTACTGGCACTAATCATCGGCGTAAGATCAGGTTGGCGATTCTCATCGATTGGGGTTGGAACGGCGACTATGACTACATCGCACTGAGAAAGTTTAGTCCCATCTGTCGTAAAATCGACGGTAGACTCTTGAACCTCAACTTCAAGCCCCTCATCCGTTGGGTCTTTTCCGGCAAGGAGGGCGTTGACCTTCCCAACGCTCACGTCGAAACCAACGGTTCCTTCGAATGCCCTACCAAGAGCAAGGGTTAAAGGAAGCCCGACGTATCCAAGACCTACGATACCAACTTTGAGATTTTTTTCTGACATGTCACACCTTTATAAAAGGCTGCGGAGCTTAAACTGCGATAAGGCGCCGAGAATGCTAACACCTTTATCCATAAACCCCAAGAGAGCGTCCGCTGAGCACCCAACCGCCAGGCACTCACGCATCCTCTCTGGCCTCTTCATCACAGAGACACTTTAACACCCTAAAATCTTTAGCATTAGTATGGACTTACCCAGCTGAAATTCGTAATCTCCGCCGAGTATTCAGAGCCAGAGGCACTATGCTCAATAACAAAACCGTAGCTGTTGTCGTCCCTTGCTATAACGAAGAGACACAAATCATCTCCGTGCTTGAAAGCATGCCGGATTTCGTTGATCGCGTCGTCGTTGTCGATGATCGGTCGAAAGACGACACCTTCAAAGTTGTGAAAGAATACATCGATCGCTCCTCCCCTTCTCCCCTCACTATCAAAGATCTCTTAACCCGAGATGTTGAAAGAAATCGCTTTAACAACGCCGACGTGGTGCTCTCCGCTATCCGGCGAGATGAGCAGAAGCTATTCACTCCCCAGGAGATCTACAACACGACTCCCGACACTTCCCGAATCATCCTTATCAGACACACCGAAAACGGCTCCGTAGGAGCTGCTATAGCGAGTGGCTACAAATGGTGTCGTGACAGAGGAATCGACTGCACTGCCGTCATGGCAGGCGACGGACAGATGGACCCTGCTGAGCTTGAGAGCATCTGCAAACCTATAGTCCTGGATCCAGAGCTGGATTATGTCAAAGGCAACCGACTCTCACACCGCTCTGCGTTCTTTGTAATTCCCAAGGTTCGATACTTCGGCAACTCAATCCTCTCACTCCTGACCAAGATTGCAAGTGGGTATTGGAGGGTTTCAGATACTCAGACGGGCTACACCGCAATTAGCCTCAACGCCTTAAATGCTATCAGGCTTCACGACATCTACAAATCATATGGATGCCCGAACGACATTCTTGTCAAATTGAATATCGCCTTCTGCAAGATCAAAGAGATCCCAATTAAACCGATATACAAGGTTGGTGAGCAATCCAAGATGAAGGTGGGCAAGGTTATTCCCCGCATCAGCTATCTTCTCTTTAAATGCTTCTGGAAGCGCCTCTACATAAAGTACCTCTTTAGGGACTTCCACCCCCTCTTCCTCCTCTACCATCTTAGTTTTCTGCTCTTGCTTATCGATATCCCCTTCCTCGTAGAGGTAATTAGCTCTATGAGCTCAATGGTGACCCTCTCCATGCAATCTCTAATCATTTTTGTATTCCTTACTACCACCGGACTTCAATCGCTCTTTTTCGCCATGTGGATGGACATGATGGATAACGAGCGACTGCAGTCGATGTAAGGCAACAAGGATAAAAAGGTATGCGAATTATCTCTCTCATCGGCGCCCGTCCTCAATTCATCAAAGAAGCCATCATTCACCGAGAGCTCAAGAACGCCGGCATCACTGAAATACTCGTAAACTCGGGTCAACACTACGACCCCAATATGGCGGACGTCTTCTTCCATGACCTAGAGATTAAAGCTCCCGATTACAACCTCGGGATCGGCTCAGCGAGCCACGGAGAGATGACCGGAAAGATCATCATAGAGTTTGAAAAGATTGTCCTCAGAGAGAAGCCAGACTGTGTTCTAGTCTACGGCGATACAAACACGACCCTTGCCGGAGCAATCGTGGCTTCAAAACTTAAGATTCCCGTGGCGCACATCGAGGCGGGAGTCAGAATGTTCCCCAAGGATATGCCCGAGGAGATTAACAGAACCCTAACCGACCGGGTGTCCAAACAGCTCTTCTGCGCCTCAATGAAGTGCGTCCACAATCTCGCCTCTGAAGGGATCCGAGACGGAGTTCACTTCACTGGTGACGTTATGTACGACCTCTTCCTGATGCTGAAGCCGAAGTTTAAGTATGAGTACAACGAGCGTTATAACCTCACGACGAACTCGTACGCAGTGCTCACCCTCCACCGGGACTACAACGTAGACTCGAAGGATCGCCTCACAGCGATCCTCGCTAACGTCGAGGAATTCGCCCTGGAGACGGAGGTCATCTTCCCGATGCACCCCCGGACAAAGAAGCGAGTTACGGAATTTGGGCTTGAGCCTCTCTTAAAAAACGTGAAGGTTCTGGAGCCAATTGATTACTTAAATTTAATGGGGCTCGTATCAAACTCGCGCCTTGTGCTCACGGACAGTGGGGGACTTCAAAAAGAGGCTTACTACGCCGACAGGCCGGGACTCCTCTTCATGGACGATCCTGCCTGGCACGAACTCGTTGAAGAGGGAATTAATACGCTTGTTGGTGACAAACGGTTAACGCAGCTCGCTCGAACCCTCGTTCAGGATAGGTATCCGAAGAATATCTACGGCAAGGGGAACGCGAGCCAAGAGATCGTTCGCGTCTTACAAGCGCAAGGTTGAGGTAATGATAGTCATAATTGACTACGAGATGGGAAACGTCGGCTCCATCGCTAACATGATAAAGCGAGTAGGAGGCGAATCCGTTATCTCGAATGATCTTGCGACTATTCAATCAGCATCAAAGCTCATCCTCCCAGGAGTCGGCGCTTTCGACAGCGGAATGCAGAACATTGACCGGTTCGGACTTCGAAGCACCCTCAACAAGAAGGTCGTGGAAGAAAAAACCCCGATTCTCGGGATCTGTCTCGGTATGCAGCTTCTTGGCAGACGGAGTGACGAGGGAAGGCTACCTGGGCTCGGATGGGTAGACGCCGAAACGATTCGCCTCCCGTCAGGCACTCAGGAAGTGCCAAAACTGCGAATTCCGCACATGGGATGGAACTACGCAACACCAACCAAAACCGATCCCCTCTTCCAAGGCACTCCTGAGAATCCGAGATTTTACTTTGTGCACTCCTTTCACGTGGTATGCGCAAACCCTGAAGACGTGCTCTCAAGAACTACCTACGGAATCCCATTCACCTCAGCCCTAAGCCATCAAAATATCTGGGGGACGCAATTTCACCCCGAGAAGAGCCATTCGTTCGGTATGAAGCTCTTCCACAACTTTGTACACACGATGTAGGGGAAATATGATTCGAACACGCGCCATCCCCTGCCTCCTCCTCAAAAACAACGGACTCGTTAAGACGGTCAAATTCAGTACCCCAACGTACATTGGAGACCCAATCAATGCGGTGAAGATTTACAACGAGAAGGAGGTCGATGAGCTGATCTTCCTCGACATCACCGCCACCAACGAGAACCGAGAGCCCGACTACAACCTCGTTCACCGAATCGCTACAGAGTGCTTCATGCCGTTCTCCTTCGGCGGAGGTGTTCGAAGCATTGAATGCATCAAAAAGCTGCTTCGACTCGGTGTAGAAAAGGTAATCCTAAATACGATATCCCATGAGAATCCTGAATTCGTTCGGCAGGCAGCCGATACCTTTGGAAGCTCCACTATTATTGCCGCCATCGACATCAAGAAAAACTTTTGGGGTAAATATAGACGCTACATCAAGTCAGGAAAGAAGGCGGTCAACGGTGACGTCATCGAATGCGCACGACGACTTGAATATCTCGGCGCCGGAGAGCTCTTCATCAATTCAATTGATCGAGACGGTGTCATGCAGGGATATGATATTGAAATTATCAATTCGATTGCTCACAGCGTAAGCATTCCCGTGATAGCATGCGGAGGAGCTGGAAACCTTGGCCACATAAAGGATCTCATTATACGAACCCCCATCTCGGCAGCCGCGGCAGGGAGTATTTTCGTATACCACGGTCGGCTAAAGGGCATCTTAGTGAACTACCCCTCTCAAGACGAGCTTACTCAACTCAACTCATCACGAACACCAAATCAGATCGCTCAGTAAACCTATGACAAGCAAAAACGGAAAAATTCTCGTTGTATACTTTCACAGTCTTGGATTCCCCTTACGCAAGACTAATGAACAGATGCTCTACTGCTTTGAGAAGTTTTCAGACCACCTCGTTTATTTTTTGAATCTCGCGTTTCGTCCCCCCTCTTATATCTTTGAGGTTGACTTTGACCTCGTCATTTTCCACGATCTCCTCTTATGCAAACGATCGCTTCCCAGGCGTTTTGATGTAATCAGGAAGTACGCTCAACCCCTTAAACAGCTTAAAGGGTATCGAATTGCCACCGTCCAAGATGAATTTACCCAGACAGACCTCTTGAACGACTTCTTGGTCGAGTTCGGAGTTCAACATATCTTCTCGGTAGCCCCTCCCAGTGAATGGGCGAAGATATATCCGAAAATTGACCACTCGACCGTAAAATTCGATTTCTGCCTGACGGGATATATCGATGATGACGAGATCTCACGAATAGAAAGTCTCGCTAAAAACAAGTCGGCGCGGACGATAGATATCGGATATCGGGCAACGCCCATTCGCCACTCTCTCGGGTACATCGGATATCTCAAAATACAGATCACAGATGTTTTTAAACAAGCATGCAGCACCTTACCCTTGAAGATCGATCTCTCAAACGATCCGAAGGACACATTTTTTGGGGACGCGTGGTATCAATTCCTTCTACGGTGCAAATACGTCCTTGGGGTGGAATCAGGAGCCTCTGTGCTCGATCGAGACGGCTCAGTGGAGAGGCGCGTGCAGGAATATTTACCCCTAAACCCGAACGCCTCATTTGAGGAAGTTCAGCGAGCTTGCTTTGCAGAGCTTGATGGACAATTACAACTTCGAGTGGTTGGACCTCGACACTTAGAGGCATGCCTCACACGCACGTGCCAGATACTCACAGAGGGAGAATATAACGGGATCCTCAAGCCATTCGTACACTATATTCCGGTTAAAAAAGACTTCTCGGATATCTCCACCGTTCTACAGACAATCATCAACGATGGTTTGCGGCATAAAATTGTCGAAAATGCCTATCAAGACGTCGTGAAAAGCGGAAAATATTCGTTTCGGTCTTATGTTCAGGATTTACTATCCTCAAGCCTTGGCAAGGACTATGCATGGTCTAGCGTTTTAGCTACGGAATATGAATTGCACGGTAAGAACGCAGAACGGGAGCGCTGGATTTGGCGCTACATAAAAATGAGAACTCTCGTCCTACAGGCGATCCTCAAACGGACCCCTACGCGAGCAATCAAGGCTCTTGAGAGCTTCATGAGGAAGCACTAGGCTTGCGCACTACTACAGTGATTTCGGAATGTGGGTATACCCGATTTGCGAGATACCGCCATAATTTAGGACTTAGATACTTTGTCGCATGAACTGCCAAGAACAATAAAACCTTCGGAAAATTCCACCACTCTTCCTTGAGATGTTCTCGAGTTATTAACCCCCCACTCGTTTTGTACTCCAGAACGGAACACCCCATTATTTTCTCGAAAAAAAGGATAAGAGAGTATTCGTCAAAGTTACGGAGGTGCACATACTTGTAATCTATGCTCAGGTAGCTCTTCAAAGATTCGCGATAGGGGACCCGAACAACCAAGAGTCCGCCGGGTCGGAGAACTCGAAGCATTTCTCTGACGGCCACGTTCAGATCCAAAACATGCTCAAGAACATCTGTTGATACAACAGCATCAAAGCACGAGCTCTCATACGGGAGGTCCTCCACAAACGACATACACACCCGTATGTTCTTTTTCGCGGCAAGCTTGAGGTATGTCATCGAAATATCAACGCCGTATTTCTCGAAGTCCCCTGCTATTTTGCTCAAGAGGCGTCCAGTTCCCACCCCCACATCCAAAATCTTTCCTGAATTACCCACATATTTTTTAAAGATTTCTACGGTATGGTCCTCAATCTCCTCCCAAAGATGAGGATCCATAAATGGATTCACCCCAGTGCTCTCAACGACTTGAAGGTGGTCCTTAGATATTTGTTCATAGTTTTCCTGATATTCATTCAGCAAGGAGAATACTGGAACCCCGTCGATGCAGTTTAGAGGTTCTCTGGCGTACGAATCATTAAAATACTCTGGCGTGCTGACTTCACGCTGCGACTTCATTTCCTCAGATACACTCAAGATCCCCTCCGATAACGCCAAATAGTCATACGGGACAAGACATCCCCAACACGAACCCTCTCAATAAAGTCAAGCTGATTATAGGTGAAAAACCCAAGCGCGATAAAATGAACCAAGAAAAGGATCACACGCAGCTTCCATGCATACCACTGAATGACCGATATCAGAACGCATGAAACGATATAAAGGACTAAGAACATTAATATGGAACGCCCCTCATAAAAAATTCGAAATTCTCTGCAGCAACGAGTGTTCAAAAAAAATAAAAGCAC
>JBIIEK010000197.1:0-5122 GCA_044237895.1 Bdellovibrionota bacterium
CGGGATGGTCGTTCAGGCACGGCACCACAGAGATCTCCTCACCGCCAGCCTCGGTGAACTGCTCATGCCCCTCATTCCCGAGTTCATCCAGGGTCTCTAAGCAGTCGGCGGTAAATCCGGGTGCACAGACCGCTATCTTTTTAACACCTGAATGTCCAAGCTCCTCGAGGGTCTCATCGGTATAGGGTGTTAGCCATGGATCACGACCGAAACGGGACTGAAAGGTATGAATAACACTCTCTTTGGGGAGCGCCAGCTGCGGCAATAAAGCGCCGGTCGTCTCCAAGCAGCTGCAGCAATAGGGATCTCCCTTATTCACATACTTCTCCGGAATGCCATGATACGAGAGAACCAACCGCTCCGGCTTCCACGGAAGCGACGCGCAGTGTTCATTGATCGTAGTCGCGAGCGCTTTGATATATCGAGGGTGCGCGAAATACGGTTCTGCGACACGAAGCGTTGGAACCCAACGACGCTTTAAAATATGCGGAAACACCGCATCGTAGGTCGATGCCGTCGTAGCCGCTGAATACTGGGGATACATCGGGAAGAGGAGTATCTTCGAACACCCTTTTTCAATGAGACGATCCACCGCGCTCTCCAAGCTCGGATTTCCGTAGCGCATCCCGAAGTCTACCTCAACGTGGGGATTCTCCGCCTTTAAGCGTTGTGCGACACCCTCCGTCTGCTTCTTAGTAATAGTGAGAAGCGGAGATCCCTCTTTTCCCCAGATGCGAGCATAAAGCCTGGCAGAGCGCTTCGGACGAGTTACGAGCACAACGCAATTGAGCAAGAGCCACCACAATATTCGGTTAACTTCGATTACTCTCCTATCAGAGAGGAACTGTCGGAGATATGGACGCACCGCTTTGGCTGTCGGCGCCTCGGGAGTACCGAGCTGCGCGATTAAAACTCCGATCCTATCCTTGGACCCCCTGCATCCTATCTCACACGATTTTTTATCCATGGTTCTTCGCTGTCCTTATACGTTCAACACCACTCTTCGCCAAGCGAACACGATCTGAAACTCCGATCCCACCACGATCGACTCCAACGAACGCTAAGCCTGGGTTCGCCGCTTCTACCCTGTCAAACTCCGCAACAAGCTTGTGGTGCCCCACCACAAGCTGCGGAATCGCTCCCGGCCATTGCGTAATCTGCAGACAATCTGCCGACACCACCCCGAGATATCGCTCCAAGAGAAGTGGCACCTGTTCACGTAATCGCACCTCATCGGGCCGCTCATGCCCCGCCTGCGCACCTCCCACGATGACGGTGAGGATGTGTTTATCCAGAGGCGCAACGTGCGGAAATATGAGCGAGTTGAACATTACTCCAAGGAGATTTTCCGGCATACCCCCAGGGAAGAGTATTCCGAAGGCATCCCTAATGAGCGGCTCACGTCTCGGTACTGACAGGTGAACAACGGTTAAGCTCGCGTACTGTTGAGTTGAAACGTATGAGCTTAAGTCTCGATCAAGCTCACTCACGAGGCGCGCAAGTCCCGCGCCAGCGCTCGTGACGATACACGACTTAACGGCCACTTCAGCGCCGTTTGAGCAGCGTATAACGTAGCCGCCCCCCTCACCCCTCGAAACGCTATCAGCTCGAGCCGAGATGAGATCTACGTTATCTTTAATACGCGCCCACAACGCCTCCGCGATACGCTGAATGCCACCCCTCACAACAAAGATAGCGGGCTTTCCACCTCGGGGCCTTTGTCGCATATATCCAAGTAAAGAGAGCCCCTGCACTGCGGCGCTCCAGAGACCCGGAAAGATAGAGCGCGCACTGAGCCTCGCCACATCTCCTCCGTAGATACCCTTAAGAACGGGGTCGAGAAGATTTTTCGTTACCTGAGCCCCAATGAGCGGGGTGAAGAATTCGAGTATCGAGACGTCCTCTGCCTTGGGTTTGATCAGACCGGGAAGTAAGAGCCTTACAGGTAGCGCTAGCTTGACGCTCCACGGAAAGAGCGAACTCCGAATCAATTCGCTAAAGCCGGAGGGCACTTTACACGCCTTATCGCCGCACCACACGAATTGACCATACGGCTGAACAGCCGGATAACAGACATCGTCCGTCATTCCCAACTCTTGAAAGAGTTGCACGACATCGGGCCGTTCAACCAACACGTTCGGACCAGCCTCGAGAGTAAATCCATCTCGCTGAATTGAACGAAGCATCCCTCCAGGGGAAGACGGCTCAATGATAATGGGGCGCTCCCCTCTCTTAACCAACTCGTAGGCCGCCACCAGTCCGGCGACGCCTGCTCCGATCACCGCTGTGGCCATATGCGCTCTAGAATAGGAGTCTCGTCTTAATACTCGAAGGAAGTTGATCGATCTCGCCCTTTACAGCCGACGAGATCTGTTGATCCACATCAACAATCAGGTATCCAACCTCACCGAGAGTGTTCAGGTATTGCGCCTGGATATTTCCACCTTTGGACGCGATAATCGTATTAATCGAGCTCAAAACCCCCGGCACGTTGCGGTGAATATTCAAGATTCGGTGGCTTTCGCGCACAAGAGGCAACTCCACTTGTGGGAAGTTCACAGAGCCTGTCGTGCTACCTACTTCGATGAACTTGAGCACCGTTCCCGCAACCTCGAGCCCTATGTTTCTCTGCGCCTCAAGCGTACTGCCTCCGATGTGTGGAGTTAAGATTACATTATCAAGCCCACTTAAGGGACAGGCGAATACCTCATCGTTTGAGGCCGGCTCTTCTGGAAACACATCGACAGCAACACCACCGAGCTTCCCGGTCTTCACTCCCTCTCTAACGGCATCGAGGTCCACAACCTTCCCTCGACTCAAGTTCAGGAGGAAGGCTCCATCTCTCATCTTTGAGATCTCACGAGCGCCTATAAGGTTGCGAGTCTCAGGGGTCTCTGGCACATGCAGAGTAACGAAATCAGACACACTTAAAAGCTCGTGCAAACTTGAGACCGGCGTCGCATTCCCAAACGGGAGCTTTCCCACAATATCGTAGTAATATACCTTCATTCCGAAGGCTTCCGCGAGCAGGCCCACCTGAGGGCCTATATGACCGTATCCTATTAAACCGACGGTCTTGTTTCGAACCTCAACACACCCCTCAGCGGACTTCTCCCATACTCCACGATGGAGGAGTTGACTCTTATGGGCAGCGCGACGGGCAAGCATTACCATTTCAGCGAGGGTCAGTTCTGCTACGCTTCGAGTGTTACTAAAGGGCGCGTTAAAAACCGGAACTCCGTGAAGCGCGGCCGCACCGAGATCGACCTGATCCGTGCCGATGCAGAAACATCCAATCGCTAAAAGACTTTCGGCGGCCTCTAATACCTTTTTAGATACGCACGTCTTGGACCGAATACCAAGGAAGTGAACTCCTGAGATCTTCTTTATAAGCTCATCCTCACTGAGAGCATTCTTAAGAAGTTCAGCGTGATACCCGGCCTCACGTAGCCTATCGACGCAAGCATGGTGAACCCCCTCAAGGAGGAGTATCTTTATCTTCTCACGGGGGAACGAAACCTGTTTTTCCATGGCCCCATGCTATAGCGCCGTGAGGATAAACGGAAGTAATGGCTTGCTAAAATCCCCCTCCGCTCCGTAAAAAGCCGGCCGTGCCCATCGAAACCAAATCAGTCCAGCTCTAAAGAAAATGATTACGCCTCTTCAGGAGACC
Source organism: Bdellovibrionota bacterium (assembly GCA_044237895.1). Classification (GTDB taxonomy): domain Bacteria; phylum Bdellovibrionota_C; class UBA2361; order UBA2361; family OMII01; genus OMII01. The sequence goes on from JBIIEK010000197.1 coordinate 3,674, forward strand.
GAATCCGAGCTCTTTTTTATGAAGCCAGTGCCCTAATCGGACGCCTTGTGCTACCCTGTTCGGATGATTGGCTCTCATCCGTCATCCAAATCCAAAATTCTCAGCCACCTGAAAAAACTGGCGCCATTCTCCGTTGTAGAACGCGGCATCGGGTGGGCGTCGCAAGATCTCGTCGCCGACCTCAGTAGCTCGGCCCACGCCATCTCGGGCGTCGTCCGCGAAGATGAGAACACCACTCATACCGTCTCCCTCTCGATAATCTCTGCTCACGAAGTAGACGCGACGTGCACCTGCTGCACCCAGACGGATATGCAGGAACAGTGGTGCCCACATGCTGTGGCGCTTCTTTGGAGAGCCGCAGATCTCGAATTCTTTGAACCACGAGGCGGCTTTGGAGAGAGAGAATCAACATTTCGGGTGAACTCAAGCTCTCCTCAGGAGGTAGCGCAAGCGATTCGGGATGTACACTCACTGGAACTTTCGACAGCGAGCCCAGAGACGTCCTCGACGCCCTCATCTTACACCCCGCATGTATCAATCATCTTAGATCTTTCAAGCGACCGACTCGGCATCAAGATCGCGTTTGATGACCAGGAGCAGGAACCAACGATCTTTGAGGGCTTTAAACACACCTCAACGCGCGCACTCGACAACCTCCTCCTGCAGGTGCTCGAGGACGAGGGCTCCTGGGATGAGAACTCCCGTCTTTGGTTCATAAACTCAAGCAAAGGGATCGAGCTTATCTTGGGACTGATCGAAGAGTACGACACGGTACTCAACATCAAAGATCTGCAACACATCTCAGTAAGCCACTCAACGCTCGGAGCAAAACTGCACGCCGAATGGCGCTCATCATCACTTGAGCTCTCAATGAAGTGGCTCATCCCGGACAGCTCGGGTCGTCGCGAGGCGACTCGAAATCAGGATGTTTTTGGAACGGGACCATTTTGGAGCCTCGTGGAGGGAAAGATCTATCGACTCGCTCCCCAAGCAGCGCGCATCGCCTCAATCTTCGGCTCGAGCCATTCCCTCACCCTTACTCGAGCACAGGTGGGACCTATCCTTGAAGTGCTGAACGAATTGAACTCCGAACAGTTCACCGCCTTGGAGGTAGTCAATCCTGAGCTGCAACCATCAGTAGAGGTAAAAGACCCCACACCGATCCTCTACCTTGAGCGCCGCGACGTGGCGTCAGATCATTTCACATCTCACAGAAGCATCGAGATCGGAGCGACAATAGACTTTGAGTATCCTGCCCCTCCTTCAAACTCGAATGTGGTTTTCTTAAGAAACCGTCGCCTTGAGGCTGAACACCTGGCACAGCTCTCTTCGATCGGATTCTCGACGACGACCGAACAGCGAAGGTATACCGTTCAAGGGGACGCCGCGCTCGATTTTGTGCACGAAACGCACAAAACCCTCGAAGAACCATGGAAATTCATGGGATAC
>JBIIEK010000046.1:0-17355 GCA_044237895.1 Bdellovibrionota bacterium
TCGCCTCTCCTATCTGAGCTACGACGGGAGTCCTGGTAATCACAAGGACCTTTCCGCGCAATGTTCCAACAACATTCCAGAGCTCCGATGTATTCGTAACGGCTTTGTACGTGAGGGGCCCGCACTCAGCATCAAGAGCACTGTGGTACTCAAAGCCCCATGGGCCGCCGTTGGGTCCGGTCGCGTCAACGATCGTATGAGTCTTTGAGAACGGACAGATCGTCGTTGCGAGCCCCGAGGTGGCGGACAAGCCGATAGATTGTGGATAGCTGCGAAAATACCAGTTTAGGTTGAGATACGCTGATAGGAGGCATAGGGCTCCGAGCGCGAGATTTGCGGCTCGTCTTGGTAAGAATGAGTCCACAAGAGCTGTCACAGCGAGCGCCACGAAGCCAATTGAGGTGAGCACTCGGTGGTATGTTACCTCGCCGATACACAGTACGAGTCCGATGGTGACATAACCTACGATCCAAACAGAGCATATCCACGCGGTAACAGGCCGACGAAAGAAGAGGAGGGGGGCTAAGAAAAGAAGAGCTCCAACTGCTGGATCGACCAAAGGGTAACGGGCACCGTAAAGCGGATGTCCATCCTGTCCCCACCAGAATATCCCAAAGGCGTTCGCCACATGAGCGCGAAAGGCAGCGAGGGGAAAGGTCTCCGTAGGGATACGAGCCCCTTCCATCGTCGTCAGAGCTTTAGGAGTGATCAGTAGTGCGGCTACTCGACTACTCTCCCACGGAACATTTTTAAGGATTAAGAGGAAGGGTGGAGCAGCAATCATCGCTCCGAAGACCAGAATGAAGATGCATGCTGCAAGAGCGCGGCGTGTATCCTTAACTTTGGCTGGGCCGATGAAAAAGGGAAGAATGGAGGTGATCATCGCCGCTGGAAAGATATAAGCAGCTTGATAGCTCATAACTCCAAATCCGAAGCTCATAGCGGCACCCACCCAGTTGATATACGAGCCACCTTTGATCGCTCGGATAGTTAGTGCCATGAAGAAGAGGGCGAAGGTGGAGGTCTGTATGAAGGGGAGCGCAACGCGAGAATAATTTATCGAGGTATGAGCGACCGCAAGGAGGATGGCGGCGGCTACGCCTACTCGTTCGTTAACCAAGCTCCTACCGAGAATGTAGAGGCCAAGAACCGAAAGTGCTCCAAAAACTCCACTCACTACCCGAACTAAGAGGACGGGGGATAGAGCATCTCCAATGACGTAGTATACCAGGGCTTGAGGTAAGACTTCAAAGATCGGGATGCCGACCCAGAAGAGGTTGAGCATACCCGTCAGGTGCTCGGCGAGCCATTTGGTCGTGACCACAAGCAAGACCTCATCCGAGTATACGTATCCAGGTAGGGTGCGTGGATCGGACATGACGCGTACGAGTAAGGCGAAGAGTGTCAGGGCCGTTGGGATAAGTATGTCGCGACGTTGGTAGTGCTTATTTTTCCACCAATCTCGCAATCCCCATACGGAGAGTAGGACGAGAGCTGCGCCCCATGCTGCGACGGTTTTGCCCTCCAGATCCTGATTTCGGTAATAGGCCGCGAGAGCAAAGAGAAGGAATGCAAGGATTGTGTTTAACATCGGAATGTATGATGCCTTCAGAGGTTTATTTTTCTCTACCACGGCACGGTAATAGGGCCTGTCAATAATGTGTTGAGATCCCGAAGTCCGTCAAGATTCAATAAAAAAGCCACCCTTGCAGGTGGCTTTTTAAGGGAGACCAGAAGGCGGTCAATTAACAGAAGTTATTGGTTTCATCATCGAGGTTAGAATCGTCCGAGATTGATATCGATGAGAGGATAGCTTGAGCATCATCTCTAATCATCGCGGAAAGTCCATTGATGAGAGTTACGTGACGAGTCACCTCATCCCAATCTTTGTGGGCGATCGCCTCGCACAACGCTACAGCGAGAGATCGTTGCTTAGAGAGGATCGTATCATACGATTCAAGCCTTTTTACAACGCTCTCAGGCACCGACTCTCGACTCTTGAAGGTCTGACGAGCCTTCGTGATAGCACCCTCAAGTTCAGTGAATGAAGCGAAGAGTTTTTCGATGATTCTCGGTTCCATATTCATAGTCTCCCTGAAATCTGTTTCTCGTGCTTTTACAGTTCAACGTGTTTTTGTAAGCAGAGCTATCGGTCCTGAGTATGACTACATACTCTCAACCTACTTCTACTCTGTTATTACGAAAACTCCCCCTTTTGTTGCATTACGATTTCCGCTGTTAGGGGGGCCTCTGATTTCTCCTCCTCAAGCGGTTTTAGAGGGGGTGTTTTGATGAGAAGCTCCTCAACTAACTCCTCGAGAGTGATTAACCGTGGGTCTGTCTGATTCATGTATATCCGGCCTCCAACCGATACAGTGACGCGTTTGATAGACCTACAGTGCAAATGGTTTGCCATGTTGTAAGTCATTGGAACTACAGATGTTTTGTGGTTTGGCTCTCCGACAACAGTCTGCGTTTGTAACAACCTCCTGTATAATAAAGAGGTTAGGACTGGAGCGCTTAAGGACACCTGTTTGGGTTCAGGACAGTTATGGGGGAACCGGAAGATCTAAAACCAACACCCCCTCTGGATAGGGCGAATGCGTGGTCGACCGCCACGGTGTTTCACGACGGGGACTCCTTTTTCGATCTTCTAGAACAAGCGATTAATAGCGCGCAGCGAACTATAGATTTCGAGAGCTATATATTCGCCTCAGACCGCACAGGTCATCGAATCTTTGCCGCGCTCGTGCGGGCCGCGAACAGAGGAGTCGTTGTTCGGTTGCTTGTGGACGGCTTTGGCTCCAGTTCGTTCACTCGCACCTACCAGGACCTCGCCATACAAGGAGGTGTCTCGGTGAAGGTCTATAACGAACTTTCGTGGCAGACGAATCGGAGATCCCGCTTGCAGAAACGCTCGCGGATTAGCCAGTTCATTCGACGGCTAAACAATCGTACGCATCGAAAACTTTGCGTTATAGATGGTGAGTGTGCATTCGTAGGAAGTATGAATATCACCGATTATCACCTCCGTTCCTTGTTCAAAGAGCTTGCGTGGCGGGATACAGGAATAATGGTACGAGGGCCCGACGTCTCAGTTTTAACGCAGAGTTTTGAGGATGTTTGGGGAGGGCGTTTTAAGAGGCTTCGTCGAAGACTGCGTCGTAAAGAGATTAAGACGAGCTCCTTGGTTCGATTGAACGTTTCTAGTCGAGAGCGTCGAGAGAGCTACCTTGACCTTCTTGTGCGCCTCGTTGGAGCTCAGAAGCGCATCTGGATAACCAATGCCTATTTCGTGCCCGATGGCTCCTTACTCAGGGTGCTCTCGGTGGTGGCCCGTGAAGCAGTCGATGTTAAGGTGCTAGTGCCGGCTTTTTCAGATGTGGTGTTCATGCCGTGGGTCGCCTCAGCATTCCATTTGGGGCTTCTTAAAGCTGGTGTGCGGGTGTTTGAATATACCGGATCTGTGCTGCATGCGAAGACGATGTTGATCGATGATTGGGGGCTGATCGGCTCAAGTAATCTTAACCACCGGAGTCTTCTCCATGATCTGGAGGTCGATATCGTGATTCCAAACGAGGATGTTCGTCAGGCCATGGAGGAGCAATTCGTCAAAGACTTAGAGAGCGCGAAAGAGATAACCCTCGAAAATTGGGACAATCGTCCCTTTATTGAAAGATTGATCGGGCGGATCCTCCTCTGGGTGAGGTATCTTTTATAACTATATGAACGAGGACGTTATCGTTAGGCTGCTCTCGTACAATATCCACAAGGGAATGGGGCTGGGGAATCGTGCCTTTACGCTCCCTTCTATTCGCGATGCCCTCATTAATCTCCTCCCCAACGTAATGTTTCTTCAAGAAGTCGTGGGCCAACACGACAAACAAGCATCTCGATTTTCTGAGTGGCCCTCCGCTGGACAGTTCTCATTCCTCGCAGATGCTGGATGGCCGCATACTGCGTATGGAAAAAACGCCGTGTACTCTCATGGCCATCATGGGAACGCCATATTGAGCACATTTCCCATTCGTGAATTTGAAAATATTGATGTCTCGACGAACGCCTTCGAATCTCGGGGGATTCTTCACGCGGTGTTAGAGGTGCCCGGAGTTTCGACCCCGTTACACTGTATGTGTGTGCACTTAAATATTTTGAAGCGGGGGAGAGAGGCTCAATTAAAGCGATTGTGTCAACGAGTGCTTCGCAACGTTCCTGATGACCATCCCCTCATTGTGGCGGGGGATTTTAATGATTGGCAGGAGAGCGCGTCCAAGCTGCTCTTCGAGGACGTTGGTGCACACGAGGTTTTTCTGGGCCTTACGGGTAAGCATGCGCCGACTTTCCCCACAGCCTATCCGATGCTTCGCCTCGACAGGATATACGCGCGAGGATGTAAGGCGATAGGTGGCGATGTTTTGCATGGGGAGCCGTGGGATTCGTTCTCGGATCATGCGCCACTTCTTGCGCACATCGCGATTAATCCCTAAAGGTTGTAGCGACTCCTCCGATACGTCTGTCAAACACATCGGGGACGTGCTGGCTGCTCAAGAGCGCAAAAATCCCCTGGCGCGTTTTATCGGTGTCGCGGTCGACGTCGAGGGCACCGAACACGTTCCATTAGGTATCGCGGTGGAGAGCCGCGCTGTTTTTCCGATCGTCTCTTCCGCGCCTCCTCAATCTTTAAAATGGCCCGCTCGCTTGCTTTTTTGACTCTCGCCTGTTCAGTGATAGTCTCCTCGTGGGTAGATGAGAGTCCGCTGCTGACGACGTGAGTCGAAATTCACGCCGTCGGCATGGGGAGTGTCGTACGGGTTTTCTCTTAAGGGAGGTTTTTGTTATGAGTCTTTCAAGACGAAGTTCCGTGGTCAGTTATGTGCTTGGAGTCGCTCTTGTTGTTGGCCTATACACGGTCCAGATGGCGGACGCGAAAGATACCATCACGAAGCCCGAGGATATTCCGGTGCGGAGTCCGAGTGCGATAGACGCGTGCGATGAGTTGCAGCGTTGTGTTGGTGATTTCGCAAGGACGTTGCGCGGGATTGAGGAATTAAATGACGAGCGGCTGTTTTTTCAGTTTCAACGTGATCGATTGAGAGGAATTCGGTCTCTTGCTCGGTATGTAGAGGCGGGAGTCTCGCAGCAGGTTGGAGATGTAGAGATTCGTGCTACCATCATCAGTGCGTTGCGTAAGCTTCATGAGGACCTGAATCCGATTGAACTCGTGCTACGAGGTATCGAGAAACGGCCGAATAGTATCGAGCAGGCGCACGAATTGGGCGATAAGCTCATGAAGAGCGAAGCCTTCAGAGCGCTTGCCGAAAAGCGAGGAATGAAAGCGCCCATAGTGATTGAAGAGAAGCGGGCTCCTTAATCGCAAAGGAGTCGGTGTGGAGAGCGTTTTAAAAACCTCTCTTTCACGAGGTTTTTAAAAGTGCTCCCATGCCGATATCCTATCATGATCAGTGGCCGGCTGCCTCCGCTTGAACCTACTCATTCCATAGCGAATTCCTACATTGACGCCGGCTTGATCACCCTTAAATGTCCGTTCAATCTGACCCGATGCTTCAGTTCGTTGTTTTTGATCGCACCAGGGATGGCTCGTCGATAAAAGGCGATGAGGTATTGTAGCCGTTGCTCCTCGCTGCGCATTTCGAGAAGCTCTTGTCGCTCTGTGTCTTGAAGTCCAGCGTTGTGACCCAAGAGAAAGGAAACATAGTCGAGCGGTTCAAAGAGGGGGACCTCTATTTTTTCAGTGGTTAGTTCGATCAGCTTTGTGTGAAGAGAGGCTGCCACGTTTGCGAGTCGCCCATCTGGGAAAGCCTCATCGTCATACGGGCCAACTATTGCCGCCGGGTACTCTCGACCTGCAACAAACTCCTGAATATAGAAGCGACGCAATCCTCGCGTCAGGATATCGACCGAGCCGTCGGAATGTCGGTTTAGTATTCGTTCCAGTTGCACCGTGCACCCGACTTCAGCGTTGTGTTGTTCTGTCGCAAAAAGAACTCCAAATTCATGGATGCCCCGTTCCCCGGTTGGGTCTAGGCAGTCCCTGATCATGGCGCGATATCGTGGCTCGTATATTCGAAACGGTATTCGTTCGCCGGGAAAGAGTACGAAGGAGAGGGCGAAGATCGGGAGCGGCTGAACCTTCATAGCTTTAGTATACCGGGTCGGATTTAGGCTAACGAAGCTATTTCGCTAGCCCTCTGAGATGAGTAGATAAAAGCCTCGCGGCTCTAGAGATTTTTGAGGCGCCGTAGTAGGGTTTCGGGGTCTATGATGGGGCGAAAGCAACGATATTTTTCAGCCTTTTTGGCGGTGCTTTTACTGTCGCTGTCCGTTATTTCACGGGCTCCTCAGAGTAGGTGTCGATGCCATGAACGTAAGTCCGCCCGCGCTCGGCAGGCCCAAGAGGCGAAGCCGTGTGTGTTTGGGCAGATGCGCTCTCTCACCGCTAGCTTCGTTTTACCTCCGGCCGTCGATACCGATGACGACCTGAAGCTCAGCGATCGTCCGGTTTCTAAAACCCTTCAGTCCTCAGAAGGAGCTCGCTCGGGGGGGCTTCTAACGGCTCGTGCTCGGGCGCCACCTGCATCTCTTCTTAGCTTACTTTAGTTAGGAAAAGCGGGGGGCTCTGCTCTCCACCTTGTGCCCGAGATCTGAAAATCGGAATCGGGCTGTCTATATATATTGGGATTATAGTATGAGAACGTTTCTGACGCGGCGATTTGCTTTTGCGGTCGCAGCGAGTGTTATCGGTATAGGTTCCGCGCATGCTTGTGATTTGTGTGGAATCTATTCCGCCGTGCAGTTTGATAGCCCTATAGAGGGCTCATTTCGTCTTGGAGCTGCTGAGCAGTTCACCTACCTCAACAGGATTCAAAGGGATGGCCATTACGTTGACAACGTTGACCATCAGTACTTGAAAAGTTCTGTGACTCAAGTTGTCGGGAGCTATGACGCGAATGAGGCCACGACGTTTCAGGTTGTTTTGCCTGTTATCGCCCGCGATTATCGCCGGATTGAGGATGGAAGCCCTCAGACCGGCTCTACAAGCGGCATAGGTGACATCTCATTGGTGGCGAATTATGTGCCGGTTCGTTACGCTGAGGGAGAGTCCCTGGTTCGCTGGCGAGTCTTTGGCGGGCTGGAGTTGCCGACGGGGGACGCGCATCTTCTCGGAGAAGAGGCGACTCCCCACCATGAGGCGCCCGTAGCCCCAGAGGGTGATGGTCATACCGACGAGCATGATGAGCATATGGTTCAAAAGCACGGTGGGATGGACCATGAGACGGGGGCGGAAAACGCTATTCATGGACACGATCTGGCTCTCGGTTCAGGTTCGTGGGACGTGCCGTTTGGAACCGGGCTGATCCTTCAACAGGGAAGGTATATCGTCCAGGGCGACGCGCAGTACACAATCCGTACAGAGGGAGCTTATGACTATACCTACGCTAATGACTGGGTTTGGTCTGCCTCTACGGGGAGGTATCTCCACGTAAGCGATGATGCGCAGGTTTCGCTACGAGCGCGTCTATCGGGTCAGTACAAAGGAAAGGACACTGGCAAGGGTGGGGTGCAGTATGAGGATACTGCGATGAACACCACCTTTATCGGCCCTGAATTGACCGCCTTGTCCAACCACTCCTGGCTTGGAGTGCTCGGCTGGGACGTTCCGCTGAACACGAATAACTCAGATCTGCAGATTACGCCTTCCTGGCGCGTCCGCGCGGCTCTAACCTATCGGTTTTAGGCCTTTTTTCCTTCCTCCGGCTCTTGACGGGGCCGGGGGAAGGCTAGAGTATAGCCCCGTGTGCTAGGGCCTCGAGCGACTAAGGCCGGCCGGTAAGTGAACACGCTTATTGTACGAGATACTAGTCTTTGGAAAGGGTGTAAAAGCGATGACAGAGCAGGTACGTAAGCTCCCCATTACTCAGAGCGGTTCCCCGCAAGAGAGAGATTCCATGAAGGATATTCCTGCATTAATGGCGGAGATTCGAGAGCGCATTAAGGCGGATGTGGAGAATCATCGCGACAAGCGACCGAACTTCTCCCTGTCGTCGTTGCGAGTGTCGAAGGGCAAGGGGCGTGACGGTGACCTGCAACACTCGGAAGAGCTCCGGTTCCTCAACCAGAACTACGCATTTGAGACCAAATTCTCGCCAGCGGTGATTCCAACACACCGTCGTGGTCTTGTTGGAAAGCTGCTTCCGAAATTCAAGCGCGCCGTCCGGGGGATTTTTAAGAAGCTCGTCTTGAACGATTACCTGTCTGCGCAACGGCAGTTCAATGAGAGCCTTGTGCGGTATCTTAACGATATCGGTCGCTACGTTGATGATCGCGATGTTGAGGTTATCAGAAAGATTGATCACGATGTCGGGCGAGTGACGGAATGGGTTGGTAGGATTGATGATGAGAAGACCTGCTCTCTCTTCTCCCTCGAGCAGCAGCTTACATCGATAACTCAAGATTTTCATTCACGGCTTGGCACGATTGATGCGATGGTTCGTGGACTTGAGGGGATTGTTAATAACCTTCCTCGCTATACGGATCCTAACCCGCCACGCGTCTCTGAAAACGCGGATGCACCGGTTCGAGCTGATACGTCGTACCTTTTGCTTGAGAATCGATATCGTGGAGGAGAGGGGGAGATAGAGCGACGACTCTCGGTGTATCCTGAGATCTTTACAGGTGCTCCCGGGACGGTCCTCGAAATCGGTTCGGGTCGTGGGGAGCTCCAACGTCTCTTTAAGAGAGCGGGTGTTAAATCGTATGGCGTTGATCTCGACACCGTCATGGTAAACGTCGCAAACGCGAACGGTTGTGACACTAAGTATGGCGATGGAATCGCACACCTCCGCTCTCTTCCGGATAGATCGCTCGGTGGATTGATCGCTATTCAGGTTGTGGAACATCTAACCCAATCGCAGCTCAAGGATCTCTGTGAGCTGGCCAAGACAAAGCTCGTTCCCGGCGCGAAGGTGATCTTTGAGACGATCAATCCCCAGTCTCTGCTCGCTCTATCGTCGAACTACTTCCGCGATCCGACGCATGTCTGGCCGATGCACCCAGATACACTGGGATACATCGCGACCCTTTCGGGGCTTAAGTTAGTCGAAACGAAATATCTTTCGCCGGTATCACCAAATCACCTGCTCAAGGAGATTCCGATCGATTCAAGTCATACTCCGGCGGTTGCTGATGCGGTTAGACGCGTGAACGTAAATCTCCAGCAACTTAATCGTCTCTTGTATGGCCATCAGGATTACTGCTTGGTGCTTGAGGTAGCATAGTCATGGCTCGTATCCTCGTTCTTGGAGTTAAGGTTCCCTTTACGCATGGCGGACAGGAGGTTCTTGTTGGAAGTCTTGTAAAGCATCTCCGCGCGCGCGGGCATGAAGCTGACGTGATTGAGTTGCCGTTCAATCCACTGCCGAAGCAGAATCTAGTGACCGCGGCCGCGATGTGGCGTTCGCTCGATCTCTCGAATTTCGCAGGAGCTCCGATTGACCTGGTTATCGCCACAAAGTTTCCGAGCTACTACGCCCGTCATCCGAAGAAGAGCGTGTGGCTCGTGCACCAACTCCGGTCTATCTATGACCTTTATGGAGGGCAGTATTCAGATATCGGAGATGATCCCCGCGATGAGTCGATGCGTCGACTTCTTACGGATGGCGATACTATGGCTCTCTCGGAGTGTTCGTTCCGTTCTGCAATCTCAAAAAACGTTGCCGATCGTCTCAAGGCGTTTAACGGGCTTCACTCAAAGGTGCTTTATCCGCCGTTGCCTCAGGGAAATCAGTACCGAAACGAATCCTCAGAGCCCTACATCCTCTCGGTCGGGCGTATCTGTCGTATTAAACGGCTCGACCTTATTATCAATGCGCTTCCTCATATCGACGCTAAACTTTCGCTGAAGGTTGTGGGCGTAGCTGATGAGCCGGGTGCTATGGAGTTCTTTACGAACGAGATTAATAAGCACAACCTGAGCTCTCGGGTTCAGTTCCTTGGGCGAGTAGGGGACCAAGAGTTGTTGAATCTTTATTCTAAGGCGACAGGGGTCTTCTACGCCCCCTTTGATGAAGATTACGGGTACGTTACCCTTGAGGCGATGGCGAGTGGTAAGCCGGTGGTAACCGCGACTGATAGTGGCGGAACTTTAGAGTTCGTCCGAGATGGAGAAAATGGGCGAGTCGTGGCGCCAACGCCACTCGCGATAGCCGAGGCCTTCAACGGATTGATTCGGGATCCTGCATCGGCTCAGAAGATGGGCTCGATGGGTCGTATGTTGATTGAAGATGCTGGAATGCTTTCGACGGGATGGGACGACGTGATTAACGGACTTCTTTCGCCATTGGCAAAGGCTCAGGTGGGTGAATTAACGCAGGTGGTCGGAGCGTAATGTTGACACCTCGGTTGCGCATAGCATGGTTCAGTCCCCTTATTGAACAGGGGGAGTCTCCCCGTTCTCTCTCTCAGTATTGCTCTGATCTGCTGCTTCCCATCCTGAAAGACCGTTTCGAGATTGAGACGTTCTCCTCGTCGTTCTCTACTCCTTATCCGTGGATTAAACATAGTCATCACTTAAACGCGTACAAGCGACATCGAGAGCATCCGTTCGACCTCTTCTTTTACCAACTTGAAGATGGCGTTGCTGGCCGATTCGCGCGTACGCAGGTGGGCATGTACCCCGGAGTGACTTGGGTGCACGACATCTTTCTAGGAGACCTTGGCTCTGAGGCGCTACACACGAGTCCTTGGGAGCGCACGGTAGCTCAGTTCCATGAGAATTCTTTGTCATTCTCGGAGAGGGACCACCTCCCTCACCAACTTCGTCCGCATGCGTATAGAGAGGTTTCCGTATCGCCGCTTGTGCTTTTTGATTCACACTGGGCGCGTAAAGAGTTCCTCGGCTTGGTTAGTAACCGCGTGGAGCACGTAAACGGGGCTCATCGGAGTGAGTACGTTCCGGTTCCGGTAAGGGCTACTCCTGCCTTGCGTAAGGCCTTGAGCGGTAAAACCTTCGAGATCGTCACGCAATCGTCGCCCGGCATCGAAGGGCATATGCACAAAAGCTTGCAAGCCCTCAAAGCCCTTAAGGGTCCATGGCATCTTACGTGGATGCTTGACGCCTCAGAATCACCGAGGGCTCGAGCGCTAGTTGAAGAGTTCGAAGTATCCGATCGCGTTACTCTCCTGGAAGATCGTTCCACTGGGGTTTGGAATGAACTTCTACTCACTGCCGATGTCGCGCTGCATCTTCACAACTCTCCATTTGGGCATTTGGGGCCCTACCTTCACCTTTCGATGGCTGCGGGTGTTCCCAGCGTTGTGCTCAAGGCTGCGGGGGGAGAGGAGTTTCCAGCTGAGGCGGTGTTTTTGGTAGTTGCGGGCGCGTTCGAGACAGCTCAGCTTCTTGGGATCTTCGAGGCACTCTCACGAGAGGGTGGGCGGAGATTCGGAGAAGCCGGCCGAGAGTTCATCTCCCGCGAAGCGGATGTAACTAAGGTCGCGAAGCAGTTAGAAACCCTTTTTCATGACGTGGCGCCGTCTTTTTCTGAGGTGCTTCCTCGATGGGCAGCTCTCTATGATCGCGCAGAAGATGCGTTGGTTTCTGAGATCAAGCCGCTCGTTGATAGCGCGGATTCAGGCGTGCCCAGTGCCTTTGAACTGATAATTACTCCTTTCGTCGAGGAGATTCGCTCGTTTGCGCGAGGCTGCTCCCGAAGTCAATAACTCCTTTTACAAACACTCCTGGTGACTCAGAATTCACGGGATAGGATGGGCTCATGCGCATTGCAATATCAGGATCGCACTCTTTGGGGAAATCAACGGTTGTAAACGACTGGGTCACCAAACATCCCCAGTTTATCCGCGAGGAGGAGCCGTATCGAGTGCTTGGCCTGCATGGACCGTATGAGATCCTCTTCCGGGAATCTTCAACCAAGCTACACAATGGCATTCAGCTGTATTACAACATTAGCCGAATTCAGCGGTATAGCGAATTCACGGATGACGTGATCTTTGACAGGTCGCCAGTAGACTACATCGCCTATTCCCAATACACGGCCGATCAAGGCACGACGGATATCGATGACGCTTTTGTTGAATCGATGGTTCCCGTTGTGAGGGAATCGCTTAATCGTCTCGACATCCTGGCGTTCGTACCAAAAAGCGATACATGGGCGGTAGAGATGGAGGCGGATGGAATCAGGCCCCTTGATCATGATTATCGAGATCAGGTCGACGCGATTTTTAAGCAGATTTATCGGGACGGGCGTTTTCAGGTGTTGCCGGACAAAAATGGCCCTCGAGTGATTGAGTTGTGGGGGCCTCGGGAAGAACGGCTGCATCAATTGCAGGTGGCGACCGAGGCAGTGAAAGCCGTGTCATGAGAGAAGTAATGGGGAGAGTGAAGATTCCCGGTGCTTCCTATCTTCGCCCCAGAAATAGAAATGTACCTGTGTTAGCAACGCTCCGGTGGCTGGGGGCGCAGTACCCTTTGCGCTCCCGAAAGACCCCCCACGGTATCGTAGTACATTCCCACGAACAAGTTAGACCAGCGTAGGGTGTCTCGATGTCCCACCACTGCTCGGCCGCACCCTGAAGTCTCTCAGGGATACGGGTCGTACGTCCTCGCCTTGCACCTACAAGGTGAACCGCGATGATAGTCAGAAGCTTTTTGGTTAAATAGAGGAGATCGTGACAGCTGCGATCCTATTCGCCCTCCGAATTGGGGTGAAAAAGTTTTCGTTTCATGGCACTTGTGTGCGTGGAATCGATACGCGCCAAAGTTTTAGCAAGTATAGAAGCGCTGAAAAACGTCCCCTCAGATCGTGGAAGATACTATGACCGGACCCATCGAGCGCTCACGTGAAGATTTGGAAGGAGGGATATTTCCCCCTGTAAAGACGCTTCGAGAGCTCCTCGACCAAAAGCCTTACGAGATGGTGTCATCTATCGTTGCTCTTCTGCATGTCGGAGATGAAAAACTGGTCGGAGAGGTGTTTTCTTCTCTTGTGGAGCAGAATCCCACTCGGCTTGCGATAGTGGTAGGAGACGTCTTTACCAGATTGCGAGACAACCAGGCTTTCCGCAGTTTTAAGGCGATACAACGAGACCATCAGGCGCTTGAAATCGTAAAGGACCTCGTTGTAGCAGGGAGCTATAGTCACGTGCTCAGGGAAGAGCTCCTTCATCTTCCGACGAGAGACGCCCATCGTTGCCGGACGGAGCTTTTCGGCATCGACTCTGACCGAAGCATTGCGCTCGCTATCGCCGCGATCTTGTCGCTCAAGGGAGAGGAGGAGGTCTCGCTTGGGAATCTTATCACCTGTGTTGGATCTCACGGATCCCGACCGAGCCTCGAAGGTGAACGCCTACCTCTTTGCGAGAGGATTCGAAGGACGTTAGAGGAGAGATTTTATGTACGTGAAGAGCCGCGACCTCTGTCATTGCAACATCAGCAGATAGTCGACGAATTCTATCGATTGGCCGAGGATCAGTTTTCGCTCGAAACCTATGGATACCATCGCGTTGCTGATGGCCTTCAGCTCGACCAAGAGCTTAACGCTGATGCCCACCTACTGGGGGGAGAAACGGAGCGTCAACATCGCCTTCGGGGGAAGCTCTTTCTTTCGACGGTCTTCGTTCCCTGGCCGGCAACTCCAGATATCGTGAACCACATGGCCCATCAGTGCGTTGATTCGGCTTCAGTGGCTCGTAGCTACTTTGTAGCTCGAGGCATTCCGAGTGATGTGTATCTCGTTAAAGTCGGATCGTTTTATCATAACGTGGCGGTTGCCTTTCTTCCTGACCACGGAAAGTATAATCCGTGCGTGGTGGATGCGAGCCCGTTTCGTCCCTATTACGAGCTCTTAGGCAAAGGCTCTCCGACGCTCTGGTCTCCCCAGGGAATCAACGCGGTCCTCTCCTTGCGAGAGGATGCAGTTCCGTTTGCGCAAGGGTACTTCGGTGGAGAGGGGCGCTTGGGATTGTTACCGTGGCTCTGTAGGGATAGTGACGACGGACGGATTATCGGGTGTGCTGGGGTGCACGATAGGATCATCGATCGCGCCTCTATGATGGAGCGGGGTGCGGATGAATATTATGGGCGTGGCGAACGTGAGAGGTATCCCGCCATCTTGCTTACGGTATTAAAGAGAGGTTTCGAGGAGCGCTCCATGCTTTTTGGTCGAGACGAGTCCGGGGAGGTTATCCTCCGCCAGCAGCGGGGAGAGCTCAGTGGCCGAATAGTCGATTTCGGGCGAGATCTCGCTCGAGAACATCTACCCTCGATAGAGGCTGCCGTTGCTCGAATGAAGATCCCTTTCGGTAGGGTGACGTGGTAGGAAAAAATGTACCTTCCCCCAAAAAACCCCTCGGTCAAGGTGGCCCAAGGGTCCTATTTCTTTTCTATCCGTTGTCGCCGAGCTATCCTACTTTCTCAATAATTTCACCTCGTCGAAGGAGGCCTCAACTCGGAAATGCTCAGAATCAGACGGCAGCCCAAGGGCCTTCGAGTCACCCCGCTAGAGAGATAAAAATTGAGCGATTTTGCGACGAGTAGTCTAAAGGGGTGTAAGTTTTTCGCCGACTCAACCTGCAAAGTAGTACGGATCTTTGGGGGAATATGAGACACATTCGCCTTGCCCTAACCAGCGCCCTTATATGCTTCACCGGCTTTGGTGTCGTACGTGCTACGGCTGCTACTCAGTGTGTATACGACCATCAGACGCAGACAGGTCAGGGATGTGCCGAAAACTTTAAGTGTTCTCCGCTTGGGGTTTGTGAGCCTGCTTTTACGGCAGCTGAGATTGTGGATGTCATGGCTCCCTTCCCGAGACTCCCGGTTGGATTTGCACCGCCTCCCATTTTCTCCTGCGACGGCTCTAACGGATGGGGAAAGGTAGGCGACGCATGTCTTCCTACCTGTGAAACGCTCGCGACGATGTGGGCCGAAAACCTTAAGAAGAGTAAAATAGATCCGAATAAGGGGGATCGAGACCGCACCTCATACATTCGGAATAAGAAGACGTGTGACGATCGACCTAACACCTTTAACGGGATCGGGTGCGCTCAAGGTCCTATTACAGCAGTGTATGTTCCGAAAAACATAAGCGACCAGGGCTTGGTATGTTGTGGAAAGTTCTGTGCCGATAGCATAGGCGGAAGACCAGATCCCTCTCCACCAGATTATACCAAGTTTCTCTCGCCTAATCTGGGCGATCCGGAGGCTCCTCCAGTGGCCGCCCCCCCGCGAAGTCCCCCGGTGAGACTTGGTCCTCCAATTGACGCAGAGACCGGTAGGCCATTGACCATGGAACCGAATCCCATGAAAAAATAGTGGTGACGATTCTAGCTAGCTCGAGCAGGCAGTAGGATAAGAGCTTAGACTTCGGTGTGGTTGGCGGTTGGCTTCTTTTGCCGAGTACATGGCGAGCCTCTGAGAGCGCTGCCGGGAGTTGTTTTGTAGAGGGCCTCTCACCTCTATCAATCAATAGGGCCCATATCTTAGCGCGATGAAGGGGATGCGCAGGGGGTGGGGCTCTCGGGTGCCTACTTGGCCGTTTTGAAGATGACGACTTCAGGCGAGTCTACAACGAAGTGCCCCTTGATCGGCTGTTCTCTTAGGAATGAGATGAGCGATGCTTGAGCTCGAGGACTAAGAACGAGAAGGTCGTATGCTCCGAGTGTCGTCGCTAGCCCTGTTGGGAGTTTCGCCGATGATATTGCGTGGTATTGATCCCACAGCTCCTTGGAATAGAGGTAGAGTCGCCCGTCGATGTAGACCCTCCAGTCAGGATATCCGACATACTCTAGTTGTCCGCCAAATTCTCGATAATTGAAGATCGTCGCCGTCGGAAATTCAGCCTTTATCGCGCGGAACGCCGCAAGAGGAGAGGAGGAGGGCAGAAGTGGCCCCGGGAAGATAACGGCGCATCCGACTAGAGCCGCCGCACCTAGTGCAAGTGTTCGTGGATGAGCCGTTGATGTGGAACTACGGCCTAGGCTTCCGGCCCACAGCGCGCTCACGAGCTCCCCAAATAACGGCGCGTTTACAAACCCCCAAAACACCGCGAAACGTGCAGAATAGAGGGTTGGAATCAAGAATAGGAGAGAGAGTAGGGCTGGAATCGGGTCGATGCCTATCTTTCTTCGATACGCGAGTATGCCCAGGGCAAAGGTCACCCCCAATATGGTCCAAAATCCGGCCATCGCTGAATAGACGGAGTAGTGCCACGGCGGCATCCACTCTGAGATTGCGAGAAGGTTCTTGGAGATCTCGGTATTAGTGGTGCTTATGGAGAGGAGTGACGCGCCGTCCGGTGTGCAGAAGAAAGCAATGGGCACCGTCAGGATGAGGACGGGGGAGCATCTGCGCAGGAGGGTGAACACGAAGAGAACGGGGAGTGCGAGAACGATAGACGGATGGCAATTCTGCCAGACGATCAAGATACCGCAGAGCGATGCAAGTTGTATCGAGATCGTGGTGCTCTTTCTGCTCCATCTGGTAAGCAGAAAAAGGAGTGTGCAAAAGCCCAGGTACGCGAAGCTCTGAGGTCTCGCGCTGATATTGCTTGCGGATACCAGGAAGGCGCTGACGAGTCCGGCACCTACAGCGAGTGGTGACGGATATATCGCCGAGCGAGTGCGTGCAAGAGTCGCGTGCCACAGGCCAAGAATTAAAAATGTCCCTGCTAAGAGCAAAAGATTCAGGGTTTTGATGCCCGGCAATCCCGCGAATGAATGGATGGTTGCGAATAGTACCTGCGCGAGCCAGCCAGCGAACACTTGAGTAGAGGGTTCATTGCTCGTCAGGAGGATATGTTGAGGAAACCAACTACCGAGGACGATCTGATTAAAGGTGTCGAGATCGTCAAGAGGTCGAAGTTTCCACAGGTTCGCAAGCGAGGCTACAATGCAGAGAAGGAGGATTACGAGGCGCTGCATGTTCGGTTTCTTAAGTAAAAAAGAGCTACTGCGACCGCAGCAATCGGAACTAACGAGATACTTGGTTGGCGAATTGAGACACATAGATTGACAAGCACGATCAGGGATATGGTTTCCAAGAGGATACGGCGAGAGGAGAGGTTGATGGACGTTAAGAGGATAAAGATTGCGATTCCGAGATCGTAGAAATTGGTTTGGGGGACGAAGACGGGAAACGTCACGAGGAAGAGCGCTAGTATGTGGTCTCGCTTAAGCACCTCAGTTCTATGTTTAAAGAGAGACGCCGCAAAGAAGCTGCACGCTACGGCAAAAACCCCGATCTCCCAGAGGCGCGCGTATGGTCCCAACAAAAGGAAAGGGGCGATGCCGCGAGTAAGAGGGGTAAATTGATATCCGTCG
>JBIIEK010000199.1:0-4985 GCA_044237895.1 Bdellovibrionota bacterium
TGTACCCGGGCTACTCGTCTGCTCCCTCTTTCCCCCTGTACCCGGGCTACTCGTCTGCTCCCTCTTTTTCCCCCTGTACCCGGGCTACTCGTCTGCTCCCTCTTTTCCCCCTTTCCCCCTGTACCCGGGCTACTCGTCTGCTCCCTCTTTTTCCCCCTGTACCCGGGCTACTTGCTCCCCCTGTACCCGGGCTACTTTTTACGGCATTCCCCCGCAACTTTGCAGCGATCTCCACGAAATAGATTGCATGAGCAAGAAGATGAAATATCATCCCCACGGCAGCGCGCTGTTTTGCACGTTTAGCGTTGAAGAGGGATTGGTACTTCTAGCGAATCCACTATGTCAGGCGATAATTAAGAGCTGCCTTGCACGGGCATGCGAGCTGTACCCAGTTCGGATATGCCACATCATAGTAGAAGCGACCCATGTCCATCTCGTCATGGTGGTTATAAACCCGGACCATGTTGAGGCTTTTCATCGTTACTTCAAAGCCGAGTCAGCACACATGATTAACGGTCTCCTCGGACGAAATAAAAAGACGCTGTGGTGCAAAGGCTACGACAGCCCGATCGTCCTCACCCCCACGAGAGCGTTAGCAGCGATAGCATATCTGTATGCCAATCCAGCCAAAGACAACCTCGAAACTTCAATCGACCGATATCCTGGATTCTCCTCCTGGAGGATGTTTACCTCCGGGAGATTAATCCGTCAGTGGAAGCGTCTGCGTCGCCCTAAGTTTACTCCCATTACTCGAGATGCAAATAACCTTCGAGGATATACAAAGTTCGCCACACAGATCCTACAGGAGTCGGACGAAATGCAGACATTCACCCTTGAACCGAACGCGTGGATGGAGGCGTTCGGCTATCGTTCGCCTGAGGAACAGCTGAGGATAAACGAGCGATTAATTGCGCGCATTCGGCTTCTCGAAAAACGATTTGAGCAGCGAAGGGAGAGGGAGAGGCGGCGAGTTATCGGCAGGGAGCGTCTTGTGGCGCAGGTGTTCGACATCACCTATCGCCCCAAACGCTCGGGGCGTCGCATGTGGTGCCTCTCCGAGAAGCGAAGCGTTCGCGTTAAGTTCATCCGATTCTTTAAAGCGCTTATGTATAAGGCGAGAGCAGTGCGAGAAAGGTGGAAGTTAGGGGATGTGACCGTGCCGTATCCTCCAGGACTATATCCACCTTCGATGCCGAAGCTCGCTAACGTGCTGGGACGCTAGTCTTATCTACCTTCGGAACTTGTGCGTTCTCCGATTCGCAGGGGATACGTGTATCTACAATCTGTTATACTTGGCGTATCAGCCGGCTGGGCGATGTGATTTTATTGACCCCGTGGGGATGATTTATTCCCGTTTTTATTACCCTGCGGAGCAGGAGCCCGAGTACAGGAGGAGGAGGAGGAGGAAGAGAAGCCACACTGCCGAGCGATCCCCATGAGCTCACTCCGCAGGGTGGTGTAGGCCGCCGCAATCGACGGCGAACTCTCAACCTCCCTCAGCACGAGCGCTAGGTCCCCAGCAGTTATCCGTCCCGCCTCTTTCGCCACCCGCAACACCTGAACAAAGCCTTCGAAAGGATTTTCGTCGAGCTTCTCAACTCCGAACGCCCTCGCCATCCTGATCTCGAAGTGTCGCGCTTCGAACTCACACTCCTCCGCCATAACTAACGAAGGCGCCTGCATACACGTGATCAGTGCCCACCATTGCTCACAGCGAACGAGCTTCTGGTCGACCGTGAGAGATGCCGTATCCGCTCCAATCGGCAACTCTGGGAGCTCCCACCCCTTCGCCATCGACTTGATACCTTTCACTTGGTCTTTAGAAATAGCCGACGGCGAGGGCGCTTTTCCCGCGATAGATTCGCCAAGCTCTCGGACGATCGTCCTAATCGCTTCAAGTGCTGCAGACTGTGGGGTGTTAGAAAGCACGACCGGCGTGCGCCGAAAGCGCACTGCACGTGCCTGGGCTATATGCAGGGCGCTCTCCACCCCAGCGACCTTCCAGCCCAGGCGCTTCGCTAACTGTTCAGCGTTCGGATAGCTAGACATGCTGTGACACAGCTCGTCGTACTCTTGGCGAAGCTTTCCCGCCAAGTGACCCGGTAAACCGAGCTGCACCGAAGCCTGGAACTTTTTGTCTCTATACCGCTTCGCCGAGGCTAGCGTCGTATTGAACTCCCGCGCAGAGAGAGAGGTACCTTCACGCTCAAGTGCCGTGCGAACCTCAGCGCCGAAAGGACGGCGACCAAAGAGATCTCGAAGCTCCTGGATCTTTCGTCCGACAAGTAGCTGAGCCTCCTTGGTAAGATCGTGTTCGCTTGTGAGAGGAACTTCAAGTCGGCGAGACCTTCGGTGTATCGCGTCGAGCGAGATGTCGGAGCCCTTCACTGAGAATAAGAGCTCAGTTCTCAGCTCTTTGAGCGTCGGGGGGCGCCCCAACCGCTTAGTCGCGGAGTCCGCAACCCGCTTGAGATCTACATCGTAAATGCCTGATCCAAACGTGTCTGAGAACGACATTCGCTTCCCAGCAGGCAGTTTCTTGTTAAGCCGACTGACACGCGTCCAGACGCTATCTGGGTGGGCCCTGCGCAAGGCGACCTTGTTATATTCCGAGGTGAGCTCTTTCGTCGTCGGATCCCGCCCGAGCACACTTCGAAGATGTTTGTGGGCACCTATTATTATCTGGTCCCCCGGATCGAAGTGGGGCGATATCTCGAACGACTTGAGCTCAGGCACGCTCGCAAAGCGGTACTCAAGCGTTTCGCGACTGAGAGGGTGTCCTGCATGACGCAATGACCTGGCCACAAGAGCTGCCGTTGGCGCTTCTGTTATGCCGGCTCGCCGTAGGCATTCGGCGGCTTGGCTGTAGGCGGTTTCGATCTGCGATGTGGTAACAGAGATCCGATGCCGGCTAAGACTAAACCCTTTTCCATCTGGCTCAGCCGTCTCTCGCAAGCGCTTCAGAATGTTAATCAGGGACGTCTTGGTTATCCGTATCCCATAGCCAGCCAGAATACCTCTGAGCTCAGCGAAATTGGGAGGCTGCTTGTGTTGGTCGATAAACTTCTCGTATTCAGCTCGGACCGCCTCGAGATATCGAAATACAGGGCGATCCCGGGTAAAGAGGATAGGGGTGCTTCCTTGTGGCAAACGCCTCAAGAGGTTAGACCTGATTTGCGAGAGACGGTCTGTCGAAAGACCGCCGAGCGAGGTTGCGGCAAGGGCATTCTTGAGTTCCCGGATCGTCGGTGCACGCCCCAGATTTACATGCTCCAACTCCATGGCTGATAAAAAGGTGCGCTCCTGAGCGGTACGAGCAACCGTAAGAGCATACTCGTATGGAGCCCTCCATTCAGGCGTCAGGTTCTCACCTAGTTTTTCTGGAACTCCCGCCCCTGCACCGGTTGAACTATTTGAAGTGTCGCCTACTTGCCGAATCATTAAACCGAGGTTTTAGCCTGATAGCGTACCAACTGCAATAAAACGGGCCGGCAGACCGATAGCTAGACCAAGTCGCCCCTCACAAGAAGCTACAAGTAGCTGAATTATGGTAACCGCTCTGTGGTAGGCATCCTTAGTTGGGCGAACATTTTGGCAGAAACCAAAATCATGGAGGAAGAATCCCCGAGCACTGGCTTCGGAGCTTCATACTATTCTGTGGTTTGAGTGCACACGGGTGAGAGTGGTCCCTTACCTCTTCTTCACACCGTTGGATGAGAGCCCAAGCACAGAGGAGCTAGACAGGGGGACCTCCTCAATCACGCTCCCTCGAAAGACAAAGGTTGCAAAAGGAAAATCCAAGTGCCGATCGCCCCCCTCTTCCACCACGGTAATCCCTTCAATCGCAAATTCCGGGTTCGATTGCTTAACAGCTAAGAGAGCCGCATCATGAAAAAGAGCCGCTGATACGACATGATCCGTCATTCCAAACTTTTCGCGGTACCGTCCGATGAACTTTGCTGAGACCTTTGGAGCGGTAAACCACACCCCGTCGAAACTTCCATCGGCTACCTGGATGTCAGCGGAGGCCTCGACAAAGTCACACGCGAAAACAGGTAGAGAAACGTTCAAGTTTCGCATCTGCTTCGTAAAGAGCCCGTTCAATCCTGGGCTTAAACATAAACCCACCGCGTCAACACCGCTTCTTTTTAGACGTAAGATGTAGGTCTGAAAGCTGTCAGGAGACTTCGGGAAATCATCCCAGCTACTTCCTGGTAATCGTTTCTGTACCGCATCGCCCCACGCAGACGCATACGGGTGCGTTGAGCTAAAGACCGCGACACGCGTATAACCATGACGAACTACCTCATCAGCAACGTAACCATAATCCCGCTCGATCGTCGTCCAGAGACGGAGTGCATACGGATTATCTAGGAAAACTTTGTCCGCCGAGGCCCAACCGAAGAGATGAATCTTCTCTTTCTTCGCAAGAGAGGCAACGGCCTGGGAGGTCACCGAATCTCCCACTATTACTGAGGAGACCTTGTCGATATCAACGAGCTTTCGAAAGGCGGTAATAGTCTTAGCTGGCAAGAAGCCATCATCCTCGTAGAAAAAAGTCGTCCCTCCTCTTAGATCCGCGAGTTCAATGCCGTTACGGTAGGCAGCGCCGTATGCTGCCGAATCCCCAGAGAATCCAGCGATAACACCGATCCGTTCTTCCGCGTTGGCGACAGATGCTGCCCAAAGAGCAAACGGGGCAAAAACAAAAGAGAGAGCACGAGTAAGCATACAGGCTTGCAACTCTACCCCACCGTCATTCCACCTGAAAGGGTTTTAACTGCCAACTACGAGGGACGTAAGGTGCTCCAGGCTGACAGTAGCCACCTCCTGTTCGGTGCGCCTCTTCACTTCAATCCTCTCGCCATCACTGGTCCTACCACCAACGACTACGCGAAGCGGTATGCCGAGCAGGTCTGCATCGGCGAACTTTTCTCCAGCGCGAACATCCCGCCGCTCATCAAAGAGAGCCGAGACCTTGTCAC
>JBIIEK010000200.1:0-4979 GCA_044237895.1 Bdellovibrionota bacterium
CAGGGTGTAGTGAAGCCCCCTGCTCTCTTTGCGGGCTAACGCTGAACGCACGACGAGTTCTGCGACGAGGCTCAAGTTTCGAAGCTCAAGGAGGTCCGAGGTAACTGTGCACTGGCGGTAGTATTCCTGAATCTCTCGACGCATAAGCTCTATGCGATGAAGCGCTCGCTCTAATCGTTTCGTCGTTCGAACGATGCCAACGTAGTTCCACATGGTGCGTCGAATCTCATCCCAGTTCTGGGTTATGACGACCTGTTCATCACTGTCTACTGAACTTCCTGGATCCCAGGGAGGAGGCTCTATCGCTGCCGATCTCTTCCCTCTCTTCTCTATCGAGTGCATGGCAGCTCGGTGTCCAAACACCACCCCCTCAAGGAGTGAATTAGACGCGAGTCGATTCGCCCCATGTAATCCTGTGCATGCGCACTCGCCCGCTACGTAAAGGTCTTCAATATCCGTACATCCGAACTCATCACTCACCACTCCCCCACAGAGATAGTGCGCGGCTGGAACAACCGGCACTGGCGCCTTCGTGATATCAAATCCGAACGAAAGACACTTTTGATAGATCGTCGGAAAGTGCTCCTTGATAAAGCTCTCCGGTCGATGCGATATGTCTAGCATCACGTAATCATCACCGTGCAACTTCATCTCGTAGTCGATAGCTCTGGCCACAACATCGCGCGGCGCAAGTTCACCCTGCGGGTGATATTTGTGCATGAAAGGCTCACCGTTCATCCGAATAAGCTTTGCGCCCTCACCCCGCATCGCCTCTGTAATGAGAAAGCTCTTTGCTTGCGGATGATAGAGGCACGTCGGATGAAACTGGAAGAACTCCATATTCGCCACACGAGCTCCTGCTCGATAGCACATCGCTATACCATCTCCCGACGCCACATCAGGATTTGAGGTATAGAGATAGATCTTTCCAGCTCCTCCCGTTGCGACGAGAACTTTGTCAGCTAAGAACGGTTGAATGATCCCATCTCCTTGAAGGACGTAAGCGCCAAACACCTTGTTCGGTTTGTCGAGCTCCTTCTGAAACTTGTGAGTGGTGAGAAGATCTATCGCGTTAGAGTTGGTGAAGCACGTAATCGATGGATGCTTTCGCACTGCCGCTAAAAGAGTTTTTTGTATCTCATATCCGGTCGCGTCTCCCGCGTGAAAGATTCGACGCCGAGAGTGTCCACCTTCTCGGTGCAGATGAAATTGGCCATCTCCCTCACGGTCAAATTTCGCCCCGAGGTCTACCAGCTCTTGGACCCGTTCCGGACCTTCTCGCACAACGAGCTCAACGATCTCGCGTTTGCATAAGCCACCACCGCACGTGAGCGTATCCTCGACATGAAGCTCAAAGGTATCATCGGGCTCGTTAACCGCTGCGATCCCACCCTGCGCCCAGAGAGTCGAGGAGGAGTTGGGGTCTTTTTTAAACAAGACCGCAACCGAGCCGAACTCAGCCACCTTCAAGGCATAGCTCAGGCCGGCGATACCACCCCCAATAACCAGGAAATCGAACTTCTTCATCCCTCAACCATACTCCTGTCGGGGCTGGTGATTCAACTGAGCACGTAACTCCCGACGTTTCGTAGCCTAAAGAATACCGAAATCGCCGAGCCCCTTTCACAATCAGAGACAACCTCTCGGCTCTTCTTGTACATGTAAAGTCTCTCAAAGAGACCTATGAACAAGCTCTCCAACACGCCCCTTATTTCGGAGATCTCCCTTATTTATTTTTGACGGATTCCCGCTGACTCAGTAGACTTTTTAACATTATGGTAACCAATACCCCACTCCTGCTCCGACGCACCGACTCGATCCCCTTTCAAGCGTTTACTCCTGACCAGATCGCCCCCTCCGTGGAGCAAGCGTTACAGCTCGCGGCACAAGAGTTGGTGGCACTGAAGTCAGCGCCAGGCCCTCGAACGTTCGAGAACACCATGAGAGCTTTCGACAATCTCGGGCTTCACCTAAACTTTGCGATGAGCATAATCTCGCACCTTGAGTCGGTGGCAACAACTCCTGAGTGGAGGGCCGAGTACAATGCGATTCTCCCAAAGGTGAGCGAATTTCAATCGTCCATCACCCTCGATCCCGACCTCTGGAGAGTGATTAAAGAGTACGCAGCGACACCCGAAGCCACGTCCCTCACGGGCGAGAAGAAGCGCTTTCTCGCTACAACGATTGAGGACTTCAAACGTGAAGGAGCGGACCTCTCATTAGAGGACAAGAAAAAGCTCACCGCAATCGACACAGAACTCACCGAGATAACCACGAAGTTTGAGCAGAACGTTCTCGACGCCACAAACACATTTGAATTTGTAACGACCTCCGAAGAGGATCTCGCCGGGCTTCCCCAAAGCGCTTTGGATATGGGGAAGACATCCGCTACCGCCAAGGGGCTCGAGGGTTGGCGCTTTACTCTGCAAGGCCCGAGCTATATCGCGATCATGACCTACGCGGAGTCCCGTGACATCCGAGAGAAGTTTTATCGTGCCTACAACACTCGGTGCACCACGGGAGAGCTTTCAAACGTGGGTCTTCTCTATCGAATTTTAGAGCTTCGTTCAGCTCGGGCTACGTTACTCGGATACAAAGATTTCTCCGATCTCATTTTGGCAGATAGGATGGCAAAAACGGGCGCCGCAGCAGAGAAATTCTGTCGCACCCTTGAAGGCCACGTTGTTGAACACGTAAAGAGAGACCAGGAAGATCTGAAGGCCTTCGTGCGAGACGAGCTTAAACTCGATCCTTCAGATATGAAACCATGGGACGTCGGATATTATGCCGAAAAACTGCGCCTCGCTCGGTATGACTTTGACGAAGAGGCTCTTCGTCCCTACTTCGCCCTTCCAACGGTCCTCAAGGGACTATTCACCATCGTGGACAGAACCTTCAACATAACAGTGAAAGAGAACCCCGCTCTTCAAAGTTGGGATAAGGAGGTCACCACTTTTTCCGCGTACGACTCAAAGAGTGGAGAGATCCTGGGACACTTTTACGTTGACCTCTTCCCGCGAGAGAATAAACGGGGAGGCGCCTGGATGGATGGTCTTGTTTCGCACGTGACCCACAACGATCCTCTCCCTCACGTTGGATTGATCGCCGGTAACTTTACACCTCCGACCAGTAAGGGCCCCTCTCTTCTCACTCATGACGAGGTCACAACCCTCTTTCACGAGTTTGGACACCTCATGCATCAGCTTTGCTCGCGAACTGAGATACGCAGCCTCTCTATGAACGGCGTCGCCTGGGATTTCATCGAACTTCCGTCACAGATACTAGAGAACTGGTGCTGGGAGCGCGAGGCCATCGATCTCATGGCGGCCCACCATGAAACGGGCGCGCCAATTCCTGAAGATCTTTTCCAGAAAATGATGAATGCGAGGAACTTCCGAAGCGCGTCGCAAATGATGCGACAGGTTGGATTCGCGTCCGTAGACCTTGCTCTTCACCGAACCTATTCGCGAGAAAAGGATGGAGAGATCCTCGACTACTGTCGTTCCCTCCTTAATCGCTTCTCGCCTCTTCCCCTACCCACCGACTACGGAATGATTGCGGGTTTCACGCACCTCTTTAGCTCACCCGTTGGATATGCGGCCGCATACTACTCGTATCACTGGGCTGAGGTACTCGATGCGGATGCCTTCTCGAGATTCCAACAGGAAGGGATAATGAATCTGACAACGGGACTCTCCTTCAGAGACGAAGTCCTCAGCAAGGGTGACACCGAGGACCCGGGACAGCTCTTCAGGAACTTTAGGGGTAGAGATCCCGAAATAGCGCCCCTTCTTATTCGGGCGGGGCTAGCCTAACTCATAGAGATTACAGCATCCTTGAGCGCCACACGAAAATCATATGGTGCGACGCAAAAGGCTCCCTATACTTAAGTAACCGGGTAGTTATGACGATCCTCTCTGACGAGCATCTCGGTACATCCGGTACAGTTTTTCTGGGAGGGAACCATGCCGAACTCTATAACTTCGATGGACAATGAGGCACGTCTCGGATGGCAAGCCGCCGAAGAGCTGCTGAGACCTTTCGGAGCTGTCGCCGCGAACTTCTCTGAGGCGATCCGCCTCCTTGTTCATCACTACGAGCGTGGCTCAAATAAACTCCCCCTGGCGGCAGAGAATCACATCATCCGCCTCCTCAAAAACAACACGATCAAAGCGACCTACTACTACCTGACGAAACAGTTTCGACCTCACGTAATGCCCGAAGGAAAATTGATCGATGCTGACGTCTTCTTTGAAGCCTACTCTCCCTTCGAACACGCGGTGATACTTGCGTACTGCTACCTCTCTCGAAATCTCGGCCGCAAGACCGACAAAGATGATTGGTCCTACGTTGAGAACCCCCTCTATGAAGCCCTCACGATCGGGGGAATCATCGGCCAAGAGGTACAAGGGGTAGGCTTGGGTTTTGGACTTCTCAGCCGAGGACTTAGATACCTGGCGTTTGCTCCATTCCTGCGCGAAAATCGTCGCGGGTTCAAGGAATATCGCCTTCATCTAAAAACAAAAGACCTTCCCTTTGATATCGCTTTCGAGGAGAAGACGTGGCAGACAAATAACATTCAGATAGCCGCAATTATCCTGGAACATATGGGCTTCCATCATGCTATCGCGCTGGAGTTCGTAGCGGCGGCTGAAAAAAACAAGGATCACACCCCTAGTGAGCTCTTCGGCATTCCTTTTAGTTTCGCCGAAGCCCTGATCGATAACTACATGGAGACCGGGGAGATTCTCAACAAAACCCCGTCATGGACTGGCAAGGAGCTCGCACTTCCTGTAGAGACTCGGGGTGCCATTCTCACCAAGCTCAACAAAGCACTCAGTGATAAACAACGCAATGAATGGCTAAGCAAAGGTAGCACGAGCATCACACCTGAACTTACGCCTGAATTGTTCGTAGAGGGATAGTGCACCTATCCCAAAGCTGCTTTAACCAGGGCAATCCCCTCTCGTGAGAAGAAC
>JBIIEK010000201.1:0-4978 GCA_044237895.1 Bdellovibrionota bacterium
GACTAATGGTGATGCGAAAGGGATTTCTCAAACCACGTGACCATACCCGCGACCTATTAGAGTCAGGAGCGGCGGGGTCGAAAAACGGATTTCCGGATAAACCGTTACCAGTATCAGGATCAACTCGAACAACCCGACCAGACATCGCATCCAGGCTCTGAGCCCTAAAGGCGAGCGTCGAGGGGAAATCGTAGTTCGCGGCATCACCGAAGCTCGCATAGAGAGACCTATCCGCCCCAAAAAACAACGTTCCTGCTGTATGGGAGAGCGCATCCGCCGGAATACAATCTTTTATGGGAGCGCCGGCCATAGTGAGCCCTGTCATACACGACGCACGCTCTGGGGTGTTGGGATCGCCAACAGGGACCGCCCCCGCCATATTGTCCGCAGTGCTATTTTTACCGAGGATAATCTTTTCAGAAAAGGGCACAGCTACGTTGTAATTCTTCTCAGCATCGGCCGTATAGCGAACCACGCGGACGACCCGAGGGTCCTTGCCATCAACTACTACGCCAGGAGGATCGTATACGTAGGAGAGATAGACGTACGGCTTTGTTGGAAAACTAGGGTCAACGGCGATCCCAAGAAGCCCGCGATCCGTTGATCGATTTACGATTGCGGAGATATCTACAAAAGGTGCTGGGAGTAGCGCTCCGTTATCTACGACTCTAACGATCCCCTCTTTAAGCGCCAAAAACATGCGGCTATCCGGGGCAAAGGTGATAGCCGTCGGGATCGGAATCCCCTCGACTATAACATCCTCACGAAACCTCTCACCCGGCGCAAATTCAGATTGGGCAGCAACCTCGACCACTGTGTTGCAGATAACGGCACACAAAAGCGCAAAAAAACTTAGACGCGGGAATAGCATAGAGGGCACTCCGGAAAACGAACCTCAACGATTCGCACAGGAACCTCTGATACCGTGAAAACAGATATGCACGTATGATACGGATCGCTCTCTACAGGTTTACCAAACCAGCTTCAAGAAGATCGCTGAGTCGTTGAGCGATTGCGGCCCACTCGAAACCCTCAGCACGCGAGAGCCCCGCTTGAGAGAGCCTTGCCCACGCAGAATCGTCAGAGAGCAAACGATCTACAGCGTCAACAAAATTGCGAGTATACTCCGGAGAACCTGGGGCGTCCGTGATAAGGATGCCCGCATCTCCAACGCTCTCAGGCATGGCGCCTAACGCCGACGAGACTATCGCACATCCAGCTGCTTGCGCCTCAAGCGCGGTAATGCAACTCGTCTCCGCAAAGGTATTTGGGTACGCAAGGATCGATGAGCGCATCATCTCCCTCGCAAGCTGCCGCTGAGTCACATTTCCATGGTTATGAAATTGAGGAAAACGCGACAACCGTTCGAGCAGCGCCTGATGGTCGCGTTTGTCATTCTCATGCACGCGATCATCATACACGGCGAACCCCCCAAAGGAATGAAACTCAAGGTCGGGATGCCGCTCGACGAGCGCTTCTAAGATCTCAGGCATCAGCTGCAAACCACGATAGGGCACTGAGGAGTATATGAGCCGCTTACGCACACGCTCCTCAGCGCCTACAAAAAGCTCAAGGTCAACCCCATTACCCATGATGAAGGTCTTCTCTCTCGGGAACCCAGACCGCTCACACAGAACCTGCGATTGCCACGTACTCACGGTGAGTAAAAGATCGGTCTGCTCAACAACCCTCCTATCTCCTAGGCCAATCGAGTAGGGCTGCTCATCCGAGTCGCCCGTCCAGAGCAACTTCCTCTTGGCCTGTATGGGAGCAAGGAGATGCTTCCAGTCTCGGATAGCGATAAAGGCATCCACCGGCCCTAAATCTCTCACAGCATCAATTGATACGTAGAGGGGATTACTCAAAGGGGGATTCACATCCGCTGTGAGTACGGTCACCTCATGACCGAGCCCATTAAGCGCGCGCGCAAGTCGTGCCACACCAGTTTCAGTCCCGCCGAGTGGACGCTCATCTATGGTGCGATCATTAAATGGAATAGTGTTGATGAAGAATGCTATGCGCACAGGTCTCTCCTCTCCCAGTCGGCACTCTTACATGCCGTAAGGGAAGCTCTTGTAATCAATAACGGCACTCGCCCGAACTGACTTGAGCGCTTCAGCGTACTGCAGAAGGACCGAGGTCGCGTAGCTAAGGCGTGCGCGCACGCTCTCATCCTGCTCGTTACCTGCTACATCGCCGTGAAGCATCTCCTCGACGTTACGAACAATGACGTGTTCGGGGATATAGACGAGTCGGTTGTTTTTATACGAAGAGGTTCTTAGCTCGGAAACGGGATAGCTGCCGCCTATACCACTCGACACAGACACGATGAGAGCGGGCTTATGCCCGACCTCCCTAGGAGAGCAAAGCAGGAGGAAGTTTTTAAGTCCCGGAGGAACCATCCCAGACCATTCAGGGGACACCACCACCAGACCGTCGCTTTGCTGTAACTGGGCGGCGATAGGACTCCATTTCTCACTCCATGTATCCGACCCAGCCCATACCCCCTCGTCCCACAAAGGAAGCGGGTTGTTTGCAAGCGATATAAGAGACGGGGTTGCGCCCTGTGCTCTCAAGACCGCCTCTAAAAACCTACCCACACGCTCCGACTGAGACTTCTCCCGATGACTCCCAGCGACAATCGCAATCCTTAATGACATACTGATCCTATCCTTCTAAACGAATCTCTGCTCTCGAAGAACCTTCCCCTCGCCCACGACGACCCGAGGATACGCTCCTAAATGGAGGGGGTCTCTATCCCAAACTAGGAGACTCGCAAGCATCCCCTTTTCAATCCGGCCAACTCGGTCGCCGATGCCGACGAGCTCAGCGTTGCGACCCGATATCAGATGGATGGCCTCCTCAGTACTCATGCCGTACATAAGAAAGTACCGAAGCGAGTCCCTAAGGAGGCTTGAATGAATGACCGGATGATCGGTCATCAGGCCGAAAGTTACCCCCGAATCCATTACATGTTTAGCGTTCTGATAGAACGCATGGCGTAGTTCGGTCTTGTATGCGTGAGAACCAAGGGGCCCGAAAACGACGGGGATATCGTTATCACGTAAGGACTCGAACACCTCTCGGTGGAACACATCACCACAGTGCTCCGCACTTGGTTTGATCGAATATTTCTTGGAGAGATGGAGGAGATACTGCACATCATCCTCTTTGTGTACGTGAATCTTCACCGGTTTATCACCCTTGAGGAGCTCCAGAATCGCTACCTCCTCAGCACAAAACTCGACTTGTTTCTCGCGGTCAAGGAGCGCCTGCTCCTCTGCCCTCTCTCGCTTCGATACCTTCTTCCGTGCTAGTTCAATGGACTTCCTCTCAAAGGACACGGTGCTCTTGGCTTCCTTTGCCAGAACCTCATCGAATCGTTTTTCAAGCATGGCGTATATACCCATGCGCGTGTTTGGCCTCTCACCCTTCCATCCACCTGTTGAACGGGGATTCCAACCGAGGGCCATCTTGTAACCATAATCAAGAAACTCGCACTCTCCGACATGCGAGGCATAATTGCGGATAACTTTGCTTCGACCTCCGAAAAGGTTCCCACTGCCTGGCATTATGCAGCTGTAAAGAACCCCAAAATCGATCGCGTCCACAAACGCGAGGTCATCGAAGTAAACGCTCCGAATCGGATCGCATAGGGGTTGAATCTGGTGCGTGATATCATTCCCCTCTTGCTCGGCGTCAGGCTCCCCGGCACGAAACATCCCGATGTGGGAGTGCGGATCAACGAAAGCCGGCGTTACGATGCCAGAATAGTGCGAGGGACGCTTCTTCGTCGAAACGTCAACGATTGAATCTCCCTTAACCACTATCCACCGATCAGAGAGGACCTTCCCCCCAGAAAAAAGGGTCTTTGCGTGAACGACGAACTCTTTTTGTGCAGGCTTTCCCATGCCGAAAGGTTAGCAATGGCGGACCCTTTCCACAAACCTAAAACGCTCCACTGACCGGGGCATTCAAAGCATGTGGGTCTAGAATGGCGCATGGTTCAGGGCGCTCCCACATCCCGGGGGCATACGCTCGATCACGCAGTATAAAAGTATCGAAGGTAGTGAAAGAATAGCGGGGCCGTGAAGCATAGAGAGTCAATTCTATCGAGAACCCCTCCGTGGCCTCGGAGCAATGTACCGAAATCCTTGCACCCTTTATCCCGTTTCACTGCCGACATAGCGAGCCCGCCACAAAAGCCAAACAGGCAAAGCGCAGCCCCCAGAAAAAAGTCCTGGATCAGCGACAACGGAGTCAGGCTCGATAAAAGCATCGCCGCCATACCCGTCACCACCATTCCCCCTACGAGCCCCTCGATGGTTTTATTTGGACTCACGTGAGGCGCTATCTTACGCCGCCCGAAGCTCTTTCCACACAGGAACTGAAAGACATCACTGAGCTGAGTAACCACGACCAGGAAGAATAGAAGCTCATCTTGCCGAGTCTCATATCCAAGTACAGGAAGGGTGAGGATCGCGGGCGCGTGGCTCGGTAAAAACACACACGTCATGAGGCCCCAGTAGATCGTCGCAACTCGATTTAAGAAATCCCCGCACTCACCGGAGATCGCAACCCGCGTTGTGATAATAAGAAATCCATACACCGGTATAAAAATGGTATACAAGCCGTACCAGCTATCTGCGATTAAAAGGTACTGTACTGGCGCAAGAATAAGAAAAGACCAAACGAGCGCGCGATGGTCTGCTCGCTTCGTGTCTATCAGTGTCATGTATTCACGCAAGGCCAGAAGGGAGAGAGTAAAGAACAGTACCAAAGTAGTATAGAAACCACCCAGCCACGCTGAAAGGAAAATTCCCACCATGAGCCACCAGCTCTGGATACGAAGCGTGACCTCGTAGTAGAGCTTTCGACCGCGCTCGTCGCGCTGACGGCGGCCCCAAACGCGATTGACTACCGATGCTACGATAAGAAAGAGAATCAAATACAGCGCCAAATCCGTCTTCATCGCGAA
>JBIIEK010000166.1:0-6766 GCA_044237895.1 Bdellovibrionota bacterium
GTTTTCACAAAACGTAAAAAAACCGCCTCTACAGAGGAGGCGGAACTTCAGGATCTCTCCCCAGAGGTGCCGGTTCCCACTGAAGGTACTCAAGAAGAGGACACCAAACATTTCTACGAGGGGGAGATCTTTGATCAATTCTATCGTCCCCTCGGGTTAACTGGAGGTGTTCAACGTCTGCGTGAATTGGCGAAGGAGGCGCTTACCCCGCCGTCGCCGGCTCCGCGGCTGAGTAATGCGGCTCGAGAGTTTCAAGCCGCTGAACAGCAAGCCATCGCGGAAGCGCTAGCGCATCAAATGTATAAGTGCGCCCAACAGGTACGTGAAACCGATATCGATGTGTATCTTAGCGCTTTTAACGTTGCGCTTGCCGGACGCCCATGTCGAGAGGCTCAGGATATTCTCGCTCGCATGAATGAGTTCTTCACGGCGCATTATTACACCGCGATTCGTGAACGTGGAGAACGGCCGGAGGTGTATCAACAGATACTGAAACGCGTCGGCCACCAGCATTCCGAGCGACTTTCGAAGATTGTATTCGGTCTTGATGTTGAGGAGGTGGCAAAGAAAGCGTGGAACCTCTATCACGGCGCCTATCCTGATAAATCGCACCGGATTGAAGATATCTTGCTTGACGTGACAGAGTTCCAGTTACTCGCTCTTCGGGAGGAGTTTTGCCTCCTGCCGTATAAGGATCTTGCTCGGCAGATACACGGGGTGCTTCATCAATCAGCAGCCGAAGGGCAGGGTACTGCACGAAAGACTATCGGAAAATCTGAGGTCTACGAGCACAAAAAGCAAGCGGCATTCAGAGCTCGTGACCAGCTGCGAGCGATTCGGTACCTCATACTTGGCCGAAGTGTTGAGGAGATGGAGCTGGTAAAACGGTTCTATATCGAATTGGGAGACCAATCGCTTCCTGATGCTGAATTAACCTTAGAGGCAGACCTGCGCCGAAGTTTCTCTCCAGCTGATATCGAACGTATGGGACGTTTGATCTCAGGGTGGACGGCACATTATGAAGCTGAAGAGATTCATTCAATTCTCTTTGCGCGCTCGCGCAAAGGGCGACCAGAGGACTTTCTCAGCGATCCGAAGGATTCCGTCGATCGTGACCATACGCAGGGACTAGGCCCCTATCTCCAACGTTTTAAAAAACATCGCATAATTCACCACGCCACATCGCTGAACGAGCAGATATTTAACGTGTATGAAATCTTACGAGAGCGGATCGCGGCTCTCACACCTAGTCGATTCTTTCTCACGAATCAAGCGTTACGTGAGTACTATGGCTACGAGATAGACCCTACACTCTTCCCCTCATTGATCCATTTTGATGCACGACAGACCGCAGTCATGATGCATGAACGCCTTGAGTGCTCCTTTGATATCTTCGAGGCCATGCAGCCAATGGAGTATCTCGAACCAAAGCGGTGTCTCGCTGTGCAAAAAGCTTTTGAGTGCTTGTACGGGAAGACGTTACGGAGTGTTGTAGAGAGTCGTGCGCGGGTCATCGCAACCACGATGTCAGCTGGAGCGTTGGGTATTGTCTTAGATAGGTACCTCGAGGGGCATGGTCGATGGCCATTAAATCTGGATGTCCTTGCGGGATACCGTGGGGATGAAGGTCCCTTAGGAGTTTGGGATTACGACTACAAGAACTCCCCTGAAGATGAAGAGGTGGCGGTGCATATGGCGCAGCTTCTTGACCAAGAGGTTGATATCGGTGCCCTCGACAGGCCCGTAAGAGAATTTCTTCTGTCTTTATCCGTAGAGGGACTCTATCGCCTTGAACGAGCGTTCTTTGATCTGACGGATCCCCCAGTCTGCTTGCGCGAGGCGTTGCAGGAGAGCCTCACTCCAGAGGCGTTCGAAGTCGTGATGATGCTCTTTACGGGGTTAGATCCGATGTATGTCGTGCAGCGTCTCCATGACGATCCGTCATATGGAGTGACACTTCGGGAGCTCTCAGTGGAGGCTATACAATACATTCGGGATCGATATAAAAGTGTGTACTTCTCTGACCTTGTTGATCGAGTTATCGAAAATACTGAATCGAAATCCCTGAACGAGATACACGTT
Source organism: Bdellovibrionota bacterium (assembly GCA_044237895.1). Classification (GTDB taxonomy): domain Bacteria; phylum Bdellovibrionota_C; class UBA2361; order UBA2361; family OMII01; genus OMII01. The sequence continues at coordinate 2,083 of JBIIEK010000166.1, forward strand.
GACGCGCTCTCGGTTCTCTTGCGTCCCGAGGTTCTTCGGTGTCGCAAAGTTTTGGGAGAGTTGAAGCGTGAATCCGCCCCGGAGGTCGACGTCTTGAGATCGGCTTGCTCGGGGTCGGCTCTGAAAGTGATGAGCTTTGAGCGAGGATATGATGTGCTCTTCCCGAGGCTTCGAATTCACCTGAAGTTATCGGCCGCGCGTATGGCGATCTCTCCGAGCACCTTCTCGGAACTAATTCTCTCGTTAGAGGGCGTTGATCCAGATATTACAGGCCGAATCCTGGAATGCTTTGATGCCGTTGATGTCGAACGGCTGCAAGAACTATTGAGAGCTAATAAAATACCTCAGCGGGTCATAGAAGAGTGCTACGACCTCTTATATCCTGAGCGAACACTTCGGCACGCTCTCAAAGAGATGGCGATAGACCTCGATCTGATTAACGAGACGCTCTTGCATTTGGAAGGATACTGCTCGGTGACCGTGGCTTCTGAGATTTGTGATGCCGTCGCGTGCTCTAGAGCGGAGGAGCTCGGCGCAACAATAATAGAGATCTTAAATCCGCCATCGCAAAACCATCCTAATGATCGCATTCCAAGCGATATTAACTGGATGGATGAGATGGTGTATCAGATCGGACTTGCCTACCGACGACTCACGGGCGAATCCTTGATTGCCGCATGTCGTAGCGCCGGAGTACCGAGTGAACAGCTTATGGATATTACCAATCGGATCTATGGTCCGGAGGTGTGTACCACTGCTCGCGAGTTATTCAATTTGATAAAATGCACGAAAGAAGCGACCCCGATCGCCGAGGGCACTGAAGCTCGCCTGAGTTCGCATCTCGAGAGTCGCGGGCCGAAGTATAAAGAGCGTCTCCTGGCGGCATATCAGTCATATTGGGCGCATACCCCGGGATTTAGTAGTTTGTTAGATGATATGACGAAGTTGTTTAAGGATTCTCCCTCTAAACGAAAGCTCCTGGCGCTCTTCCTCGGGTCCGGTGGAGAGCGAAAGCCTCCTCCTTCTAACCCCTCGGGGCTGCATTGAGTCCTTGGGAGTAGAGAATGCGAGCTGGGTTGCTTAGGTTCTAGAAAAACGGATACAAGTGGACATGGATTCTGCGCCACACCTCGATACTATGAAGGACCGATACCAAGCGGGCGCTCGCGCTACCCTCCTTGGTATGGCGGCTAATGCTGCCCTTGCGTTGGTAAAGGGTGCTGCAGGGGTGCTTGGAAACTCTTACGCGCTGATCGCCGATGCAATCGAGTCCGCATCCGATATCGTTACCTCCCTCATTGTGCTTGTGGGCCTTCGGCTGGCGGGAAAGCCTGCCGACCAAAATCATCCGTACGGACATGGCAAGTTTGAGCCGTTGGCGGCGGCGGTCGTTTCCATCGTCTTGCTCGCGGCCGCGGTTCTCATCATGGTCGCTAGCATTCGAGAGATTACGACACCGCACCATTCTCCAGAACCTTTCACGCTGGCGGTCTTGGTAGGAGTCGTTGTCTGTAAGGAATTTCTCGCCCGCCGAACCAAATCCAAGGGAGAGGAGCTTGAAAGTATCGCGGTTAAAACGGACGCGTTTCATCACCGTGCAGACGCTCTGACGAGCGCGGCTGCGTTCGTGGGTATATCAGTAGCGCTCCTTGGTGGTCCTGGCTTTGAAATGGCCGATGATATCGCCGCGGTAGTGGCCGCCTGCGTTATCGCGATAAACGCTCTGGTCCTTTTGCGGCCAGCGTTGTTCGAGCTGATCGATACGGCTCCTAGTCCGGAGTTCGCGAAAACCGTCCGCGACATAGCGAGTAATGTTGCGGGCGTTAAAGGCACTCACAAGTGCGGGGTGCGTAAAGTTGGGTTCTCCTATTTTGTTGACCTGGATGTTCTCTGTGATCCAAACGAGTCGATTCGTCATGGACATGAGGTAGCGCACAATGTGGGCGAGGCTATTCATGCTGCATTGCCTGAAGTAGCTAAGGTTCTGGTGCACGTTGAGCCGTCTGACGATTTTGGAAGGCGCTCACGAGACGCGTTTGGCGTACAGGAGTAGGGCGATGCGAGGCATTCTTAAAAGAGTTTATGGGGGCACGTCCACAGATGGCGGCGGTAGCTCGATCTATGAGTCATACGGAGCTACGCAACCGGGCATAGCCGCATACAAGGGTAAGGTGCTCCTGATAGTGAATAGCGCTTCCCAGTGTGGATTTGTGAACCAGTACGATGCTCTCGAGGCGCTGTGGCAACAGTACCAGAGCCGCGGACTTGTTGTTTTGGGCTTTCCGAGCAACGACTTCTTAGGACAAGAGCCAAAGGGGGACGCCGAGATTCAAGCGGCGTGTCGTCTTAATCACGGAGTGACCTTCGCGCTCTTTCCGAAGGCGCCGGTTAAAGGCGATGGCCAACAGCCTGTTTTTAAGTTTCTCACGCAAGAAGGACCGGCAGATCTTAGAGGCCCTGTCCGTTGGAATTTCGAGAAATTTCTCGTCGATAAAAAAGGATTCCTAGTCGGTAGATGGCGATCCTATGTATCGCCGAAGTCTCGATCCCTGGTCGCCGCGATTGAGAGACACCTTTAACGGGTTGCGATAATCCGACGGCCTCAAAGGCCTCGCCCCACAACTACCACCTCTCGCCGTCAGCCGCCCCCGATTTCGCCGCGGCTTCCTTCTTCTTCTTCTCTTCCTCTTTTTTAAGTCTGGTGTAGTCCAGATAGCTCAGGTTGGCCTGAATGTTATCAGTGTTGCTGTAGACGTAGGCGAGGAAGAACTCAGTAATCGTCGCCTTCCGGACCTGTAGCTCCTCGGCAAGCCGGAGGACCAGGGGCATACGAGTTTTATTCTCGTTCTCAAAAGCTTCCCACCATTTGCGAGCGCTTCCCGTCGTATTATCCCAGTCGAGAGTCTTCTTAACTTCCTCCAGCTTCGTGGATACCTGTTGATCGCTCCAACCCGCAGTGTTGGTGATTCCGCTTGGGAGTCCCCCTCCGCCTGCATTGCCGTTATTCGCCGCAGGTGCGACCTCCACTGGCTTTTCGTCATATTGAATGGGAGCATCTCGAAGCTTGAGTTCGTTGTTGTCGAACTCACTAATACGCTTCACCATCTCGGGAATCTTGTAGAAGGGGATGAGATGGCCTTGGAATACTGGGGTATTCGGCATGAAGAACGTGCAGATGTTGTCGACGGGGCGTCCGATCTCGTCTGGCGTGAGCACCGCACGTTGCTGCACTTGTTCCTGGGTGCTGTCGTTCCGGCTGGCGAATACCTCGATCAGTTTTCTATTAGCTCCAGTTGATTGAGTCTGAAAGCGAATAGTCATCTGACCGCTCTCCTTTGATGCCCATTCGGCATCCGTAAGGTCGAGAGCTGGCATGAAGATCTTGGTGCTGAAGCCCGCAAGCACGGAGTCAGCGTCATCGCTGTAATTGGCCTTAATTTGAGCGGTTGACTGGATCGCGGCGACGATGCTCACGTTACGCGAACGAAGGGTGTTCAGCTTTACCTGAATATCAGGAAGTCGTCCAAGCGCGCTCGCGAACTCGTCGATGACGAGCCCTACCGGGCGTGGAAGCTTAACACCGGGGCATTGTTCTGCTCTCTTTGTCAGGAAACGAAGGATCTCTACCACGATGACGTTTGCCATCGGTCGAAGCATTTCAAGCTCCGACTCGCGAAGTTCAACGATAAAAAGAGTTGGCTTGGATATGAGATCCTCGATGTCCAACTCATCAATGTCGGTGGTTGCTCGGATAGCGGTAAGGTCCCATGCGCTCAAGCGCATACTCAGCTCAGACATGATGGTGTCTGCATTTTGAGAGCCGGAGCGTGCAAGCTCTACGAATGTTCGCGTATTTCTAATCGCGGCTGGGTGTTGCTCAAGCCAGTCGCACAGGGGCTTCATACCCGATTGTACAAGCTCATGGATGCGGGGCATCGTGAGTTTTTCGTTCTCGTCGTGGAGGAGCCCCACCATGATGGAGTTGAGAATAGCGAGCGCGTTGTTTCGGAAGAACGGGCTATCTGATTTCGCCTGTGGCTGATCTGTCGCCATGATGATGGTATTCGCGATGAGCTTTGCATCGGTATCATCATCGATTTTAGAGAGTATGTTCCAACTCAGAGATCGTGCGCGGTCGAGGGGATTAAACAGGAGAATGTTCTTCTCGGGGTTGTACTTCCGCGTCATCGCGGCAAACTTTCCCCACATGTCAGGCTTGGAATCTATTACGATCGTGGAACGGTGCGGATCGAGACAGTCGTTATAGAGGATCGGATCGATGAACTTGGTTGTTTTACCGCTACCGGTTTTCGCTACTACGAGAACGTGTCTGTTGCGTTCCTCACGAGGAATTACGAGCTTTGTTTGGTTGAATGCGACACCTTCACCACCGCGCAATTCGTTGACATAGAGGTGTGTATCCCCGGGTTTACCCGACGGCTTCGTCCATTGCGCAATCTGATCAGTACGAGCGAGGTCTCCTGAGCCGAGTTCGTTCGTTTTTGAACGTGTCGGTCGTCTATTCTTATCCTTAAATATCGACGAGACCGAGACGTCGCCCATGAGGATGCCGGTCGTGCGATACCCGGTCCAACTGTGACGAGCCACCAGAGCAAGGTATCCGAAGATGATAACGAAAAGACACTCTTCAAAGATGTAACGACTTCCAGCCGGAGCTATGAGC
>JBIIEK010000103.1:0-10318 GCA_044237895.1 Bdellovibrionota bacterium
TCGGAACTGGGGAGAGCGATGAGCCGGAGGCTTGCAGAGTTTCCTGGAGCCTCTGAGCGTGATCGATAACCCATTCTGGTCTTCCGTAGTGAGCACTTTCCGCCGCAAGGAAGAGGACTCCAAGGGTGCCCGGTACGAATGTTTTACCGAAGGTCGTGCTGCCAGTGACCAAGAACTGTGCAAGCACACCCGCTACTCCGGCGATACCAAGGGTTACTAATCCCACAGCAGGACCGAGTGAGTAGAACCACTCAATAAACTGTAAGAATAATATCTCTAAGGCCCTTAGCATCTCTACAAAACCCGAACCTAGGCTCCACCATGAAAGGGTACGAGTAATGCGCCGAACGGGTCGCGCAAGGTGCCGATCTCCGACGTTCCCTTTTCTTGGAGTATAATCGGCCGGTTATGCCAGGGCCATGAATTGATTCGAGACCTGTGTAACCACTTGTATTGTTTCATACTATTTAGTTGTTTCATGGGTTTGCCGTGGCACGCTTACGTTCGCTCCAGGACGGTAGCGATCCCCATCCCGAGACCGATGCACATCGTTACAAGCGCATACCGCTTCTGTGAACGTTCGAGCTCATCGATGGCCATTCCTATCAACATCGCCCCGGTCGCTCCTAACGGATGCCCGAGGGATATCCCACCGCCATTACTATTCATCTTCATCTGATCGATTCGTAATGCCCGAGCAGCAACGAGAGGTACCGGAGCGAAAGCTTCGTTCACTTCCCATACGTCGATATGGTGCGGGAGGAGATTCGCCTTGGCGAGAGCTTGTTTTGACGCTTCGATAGGACCGGTCAACATGACTCGAGGCGGTGATCCAACTACTGCTTGGGACACGATGCGAGCCCGAGGTTTTAGTTTGTGCGCGCTGAGGGCCTTTTCGCTCGCGAGAAGCACTGTCGCCGCTCCATCCACGATAGCCGACGCATTGCCAGCCGTGATGATTCCATCCTCTTTAAATACCGGCTTTAAGCTCTGGAGAGATTCAAATGAGGCATCATGACGCGGATTGTCATCGTGCCAGAGTACATGATCATTCCCCGAATCGTCTTTGTAAGGGATCGGGACGATGCTTTTCTTAAAGCGTCCCTCCAGATGAGCTCTCTTGGCGTGAATCTGGGAGAGGTAGGCGAAATTATCGGCTTCCTCCCGGGTAACATTAAATTCCTGCGCTAATAGTTCCGCTGCTAGGCCCTGTTGTACGAGGTCTGGATGATAGTGTTTGAGCATGGGACTCTCTTCTCCGCCGGCATCCGAGAACATCGGCACACGAGTCATATGCTCAAGTCCACCCGCGACGACGAGGTTGTATTGCCCCCCTTGAATACTTGCAGCAGCGAAGTTGACCGCCTGTTGACCAGACCCACACAAACGATTGATCGTGGTGGCGGGAACGGTGAAGGGCCAGCCAGCTGCTAGAACCGCAGCTCGACCAACGCACCACCCTTGCTCTCCAACTTGTGTCACACATCCGACGAGGACGTCCTCCACTCGTGAGGGATCAACATCATTTCTCCGAACGATCTCGTTGAGAGGATAGGTAAAGAGATCTACGGGATGGATCTTTGCGAATCTTGCTTTTTTGCGCGCTCGTGGAGTGCGAACGGTGTCGACAATAAATGCTGCGGACATATTTCCTCCCTTAGAATTCTGAGTTAGAGCAGGGGGTGATACAACGTGCCTAGAGTAGTTGTATCACCCATTCCCCTTATCGAGAAATGTAAACATCTACTCTTCTATTCAGTTGGCGACCCGCCGGTGTCGAGTTCGTCGCGATCGGCTTCGTGGCTCCAAAACTCTTCACATCGATCTGATCGAGAGCGATCCCTCGCGCCGCGAGGTATGCACTGACTGTCGACGCACGAGCCTGTGACAAAGTTTCATTATACTTGGTGTTGCCGGTGTCGTCGGTGTGTCCCGCTACATACACCGTTCGGATCGATGAACTGCCCTTAATTGCTTCGGCGATCGTCTCAAGATTTGAGACCGCTCCAGAGCGGAGGTTCGTTTGGTCCTCGTCGAAGAATACCTGGTAGACGCCATCAACGGGATTTCGACTTCGGCCGTTATCAAGATGTGCCTGTAATTTTTCGAGCTCCCGTTGATTTGCGGCGGCCTGTATCTTCAATGATGCTAGTTGTCGGTTTTGCTCAAGTTGGACCCCCTCGCTGAGGTCATAGCCCATGCCGTGCAACAATCCCGCGGTAGCGCCGAATCCAGCGCCGACGGCAACTCCCTTATCGGGTATTGATACCTGATTGCCAATGACAGCGCCTGCGCCTGCACCCCAAGCGGCTCCGAGGATAGCTCCTGCCGCGCTCTTATCTGGACCAGGTTGAGGGTTGGAACAGCCCGTGAATGTGTGAGCGGCTGCAGCAAGAATAGAAACGAGAAATGCCTTTGAAAATCCGATCGTATTTAACTTCATCGTCAGCTACCTTTAGACAACTTAGTAGTATGACGCCCATCCACAACTCATGTCGTAATGAACATCTACATCTTTTCGGGCACTATCGATGGGAACGTTACAACCACCCCATGATCTACTCCCTTCAGCTTGCCTATCGGCGGGAGTGTTCAAGAACCAAAGTGAAAAAGAGGTCGAGCTGGTTTTTTCTTAAGCTAAAGATCAGTTCTGGCGAGGTATTAGGTAGGGTAATGACAGTTCGAGGGGGCCCTTTCTAAAGCTAACCGATGTTCTATCGATCGCTCCGTATGACCATGATTCCTGGATTTTACAAGAAGGGAGTGCAGCTACTTGCCGTCTGCTGCTTCATTAGTAGTACGACGATAGGTTGTTCTGAAGAGTCACCACCTGCGGGGCGAATATTGGTCAAAAACGACTCACAGGATCGGGAGTTCAACGTTATATCCGTTTTAGGGGGTGGAGGGTACGCCATCTTAAAACCGGGGGAACGTTTTATCTTACCCGTCGGAACACGAACGTTCACAGCCCAAAGAAAATACAAAGACTATACTCGTCGATATACGGTTGCATGCCCGCCTCTTGGGGCCGATGGAATAACCGTCAAGATGATTGATATGCATACGAATAGGATGCCTGGAGGATGTAAGACGGTATCTGCGTCGAAGCAGTGAGAATATCTTCGTCGATGTTCGTTATCGGTGCCTAATCGCTTGCACCACCACAATTAGCGCTCCGACGGCCGCGGCGAGCAGCCAGCAAAGGGAGATGGGATAGTGAGAAAAGATCGTGCGATACGATGAGAGCGTGATGTCCATGGGTAGTACGCCCTCTGAGTAGGGGGCGAGTGACGCAAGCGTCCTTCCGATCGGATCAACCACCGCGGTGAGTCCAGTGTTTGTTGAACGGAGGAGGTATCTGCGGGTCTCAAGAGCTCTGAAGCTTGCGATGAGGTGGTGTTGATAGGGAGCTACCGAGTCTCCGAACCACGCGTCATTAGTTTGATTAATGAGAACCTCAGCTCCCTTTCGTACGGCCTCGTGAGCGAGTGAGGGTATGATATCCTCGTAACAGATCAGCGGCGCTACTTTAACCTCCGCGCCTGAAGAGAGGGCGAAAGAGAGGACCTTGGGTGAATCCCCAGGGGTAAACTGTCCGGCGGTCGCGTTGATGTCTTTTAAGAGGGGAATCCAGGAGGAAAGCGGCGTATATTCTCCGAACGGCATCAGGATAATTTTGTGGTACGGCTCCGCGACCGATCCGTCAGGCCGGATTAGTATCGAGCTGTTGTAATACTCAGCGCGTGATTGGAAGGTGAGGCCTCCAACGAGAAATGCGGAACCGTTGTTCAAAAACGGAAGTAGCTCGGAAGACTTCGCGTCTCGGGTTGACGCGGGAATGAACTCTGTAATCGTCGATTCAGGCCAAACGATAAGCGAATCTCTCTCTGCGACCATCGCGCTGATTTTGAGGTATTGTTCGCGATTAACGGTGAAGTACTGAAGGTTGTGTTTCCGGAAGAGCGAGATATTGCCCTGAATGAGATATGTTTTGAGGTTTGTCCCGTGAAGGTTCGGGATCTTCTCTCGCATGGCCACGCCGTAAGAGAGTGATGCAATAAGGCTGAGGAGCGCTACCGCGACAGCGGCTGGCGCCATACGTCTTCGGGCTATTATCGCTTCGGCGACCCACATCATGACGAAGGTGATGCCAGTTACCCCGACTACGTCTGCTATCTGAACAAGAGGACTAAAGGCGAGCTGTGTGTGTCCAAAGTCCCAAGGAAATATCTTAATCCAAAAGTGATGGGCGATAAGCCACGAAAAAGCTGTGGTCAACCCGAGGCGGGTAAAGACGGCAGGGAGGTGCTGCCAAACGAAGCCCCAGATGAGAAATTGAACTGCGCTACCGAAGACAAACAGAAGAAAGATCGGAATCGCTGCGATTAACGGAAATCCACCGAAATCTTTAATCGTCCAGAAGAGCCAGTAGAAGCCCCCGATGTACGTTATACACCCCGCGGCGAAGAGCCTTTTAAGGCGCGCCTGAGGGAGTGAGAGCGCTGAAACAAAAAGCGCTACGGAGCTCCATCCGAGAGCTGCGCACTCAAGAGACCCTGGAGTGCTCCACGCGGCGACGTTGAGCGCCGCCGCGAGGAGTGTTATCAACCAACTCATTATGCGAATGGATTCTCACACATTGATTGACCGGCGAGGAAGGTTTCGATCCAAAGCAATCGATTGTACTTCGCTGTGCGCTCACTTCGGCATACTGAACCGGTCTTGATCTGACCGCATCCCGTAGCTACGGCGAGGTCCGCAATCGTAGTGTCTTCCGTCTCTCCCGAGCGGTGAGACATGATAGAGCGGTAGCCGTTCTTGTGAGCCAGGTCTATCGCTTCCAGCGTCTCGGTCAAGGTTCCGATCTGATTAAGCTTGATGAGGATTGCGTTGGCGATACCCTGCTCAATACCGGTCTTGAGGCGCTTTACGTTCGTTACGAAGAGGTCGTCTCCCACGAGTTGAACAGTTCCACCGATCTTTTCGGTTGCGATGCGCCAACCGTCCCAGTCGTTCTCATCAAGTCCGTCTTCGATGCTTACAATCGGATATTTCTTTGCCCACGCCGCGTACATCTCTACCATGTCCGCCGAGGAGTACTCTTCCTTAGTGCTCTTCTTGAAGATGTATTTACCCTTCTCGTCGTTATACATCTCACTTGCTGCGACATCGAGAGCGATGGACACCTGATTTCCGGGCTCGTATCCCGCGTCTTGAATGGACTCGATGAGCGCGTCAAGCGCTGCGGTTGGGCCGTTCAGGTCTGGGGCGAATCCACCCTCATCTCCGATGCCGGTTGAGAGCCCCTTCTTCTTGAGGTTCTTCTTAAGGGCGTGAAATACCTCTGACGCGCATCGGATATTCTCGAAGAAGGTCGACGAAACATGAGGAACGATCATGAACTCTTGGAAGTCGAGCGTGTTGGTTGCATGTGCTCCACCGTTAATGACGTTCACAAGTGGGACTGGAAGTTGGCGTGCGTTCGCGCCGCCGATATATCGGAATAGGGGGGTCCCGAGTGCATTGGCCGCGGCGTGAGCTGTTGCGATACTAACTCCGAGTATCGCGTTTGCGCCCAACCGGCTCTTTGTTTCCGTTCCATCGAGGTCGATCAACTTCCGGTCTAGGGCGATCTGGTCAAGGGCATCGTGTCCGGCAACAACAGGCGCGATCTTCTCCTTTATGTGTTCGACGGCTTTAAGGGTCCCCTTTCCAAGGTATCGAGCCTGGTCCCCATCTCGCAGTTCCAGCGCTTCATATTCGCCGGTTGATGCTCCGGATGGAACCATAGCGGTACCCTGAGCTCCTCCTTGAAGGGTTACGGTTGCTGCTACGGTTGGAAAGCCGCGGGAATCGAGACACTCGTATGCGGTAACTGACGCTATTGCGCTGGACTTCATAGTCTTTTTCTCCTGAGATGATTAAGGGTTAACCCCTGTAGGGTACAACTGGGCACTCGGCCGCTCCCGGCAGGAGTCTATCCCCCCTCGCAAAGGGAAGTAAATGGGGGGAGCGGGTATTGTGGTAGGGGGGTGATGGCCCAGAATTCCGCCGCTGTCCCCGCCCTCGTCGTGGCATTCCTCCTGGCTCTGAGCTCAGTTCCGAGGTACTTTACCTCTATGCGAATCACAGCCCCCCTCGTCATCCTTGCGTGCGCGCTGATAGCGGCATCATTCTCTTTTCTCTCAGACGACGGCTTCTCAAAGCTTTCATCGTTAAACAAAAGCCTTGAGCTTCAGCAGCGTGCCAACATGAAACTGGAAGACAATGTTCAATCTTTAAAGAAGCAGGTTATCGGACTTCAGAATGACCCCCGCACCGTGGAGAAAGCGGCTCGTAGTGAACTCGGGATGGCTCGCTCCGACGAACTCGTCGTTGTTTTTGAGAAAAAGGAGCAGAGTGGTGGAGCGGATCGGTAACCTTATAGGGGGAATTCCTTCGCCTCAGAAGGAGTCTCCAGATTCATCTAAAAAAGCCTCCTCCACGGAGGGGCAAAAGAAGTTTGCGAATCGCGCTCATTCTTCGAGGGACAGTGAGTATCGTCATCACATTCGATATCGCCGCCCGGGTGTGAATACTGATTTCGCGAAGATTAAAGGCATTCTCTCGAAAGCGCTCGCGTTTAAAGGTATCGACAAGAAGCTCGAGCGATATGAGTTCATCCTTCACTGGGAGAAGATCGTGGGAGAGAAGCTCGCTGAAGTTTCTAAGCCAGACTATATCTCTCGTCGTACGCTCCTTGTCCGCGTCTTGCACCCTGTGTGGGCGCAAGAATTAACTTTCATGAAGGCGGGGCTGCTTCATAAGTTAGCGCCCTATCTCAAACGCGGAGATGTGATTGAAGATATAGTTTTTCGCGTCGGACCGCTGGAAGGCTAGCAATCTTATTCCGCTGGTTTCTCGGGTGTGTGAGCGGGGAGTCTAAACTAAACACTCTCAAACTTGTTTCAAACTACCCTCTACGCGAGACGTGCTGAACCACATAAGGCTCGCGTGGCTCGAGCCTGCCTTCCACCGAAGACGACGCGGTGCTTGATGCGCAGCAAGTCCGAGGAGGGGAGATTATTGGGTCGACTTGTCGTGAGTGCCTGGTGCTCCCTTCGGAAGCATCTCTCGAGCCCGTTGTTGTCCACGTGCTCCCGCGGATCTATCTCCTCCTGTGGCCTCTATCTCGGTACTGTGGATGCATAAACCGAGGATCTCTCTTGGTGGGGAATTTCTTCTCTTTTGGTGGTGCGCGAAATGCGTCTGAGATTCCGCGCTCGTAATGGCCTGCGTATTCGTCGGGCCTGATTCGCTCCAGCAATTCAAAATGCTCGCTTGAGATCTTCGTTACGAAGCTGGCTTGATGCTCTACCGTTATTCGCCCGTCATCGTCTTCGTGCTCGATGTTGAAACGATTGGCGACAATAAGTCGAGCCCCACCAATGATCGTGTGTTCCCGCTTAACAGTAACCCAATCTCCCGTTGGTGCTAGGGGTTTGTAGATGTAATGTCCGGCGTCGCATACCCCCTTTAGTTGGAAGGCACGGTCCGGCCAAGACTCTATGATAGCTTGGAGGAGTAGTTTCGCCTCAGTCGACCCGATCGTAGGGAGGGTTGCATCCTCCGCGATTCCCATCTTTTTGCGGATGGAGAGCCGATTGTTGAGCGTACGCTCAACGCGTGCTGCGCTGATCCCGCCCTCAGCTAGAAGGTTCGGATCGGTGGTGAGCGCTTTATGAAAGAGGTTAACTTGAAAGAGAAGGTCTGATCCGTGAGCCGGCGCTATGCCTCGTAGGTTTTGTAGCTCTTTGTATACGATACCTCGTGACTCGACCACGGCCGCAAGATCGATCGCCAGTCCTACGATATCGACCTGATGCTCATGCGAAATCTCCCGAGCGCGAACGAGGAGTTTTGCCAGCCGAGGTTGCGTGGGAAGTTGTGCGGCTTTGAGGCCAAGCTCCGTAATTCCTCTTGAGCCCCACAAGCGGAGGTGTCGGAGTTCTCGGTATGCTAAATTCGCATGAAAGTCAGAGATCCGTTCGTCGTGTCCAAGGTACCTATTTATCTTCCCCAACGTTAGCCCGACAGCGCCAAGTTGAAGAGCAACGCCCGCAAGAGATACTCGAGTTATCTCATGTGCGGCATGCGCTACGAGCTTTTCGGTAGGATCTCCGTAGTTAATGACGATCCCAGGGGATGTTCGGCCAACGCGTCCCTCTTGCTGACGTTTCTCAGCTTGAGAGATCTTTTCAATGGTGAGGGTCTCTACGCCATCTTGATCGAGTCGTATGCGTCGCACTTTACCCGACTGAATAGCAACCTTAAGATCTGGGATGGTGATACTTGATTGGCCGGCATTTGTCGCTGGAATGATTTTGCTCTCCGGATACGAGAGCAGGATCGCCTGTTGGTTTTCGTAAGGAAGGTCGCTGTGCAGTGGGAGAATCCGTGGAGGGGGATTCTGAGGCGTTTTTGTAAGTGCCAGCTCTGTTGTGAGCTCCTTGATATGCTTCTTGCCTGGAAGGAATACGATAACGGGACCTTCTTGCGTGGCGTAGCGCATGGCGTCGTGCGCCATGGAAGGGCCGCGCCGCCTTTCGGTTACTGGGAATGTTCTCACGTCTACTTCAATAATCGGTGCGTTGGGAAACTCTCGACGGAAATTCTCGATGTCAGGGGTTGCTGACATGTAGATGCGTTTGTTTATTTTTTCTCCTCGTGCCGCACGCATTCTGAAATCCGCGTCAATAAGGGCGCCGTGAAGGGTTCTTTCGTGGGTCTCATCACGAATGACGACGATGTCCGGGTCTATAGGGGCATGAATTTGTAGCCCATAAAACCACGCCTCTGTGGAGTGCATACGGGTTGTAGCGGTTGACCACGCTCCGCCAAGACCATGCTTGTACCCCACGCTCTGACCGAGCTCTTCATTCTTTTGACGCGCTCCATACGAGGCGACTTCGCTTGTCGCAAAACGTCGAGGGTTCAGAAGCCACGACCGCAGCCCTAGTTCCTCGAGAAACTGGGGGACCATAGTAGTTTTTCCCGATCCTGTTGGAGCCACGATACCAACGACGTCGTGCTCTTGGATCGCTCTCTTAATCTCTTCTCTCTTTGCGGTTATTGGGAGTTCGGTTTGCTTGGCCGGGGGCGGCTTTTCGGGAGTTCTATAGAGGAAGGGAAGTTTGAAGCGTTCAAGGAATGTGCTTAGGTGGTAATTCACTCCAGTGTGCGGGCGGCTTCCTGGCGGGCGACGGTCTATCTCTGATATCAGAGGTGCTTTGAGGGAGGGCGGGTTATTATGATTACGCGGTTGATGCCGCATCCTGTCGCGGTTTGCGCGACCTCCACCGAAATTGCCCATGGGAACTCCCAAACAGTAAGATCAATCTCCGCTTGGCCTCGTGCAGCGAAGCAGGGGGGTGACGACATCAGTCGCAACCGTCACGACGGTATACCTTTAAAGCCAACGCAATTAAATAAATTAGTGAGCAGAGATCAAGAAAATGATCCGCGTCACAGCGGAAGATCTATAAGCGACAGTTTAGAACAGGTGTCGCGCAAGAAATATTTTTGCAGGAGTGAGTAACGCCCGTGTGGTGCATGAAGGGGGAGAGGCAGAGTGGATGATCTGTCTCTCGAAAACGTTAGATTCTTTCGATGCGAGCGATCTCACCATCGAGAGTTTTATGGATAGCGATAGGTAGCCTGGTCCCGGGAGCGATCCAATAGTCTTTAATTACTATCGGCAGCATCGGAAGCTCTTCGCACAAAAGCACGTTATCGACCGTGACTTCGACCTCGATAATCTCTCCGTCTGGTATGAGAACGGGAAGAGTTGAGGTGAGTGGCATGATGATGGATTTTTGTTTGGGAGGCTGCTCAGTGAGGTTTTTTGTGATGGTAACGACCATCTCCTCAATCAGCTCAGGGGGCTCGTTCGGCATCTGCCTTACGAACCGTATGCCTATGACACAGACTAACATCAGCAGTGGTACGATAATGTAAGCGATATCCACGCTAAAACCTCCGTAATGAGAACCTGACGAGAGAACAGAACCACTCTGCCTCGAGAGGAAGAAGCGCTGCCGCTCCCTATCGAGGCGAGGTGTGCGCATTTTGCGCCATGACTACCCAACCAGTTGTGGGGGCGACATTAACGGAGCTACTGAAATATGCAAAAGTTTTTCGGGGTCCTGTTGAGCAGGTTTCTATAACGAACAGGACGTACTAGGGGGACACTAAAAAGCCGACAATAGGCTTATTTTTAGTTACTTAAAGTTGACTAAAGGGAGCTATTTCTGTACACCTCTGACACGTCACACGTATC
>JBIIEK010000204.1:0-4915 GCA_044237895.1 Bdellovibrionota bacterium
GCCAGATCTCTGATCTTCGCGCTAAGCCACAGATTATCGTTGCGTGTCCGGGACGTCTCCTTGACCATCTAGGTGGTCGCACGGTGGATCTCTCTGGTGTCGAAACGTTGGTCCTCGACGAAGCCGCTCGAATGTTTGACATGGGATTCCTTCCAGAGATCAAAAAGATCATCACCAAGATACCGAGCGAGCGTCAGACGATGCTCTTCTCGGCGACGATGCCTCCTGAGATTCAGGAGCTTACGCGTGGCATTCAAAATAATCCAAAGATCATCCGGGTTAAGATGGAGGATGCTAAGTCCTCTGTTGCGCACTCGCTCTATCAGGTTGCAGCAAAGGCAAAGCCGCAGATGCTTACGTACTGGCTTGAGAATAACAAGGATGCTCTCGTCGTTGTGTTCACGAAGATGAAACACACTGCGAAGAGGCTCGCTGAGCGACTCGCGAAGCAGGGACAACACGTGACATCGTTGCACGGAAACCTCTCGCAGGGTAAGCGACAGCAATCCCTTAACGGGTTTAAGGATGGCCGCTATCGTGTGCTTATCGCGACAGATATCGCAGCTCGTGGTATCGACGTGAAGGGTATTACGCACGTGGTAAACTATGACATGCCTGAGAATCTAGACGCGTATATCCACCGCACGGGTCGTGCAGGTCGTGCGTCATCGACAGGAGATGCGGTTTCGTTCGTAACCAAAGCTGATGCCAGCCTTCTACGGTCGATAGAGAGATGGCTCAAGGCTCCGGTTAACCGCCTTGATACCCCGGATATCTCGGGTATTGAAGTTGAGGTTGAGGAAACGCGCGAGCGCCCTCAACGTGGCGATCGTCGCTCCGCTCGAGGGGACCGAGGAGATCGTGGTGGACGTGCTCCTCGTGGAGATCGTTCAGACAGGGGGCCTCGACGTGAACGCCCTGAGCGTGCTCCTCGTCGGAGTAGAGATGAGGGAGAGCTTGTAGAGGGAGTTGAGTCCGCAACGGTTGAGATCATGGCTGACGGCGCTGATGCACCGAGAGCTGAGCGTCGCGACCGCCGCGAGGGACGATCGGATGGACGACGTCCACGCACTGAGGGACGTGGTGACCGTCGAGAGGTTCGGTCAGATCGCGCGCCGCGAGGCCGCTCTGGCGATCGGTTCGAGCGAGGCCCGCGCCGTGAGTCTAGGGACGAGGGGCGTCCACCGCGCGGTGGGCGAGACTTTAACCGAGGAAATGCTGAGGAACGTCCTCAGCGACAACCGCACTACGCCTACGGTCCGGAGTCGGATAACCGACGTGAGCGTCCGCGTTTCGATAGAACTCCAGGAGAGCGTCCTCGGTTTAATCGTAACCGCGATGATCGCCCGTCGTTCAACCGTGATCGGAACACCGCTCGACCGGAGCGTGGGAATTTCCGTGATGACCGGCCGAGTCGCGGCCAGCCGCGTGATCGTTTTGAGGGACTTGAGGGACCAGACCTCAGCCAAACTGAGGCGTTGAAGGTGCTTGAGAAGCGTGAGCGTGCTCCGCGTGCTGGTGGCCGAAGCGGCGGGGGATTCCGCGGTAACCGAGGTGGTGGTGAGCGTGGTGGTTTCGGGGGCCGTTCAAACCGCACTGGCGGTGCACGTCCTCAGCGAAACTCCCGTGGACCGTCGAGGTCTTGGGATCGGTAACTGCTGATGCCTCTAAGGTATTGAAAGGGCGCTCTTCGGGGCGCCCTTTCTTTGTTTGCTTGTCGTAGTGCGCCCCGCATCCTAAACAGTGGCAGCAGACAGGCCGACTTGTTGTAGTGTGGATAGGGCGCTCCGGACATTGAGCATTCGTCGGTTAACGAACAGGGGGTCGTATCGTGACCTGTTTGTGCTCATCGTGATCTCTATTGAATTAATGGTGGCTGGCTGCTGCGATGAAAAATCACTACCAACAGCTTTACGCAACCTCAACAGCCTAAACGCAAGCGACCGCAATAAGGCGCTGCAGGTGATCGCGCAGTGCGGCTCGCGCGGAGAGTCTGCTGTGCCGCGCATCTCGCAACTCATGTATGACGAGAACGTTGGTGTTGCGAGTTCCGCAGCGTATGCGTTGCGCAAGATCGATTCTAAGCGAGCAAGGGAGGCGTTAAAACGGGCCGAGCGGGCGAGGGCTGAGGCGAGATAGCCTTTGTTGGTTGTATGGGAGGTGGTCCCTTGACCACTGACTATCGATAAACGAAGATTTGCAGGGCTGGAAATTCAGATAGGAGATAGTTAGATGGTTCGGTTTTTGACGCTATTATCGTGCCTCGTGGTGTCTGTTTCTTGGACCGCTATCGGCCCATGCGCTTACGCTGCACCGGCGGATTTGCCTGGGTGTTCGTGCGCCAAAAAAGCTCAGGATTGCATACCGCCAGGGTATGCGTGTTCGTTGAGTGACGAGCAGAATAGGCAAACGGTTCGGATCGTTACCGAATGCGGTCCCGCAAACGGTAAAAAGTGCGTCCCCACGAAATGGGCTGACCGGCCTCTCTCTGAGTTGGCTCAATGTACGGGCGTTGTTGCCGCAGTTAAAGGTGACTGTAGAGCTACGAAGGCAGGAACGTACCTTGTTGCCACCTTGTGCTCACCATCCCCCTGTTCCCCAAAGCAAGTTTCCAGAACCTTTTACTGCGAAAAGGAGGAGGAGTTCGCTGGCCAGGACGGATTAGTGCCCGTTCAGGATAGTTGCGGCCAATGCAAGGACGCAGCTTCGTGCAATTCCGCAACGTGCTCATTTGTTAAGATTCCCAAGGGGGACTGTACCAAGAGAGATGGGAATGCTGAGTCTGCGCCGTGCGCTTGGAGCGCTTCGGGGTCCCCGAGAGTGGTTACTTCGCCAGCTCCCGTGATTTCGCCGCGGTCTTATTAACGAGGCGAACAGGCGTGTCCGCGTGGATAGCATGTACGGCTCAATTGCAGAAAGTCGGCACGGTGCTGCTTTGGCTTGGTCCTCTAGGTTCTTCAAATGGCATCACATCTCTGTTCAAGTGAAATGCTTACGGCAGTTTTATGGCCTTTTCTTCCCATACGACAACTCCTTCGCCGGGCTGTCCTCCACGCTGTAGCGCCGCTTGTCGTACCACTCCACCATCTGAATGCTTGAATGGCGCGAAAACTCCTGCACCTCGCGGTGAGGAATGCCGTCCGAGAGAAGCTTCGTTATGGCGGTTGCTCGTGCGGAATGAGGCGTGGCATGCTTTCCAGCGCCAGCGGCCATGCAGTATTGCTTGAAGAGGAGGTACACTCCTGTGTCGGACATCGGTTTTGTTGTGACCGTGTTACCCCCTTTACCGGTGAAGCCAACAAAAAGGTGGTCGCCCTCCATAGCGCCGGTTTCCTTCCTCTCCTTGATAAGCTCCCAGAGGTGTGTCGCTGCCCATGAGGGGAGGGCCTGTTCCGCGTCCTTTTTCGCTTTGGTGTGCCGGAGATAGAGATACGTGGTGCCTGAGGATGTCTTCTTTATATCCCCGATGCGAAGTCCTACAACCTCGCTTCGACGAAGCCCGCCTCCGAAAAGTGTCGCTAGAATTGCTCGGTCTCGTCGACCTTTAGGTGTTTTCGGATCGGGAAGGGAGACGATCTCCATAACGATATCGAAGTCGATCATCTGAGTGGGGCGTTTCCGGCCGGCATCCTTGGATGGGGGCGGCACCTTATCAGCCTCGAATGGGTTCTCTGCGATGCCGAGGTTGCTTGCGATGAGCATACGATAGATGCGTCGGAGCGCTGCAAACTTTTTGTGAATCGTTGCGTTTGACTGTGTTGCGTCGAGCCCGTCTTTTTTTGCGCCACGACCCGACGCGCGCTCGATGGTTATGCCTCGATCGGTGGAGATCCTTCCTTGCGCCTGAACCATCCGGGGCTTCTCGCCTGGCTTCTTCTCGAGGAACTTTCGGTAGGCGATCGCGTGAAGATCGGTGGCGGAAAGGATCGCCTCGGCGCTCTGAGGTGTTCCAACGTCTGCCCCGAGGAACCTACACCACTCAGCTACGATACCCGAATAGGTCGTCCGAGTCGCCGGTGCTTTTAGAGAGAGGAACGCTGAGATGCGAAGCCACACCTTTTCAGAGTTGGAGTGCCGAGCGCGGGCGATAAGTGACGTCATGGACTAATTGTAGGGGGTAAGGAGGGGTGGGGGTAGGGGAAATCCTCCTCATGGAGAGCGGCAAAGGCCCCGGTTTGCACACGGCGTCGAAAAAAAGGTCCGTACGCCCCACCAGGAGCCCTTTCAAGGGAACCGGCAGGCACGGCGAAGAGACCGCGCAGCTGGTTCCTAGGAGGTACATGGAGGCGTTTTTGACGAGTCCAACGAAGATGGAGGCTCCAGATCAATAGACTTACGTGGAGGTGCTTTCTCACTGCGAAGGGAGGTGTCTGATGAGGGTGGGAGCAGCTCGGCCGCGCCTTAGATCCCGTGATTCTTGTTCAGATACCCCGCAAACAAACGAGCAGCGCCAGCTACGGATGGATCCGCGTCACGCTGGAGGCTTTCGATCGCGTTCCGAGTACCCGACGATTCGATAAAGTGAAGTACGGAGAGGGCCGCACGACGTATCAGCGGTTCGCTATCATCAATGGACGCAAGCGCCGCAAGTTCGGCAACGCGGGGGGTGTCGCGTCGAAGGTTTAACAGGCATCTCTGCCTGAGGGATGGATCTTTCTCCTCAAAAAAAGCGCCAAGAGTCGCGCCGGTTATCGGCGGTAGATAGCCCTTCGGTTGGGCAAATTCATATACGGCTCTTCCTGAAACGAGTTCGGCCGTAAGAGTTGCTAACATCCGATGCTCCCAGGTGCTCCTCTCCTCTCCGGGTCTCACCGCGTACTCATCGGATATTCGGGCGTACCGTTCTGCCACGGCGCGCGAGGCGTTTACCAAAAGTGGATCCGCCTTGTCAGTATGGGAAAGAGTGTTGAACGCT
>JBIIEK010000047.1:0-16980 GCA_044237895.1 Bdellovibrionota bacterium
GTAACTTGAGCGTTACGATTCGGTCTGAAACCGATGTCTCCCAGCCGAACGCGTTGTCTCAAGGTCAAACTACTGAGGTGACAAACCAGGACATAACCGTTGGAGAGGACCAATCCGCCCTGAAGATTGTTGGTGGAGAGGTAACATTAGGTGACCTTGTAAAAGCGCTTAATGCTCTTGGAGCAACGCCGAGAGATCTGATGTCGATCTTTACGGCGCTTAAAGAGGCCGGTGCGCTTAACGCTGAATTAGTAATTATGTAGTGTGTTGGTATGGATCCCCTTAAGATACGTAGTGGACAGACGAATCAAGTTCCCGAAGTTTCTCAGGCTAAGCTGCCTGCAACCAAGGATGCGGCGCAGGCAGCTCAGCAGTTTGAGGCGCTTTTGATCGGGGAGATGTTGAAATCGATGTGGCAAACGGTCCCGCAGGGCCAGCTTCTATCAGGAAGTCACGAGGAGTCGCTCTACAGGGATATGCTCAATGAGGCGATCTCTAACTCGATTGCCGAGGGGCGCGGAATGGGAATTAAGGATGTAATATTCAAGGATATGAGCAGGTTAGGTAAGAGTAAGTAACCTTTTGCCCACTTGCTGCATCTTAAGTGCTAGTGTCGTACCCAGACGTGTTCAGGTCGAAGATGTACAGGTCGAAATTGTACAGGTCAAAGATGTACAGGTTATTCCAAAGGATGGGATATGAAAGTGCCAGGTTCAGATGCAGCTGACCTTCCGATTAATCGCTCGCAAGAGGTGCGAACTGGAGAGAAATCTGTAGTTCGTCGCCAAACTTCGAACGATCAATCCGCGGTGGGCCAAGAGTCGTCACAGGCTGCTAAGTCCAAGGCAGACTCCATTCAGGTGTCCTCTCTTGGAGCATTGCTCCAATCCGAGCTTAATCCAGCCAAGATGGCAGATGAGCGCGCGCAAAAAGTTGCCGCGCTGAAAGAGCAGATTCGTAACGGAACATATGCTCCTGACTCTCAGGCTGTGGCTCAATCTGTAAGCGAAGAGCTCTACCTTGAGATAGCTTTCGGAGCTGACTCAAAGGAATAATACCGAGCCATGAAATTAGTCATTGCTGATATGAAGGCCTTGGAGAAGTTTCTCCAAGAAGAGATCTCTTTATGCGATGAATATCTGAAGATCATCGCTCTGGAACAAGCTGCCGTTGTAAAACTTCAATCTGATCTTGTAGCGCAGCATGGCGAGGCTCGCGGACTCGTCGTCGAAAAACTCAGCAAGGTACGAGATTCTCGGGCATTGCTCGTTGAACGAGTAACAGGCGATCCGTACACCCGAGTTTCTGAGATGGTTGAGCAGGGATGCGGACCCGGTGACAAGAAGCGTTTGTTGGCTCTTACTCAAAAAGTAAAAGCGAGGCTCGCACAGGTTGATAAGCGCACTCGAGAGCTTAACCAGATCCTTAGCTTCTCCTTAGGCTTGGTGAACGGCGAGATCTCAATTTTGTGGTCTGCGACCCAACCGGTAGCTCGCAGCTATACCCCTTTCGGTACGTTGAACGAGGGAGTTCAACCTGGTCCAACGCGGTCGGGCTCCCTTCTTGGGCGGGCGTAACGCACGGGCGCCGAGGCTTGTGAGCCCCTCCATGTCGTCGCGTACGTGTTACGGAGGCCTGATTACGGAGGCTCTGCGCCTCCGGGGGGCGGGCGCCAGGCCACTATCTTAGCAACCTTTCAAACGGCACGGTGATTGCTTCGTATCTGAAGGGGACACGTGTAGGGCAAATCCTGCCGGTCCCGTGAAGAAAGCAGCGATGCCAAATTTTAGCTCAAAGATCCTTGGAAACTCGATTAGCGCTCTCACCGCGCAGCAAGCTCTCATTGCAAATTCGTCAAATAACATTTCGAACGTAAATACGCCTGGATATACCCGCCGAGAGGTATCGCTTCTTAACCGAGCTGATGCAGCCGCGACGCAAACCTCCCTCTCATTCGGGAGTGGGGTCGATGTGGGTGTTATTCGAAGAATCAGCAATTCTTATCTCGAGGGAGCTCTGCGCGACTCGTTTTCACGCCGAGAGCATGCGCACGTCCAAAATGACTATCTCGCCAGAGTAGAGAATGAATTTAGCCTTGTTGGTCCCAATCAAACCATCGGAACGGCTCTGAACGATTTCTATGGAGCTGTTAATACCCTTGCTGTAGACCCTTCAAGTATCGATGATCGTATTACGCTTTTACAGCGAACCCAGGATCTCGTGTCCGCGATCAAGGCGACTTACAATAAGATAGCGAGCACTCAAACAGAATTGGATTATCAGATCCCGCAAGAAATAGCTCAGGTTAACGAGTTTACGAAGCAGATCGCGACTCTCAATGATATCATCAACAAACGTGAGTCCTCTAACATTCCTGCGGTCGACGAACGGGATCAACGAGATTCCCTGCTCGGAAAACTTGCGGAGAAGCTCTCGTTCAACAGTCTTGAGCTGAGTAACGGGATGGTGAATATCTCTCTTGAGAACGGGTTCCCCCTTGTCGCGGGAACAACGTCCAGAGCGTTATCAACGACCACGACACCATCGTTCGGGGGAGCCTCGTTGCCTCCATCCTTAGAGGGGCGCACGTTATCGTATGTTGTATTCAATTACGGAACTGAGTCTACACCGTCTCACCTCGATTTAACTCGCTCTCTTAAGAATGGTCGTGGAACGTTGGGAGGGATCCTGCAGTTGCGAGGATATGCGGATCCTACCAACACCTCGGCATTTGAGGCCGATGGAGAACTTGTTGCCATGGGCGCCCAAGTGGAAGCTATTGCACGAACCCTTCTTACTGAGGTGAACGAGGTTTATTTGGGTCCAGACGAGGATTCTACGACCGCAGGGCACCAATCGAGCGCCGGCGATCTTAATGGAATTCCTCCTGATGTCTTCGGTCTCTTCGATTTTGATTACACGGGGGTGAAGGACGCCGATGGTGACGGCCTGCCCTCCATGGCAGATCTTACGGCAACTGGGTTCGATAGCTTCAGCAATCGCCTTAAGGTGGCATTCACTGACCCCGAACGATTCGCAGCGGCCCGGGATAACGATACAACTGAGGGGTCCGTAGAGTTTCCGCGAGGCGATAGCCAAAATGCCGTAGCTCTTGCTGATACCAAGAATACCCGTTTCGGCTTTTCCGTTGGGGGCTTCACGATGTTGGGCACCATGGATGAGTTATACTCCTCGACGGTTAACTATGTGGGAAGTGTCAAGTCGAGGGCAGAGACGTCGGTAGCAGTCGCGGAAGCGACGCAGGTATCCGCGCAAGCTAAACGTGATGAACTCTCTGGTGTAAGTTTAGATGAGGAGTTCGCGAATCTGATCAAATATCAGAAGGCGTTTCAGGCTTCCGCACGAATCATCAAAACAGCGAGTGACATGCTTGATCAACTGGTAGCTCTCATATGACACGCATATCTGAAAACCAATTCTCCAAGCTGATGGTCAGTTACACGATCAACAACAAAGAGCGTGTAAATAAGTACTCTGAACAGGTTGCGACGGGTATTAAGGCCTCATTGCCCAGTGATTCAGAGGATGCCGGGGTCATTTCTCGTTACAAGCAAATGCTCGATCGCGTTGATGGGTACATGACCACGATCGCTCGAGTGAAGAGTGTGGTGCAATTTCAGGACGACGCATTGAGTCAGATGACCGACTTGATTACTCGTGCCAAAGAGATCGCTCAACAGGGAGCGAATGAATCCCTTACTCCATCGGCCCGAGCCTTCCTTGCCGAGGAGGTTTACCAGATACGCGATCAGGTCGCCGGGCTTGGAAATTCTTCGTTCCAAGGTAAGTACATCTACGGTGGTGCTGATGACGATGATCCGCCTTTTGACGGAACGTTGTATGACGAGCCCGCTCTGGGACCCGCATCAGTAAAGTATGAGTTTGATGCTGAGGTCGGCACATCCCAGGAGCGGAGTGTTCGTATTACGGATGACATGTCCCTCACCCTTAACACGCCGGGCAACGTGGTTTTCGGAACGACCATCGAAGCGCTGGAGCGGTTGGGCCGTTCCCTTAGCGGCTATGCAACAACCCCAGCTAGTGGGCCGACTGATGGAGGTGGCAGTGCGTATACGTTCCCTGCCGACTATACGACGCAGACCGCCGATATCAAGAAGGTTCTCGACCTTCTCAATAAAGCGCGAGATGAAGATGTTATTCCAGAGAGAACAGCTCTTGGTGGAAAGATGCGACGTCTTCAAACGGCCGAGTCTCTCCTGACCCTGACAAAGACGTCGGCGCAAGAGGTTCTCTCCAGAATTCAAAATGCCGATGAAACTGAGTCGGTCGCGAGCCTCTCGCAAGCTCAAACAGCCCTTCAGGCCTCATACTCCGCAACGGCCAAGGTCCTCCGTTTGACGATTATGGATTATCTCTAAGAGATCGTAGCCATAGCCTCAAAGACCTCTTCGATGGATTTTTCATGGTATGAGGATAGCTCCGTCCCGCTCTCCAACGTCGTTGTGAGAGAGCTTCTTTAAGAGCATTTAGTGAGGTTCTTCCTCTGCGGTGCCTGGTATTCAGCGCCGCGTGCAGGCCCGGTGCCCTCGCAATTGAGCGATGCATGCCCCTAGACGTCCTTCTAACCGGTCGGCACAGTATCGATACGAGCTCTCTAGTGGTACTTAGATTGCAAAAACGCCCCCAAAACGCTACTCGAAATTTTGACTTCCGGCTTGAATAGGGCGATCCTGTACACCTGTCTCCCGGAGGTCATATGGCGCCATCAGAATTATTTGATATCAGAAAAGATTTGTGGACGAGGAGCTTTGAAAAGGCTCTTCCTTTCGACCAATTTGTGGCGAGCGGGGCCGTGGCGCATCAGGAACGGTGGATGGGGTATGCGGAGAAGGTATCGCTAAGCGCGATTCAGAGAGGGACGGCAGGAGAGTTCAAGCGACGGATGTATATACTCGTTCTTGCCGGTACGTGGTGTGGTGATTGCGCGCGGCAATGCCCGATGATTGAGGCGATAGGAAAGGCTTCCTCCGCCCTCGAGGTACGGTACCTTGATAATCAGGCCGACTCCCAGCTGAGAGATGAGCTTCGAATTCACGGCGCGGCGCGCGTTCCTGTCGCGGTGACCTTGTCGGAGGACTTTTTTGAGGTCGGACGTTCGTTGGATCGTACGTTAGCGGCATACAATCGGAAGGCGAAGACCGAGCTTGGAGACGCGTGCGACGCCGGTATCGTTGCTCCCTCCGCCGAAGAGTTAGCTGCAGAACTGGGCGAGTGGTTTCAACACTTCGAGCGACAACAACTCCTTCTCCGTGTATCACCATTTTTGCGGAAGCGTCACAGCGATTAAGGCCCTCTTCCATGCCCAAAAGAGTTGTTCTCATCCCTGTGTATAATGAAGAGAAGCATGTAGAGGGCCTCCTGGCTCGCTTGCGCGAGGTGTATGCAGGGGACGTGCTCTTTATTGATGATGGGTCCAAGGATCGTTCGCCACGCATTCTCCGAGAAATTCAGGACCACAACACGTCGGTGCTCATCCAGAGTGAGAACAGAGGGTATGGCGCAACGTTAATAAATGGTTTTCGAGAGGTTGCGCGTCGAGGGTATGAATTCATGATTACCATGGATTCTGATGGTCAGCATCGTCCCGACTGGATCCCGGCGTTTTTTGATAAGATTCAGGATTGGGATATCGTTTCAGGAAGCCGGTATTGCGAAGAGATGGATGGTAATGGAGCCGCTCCCGCAGATCGGCGGAACATCAACGCCGAAATCACTCGGATGGTAAACGCGATTACGGGTTACTCGCTCTCCGATTCGTTCTGCGGGTTTAAGGCGTACCGAACCTCCGCGTTGTCCAAATTGGACCTAACAGATTCGGGATACGGTATGCCTCTTCAGGTCTGGTTGCAGGCGCGACATCTCGGATTGCGAGTGGTAGAGCTTCCGGTTTCTCGGATATACGATGATCCGAATCGAACCTTTGGTGGAGACCTCGACGATCCTGCGGTACGATTGCGGTATTACCAAAGTATCATTCAAGAGGAGCGAAAACGATGGAACCTGTAGCCCTCATAGTGTCGCCCCATCCCGATGACGCAGAGATAGCGATGGGGGGCACCATTGCGGCGCTCGTTGCTTCGGGCGTCCGGGTGGTTGTCGCAGACCTGACAAATGGAGAGCCAACACCACATGGGTCTCCTGAGATTCGTGCCCGAGAGTCCGCCGAGGCCTCAAGGATCCTTGGTATATCCGATCGGCGCCTTCTGACCCTTAAGAATCGAGAGGTTTTTGATACCGTAGATAATCGAAAGATCGTCGCGTCCCTCATCCGAGAGGTAAAGCCAAACATCCTTTTTGGTCCATACTGGGAAGATGTCCATCCTGACCACGTTCAGGCGTGTGCCTTGGTTGAGGCTGCTCGATTCTATGCAAAGTTCGTTAAGAGTGATCTTCAGCACGAGCCTTGGTATCCCCAAAAACACCTCCATTATTTCTCTACGCACATAAAGGTACGGGTTTCTCCCTCGTTTGTTTTTGATATCTCGGGGCAGCTGAATACAAAAATGGACGCCATTTACGCTTATGCATCCCAATTTGTGACTCATCAGGGTAATCAGAAGCGTCTTGAAGAGATTCGAACTGAGGCGGTGTATTGGGGCCACCAAGTAGGTGCGCAAGCGGCCGAGCCGTTTGTATGTCGTGAAGTGGTAAAAGTGATGACAGCTCCCGCTCTTTTTGCGTTGTAGATTTTTTAAAGTTAGCCATGCGAACAACCGTCGAGCCTCCGTATGAGAAGTGGAGTACGATTCTGAGAGAAAATATCTCGCATTCGCCGACGCTCCGCTCCATTCTTGGTGTCGAGGTGGTCAACGAGATACGAAAGGCCGTCGTAGATGAGGCAGTTCGATACACCAACGAGGTGTTGCTTCGGGCAAAGGAGCTCAAGATCCAGGTCGCTGGATATACTCTCCCTGATTACGAGCCAGAACTCCCTATTGTGAGTGCGGGACACCAACCACTCGTCTATCACTGGGGCCTCTATTTCAAAAATTTAAAGCTTTCTCAGTTAGCGAAAGATACAAAATCTTTTGGTCTCAACACGATCATTGATACCGATGTTGGTGATGCTGGGCGTATCGTATGGCCCCTCGTACGGGGAGGGACTATATCGATAAAGTCAGGGAGTGTGGCCGTTGGCCCAGAGCTCTATCGAGCCCAAACCATAGCGCCGCGCGAGCACCTTGATACCCTTTTCGCCGAAATCGTTTCCGACCTTGAAGAGAGCGGATGTGCCCATGCCGCGACGTCAACCGGGCGGGTCGCCGAGCTCTATAAGATGCTGAGTGGTGAGAGTGTTGTCGTCGCGAACTCCCTTGTGCGATGGGTTTTCGAGTCTCGAGCCTACTGTGAAGTTCCTCTATCTCGCCTCTTGCAGATCCCATCGGTGGCTCGCATCCTCTCGGCGTTCGCAAGAGATTACGAACGAGCCGTGCCTTTGTATAACCAGACTCTCGACCGCTATCGACAGGAGCATAAGATCAAGAACGCCGCTAATCCCTTCCCAAATATGCGGATTCACGACGGAGAGTATGAACTCCCTCTCTGGGAGGTCTCAGCTCATGGCCGGAAGCCTGTGTTCGCTTCGAAGGGTGATGTGCATGTTCCGATGGGGAGTTTCCTTGCGCCACGTGGAAGTATCTCCACCCTGTTGTTACGGGGGTATTGCAGTGATATCGCCGTTCATGGACTGGGCGGCGCAAAATACGATCCGTTTGTGGATGATTTTGCGCGAGCTCTTTATGGAATACGGATGCCCCAATTCGTCGTTGCGAGCTGCACCAAGTATCTCTTTCCGGAGATAGTTGGACGATATGAGAGGGCTCGCGAGGTAAAAGATCGATACAAAGAGATGGTCTCTCATACCGAGAAATTCTTTGGGAGCGGCGTTTTTTCACAGCAGGACGAGGCGATGTTGCATCCGTTGGTCTCGAAGCGGGGGGAGCTCCTCGAAGCCCTTCGAGCTGCTGTTAATCCGCAAAGCCGGAGCGAGGCAGCTCATCAACTGAACGCCCTTAATAAAGAGATAAAGGGTGTAATCGACGCGAGTGCCGTGGCACCCATCCTCGCGGATGCCGCTATCGATGACTCCACACTCGCGCGATGGTCGTTTCGGGAATTCCCATTTTTTATGATCGACGGATGAGCGTGAGAAGAATTGTGGGAGAGGACGAGGGGAAGCAAGAATCTGGCATACCTATTGGAATGACGTACGCGTTGGGGTTTGCCGTATACGGAATCTTGTTTCCGTTCTTCCCGATCGTTTTGAAATCTCAGGGGCTGGATGACTCCCAGACGAGCTTGGCACTTAGTGGAGCGGGATTGGCCGCTCTCGTTGGCCCGATTATTTTTGCGCATGTTGCCGACAGGAAGGTAGCTTTTCGCCGACTCTTGCCGCTGCTCTTGGCGGTTTCGACGGTCGTCCTCGAACTTATGAGGTTCTCCCGCACGGTCAGCTCGGCATTTTGCGCCGTTTTTCTCCTCTATTTCTTCTTGATTCCCGGACTTAGTTTGCTCGACTCCTTTTGCATGGATTTTGTATTACGGGGCTCGGATAGAGGAAGGCCTCGGCGATTTCAGGACTATCGGATATGGGGAAGTATCGGATTTATGTTTCCGGCCGTGGCGCTGGCCCTCTGGTTTAGCGAGCATACCGCGCAGTCGAGCCTTCTTATAACGATGACGATGTGTTTTACCTCGGCTACGGCGGTTTGTGCGCTACTCCTCCCTCCCAACGCACCGAGCAGGAAGGTTGCAAAGCTTCCCTCGGTGGAAGCCTTTCGTGCTGCCATGCGATCGCCCCTACGGGAGTTTTTTCTAGCCAATTTTTTTGCAGGTGTTGGACTCTCGATTTACTACATCTCGTATCCTATTTTTCTACATCAACTTGGGTGTTCTGTCGTGGAGCTCGGCCTGATCATAAATCTCGGAGTGCTGTACGAGATTCTGGTTATGCCCTTCGCCGAACGCCTGATTCGATTTGTTGGAATCAGATGGATTATCCTTATCGGGTTTGCGACGATCCCAGTGCGAATGGCCTTATCTGCATGGTGGCCGACCATCCCGATGGCGATAGGGGTTCAACTTCTGCACGCGCCACTAGTTTTAGGGCTCTTCGTTGCCGTTCCGATCTTTTTGCAAGAGCAGGCTCTTCCGAGCTTCCGTCACTCACTACAAAGTTTAAATGCGACCATGATATTTGGACTAACCCGATTTATCGGACCAGCGGTCGGGTCGTTGGTGGTGGTCTCTGCACCTGGAGGAGGCTTGGATGGACTCATTCGTGGCCTTGTCCTTGCGGGGCTATGTGGGGCGGTCGCCACGGCTATCTTCTATTTCGCCTGTAACCCAAAAGCAGTGAGTGCCGAATAGGGGGCACGTTGTCGTCGTCTGTTGATGCTCGCACGCCCCGGGTTTTCGGTCCCGTAGAACCTGTTCCTATCTGTTAGTATCGGTCGGTACTTAGTAAGGGTAGATCGCACATCTGGGGTAGCTTGATTTAGGCTCTTGAGGGCCCTACACTTTTCCGCTGGCGTGGTGCCATTAGGTTTTATCTTTGTATCAAGAAAGAGGGAGGTTTTTGATGGCTGATATATCGTCAGGCCGACGCTACGGATGTGACCCACGGACGTTGTTAGTGACTTTTCTCGATACGCTCCCCTCATGGGAGGCGGAGATCGGCAAGTTACGCTACGGGATAGGTGGGCCGTCATTCACGGAGGAGCAGTTGGCGAGCATGTTTAAAGTGCCCAAGGAGAAGATTGACGAGACCTTGGCGAATATTCAGCGCTGGCTGACCCGCGTCGATTTGATGTGGGTGGCACAGAACTTCGAACGTAAAGCTGCCAATCGGTAGCATCGTTCTTTTTTATTCTAGGGTTCTTGGCGATAGATCCGAAACGATGAGCAATCATCGTTTCGGAGCCACCCTACCTCTACCTAAGCTCCTTGTGAGGAGGACTGAGCAATCCTGCATAGCATGACTGCGAGTCTAGTGAGCCGTGAGTAGCCCGTGTAACCGTGACTCGTCGGCTCTCTATAAGAAGAGAACTCTTGACGTCCCTTATTTGCGAAGCGCTTCTGATTCAGAATGTATCTGTGAAAAATCAGTGAGACCACGATCGTAATGGCGATCGTATTCTTGGGGATCTCTCGCGCCTACCCACCGGTGCATCAGGCGGTTGGGTTAGTGACTGTATATTCCTTGTACCGCTTCGGTACGAACCTAATCGGCTTCCCGTCAATAAACGCCTGGCAGAGACCCTCGGCGTCGTCGTTCCATACGCTCTTTTCGGTAACCCCGGACTTGCTCGTTATGGTTACGTCTACCTTGCCCTGTCGGCGGTAAGAAACCTCGAGGATCTCTTCTTCGTTATTCTTATTGAGCCGAGTAATCACCATTCGTTCGCCGAGGGTGTTCGCCGTAACCCGGGATCGAGATATATCGCTGGAACCGTGGTAGTTTTGGACACGAATCATCAGATCGATATGGCTCGGAATCTTTCCGATCTTTTCGGTTGGAATCGCTGCCATAAGTAACGGCTGAGGCGTGTCTTTAGTCGGGAAAAAAGTCTTTCCGTGATGCTTGAGACGAATCTCTTCAAGGACAGGTTCAATCTTGTTCCGGGCGATATGCTTGATCTTCTCAACGTTCGCTGAGATCTCCCCCTGAAAAGATCGCTTGAGCATCTCTGGACCGGGTTGTCGCGCCCCGAAAAGTGCCCCGGCCCAAGCGACGCACCGACTCAGAACAGTGGGATGCGAGAGTGCGAGGACTTTTGAGATCTTCTGGCGCAGCTCTGAGTTCGCTTCTCGCAGATCCTTTACGGCCTTGAGGTGTCGCGGTAGTTCTGCCCCAATAATCGAGATATTAAATATCTCAAAAGAGCTGAGTCGGTTGCTCAGGATGGGGTTGGTTTGTTTAGGCCATGCGTGGGCGGATGTGCATGGACCTGGTGCTGTTGCGACTGCCATAGAGAGCCCTTTGAAAGAGTCGTATGTCTGAAAATACTATGTTCGAATATCCTACTCAAATTCGGTGACGAAATTGATGACCCCCGTTGCCTTTAAGAGTAGCGATTTCGCGACATGATGTGGAGCTGTTATCGGATCAAAACCCGAATAGTTGCGTTAACGAGAGAACAACCGAGCCTCGCGGCGTCGCGAAGGGGGTAAAAATCTACTTTAAGTGGAAAATAGAAGCTTTCGTGTGGGGACTCTTGAGGGCCGAAGCGACAAGCGCTCAGTCTGTTAGGGCGAGATACCCGGTAAGAGCCGCCCACGAGACGCTCCCCATCCCGCCCAGGCGCTCTCCAAGAACGGATGCACCGAGAGCGTCACTGGTGGCGCGGTGCAAGGTCATGCTCACCACAGATCAGATAATCTGCACACTATTCGAGCCGCCGCTTCTATCGCGCCCGCCCTGAGAGTGGTGATAGAGAGGCGGGGTATGGGTGAGGAATCGTGGGAGATTATCGGGGAATCGTAAGAGTGCTGGCGAACGCGTAGCACATGCTCCAATTTCCACATAAAGTAGAAAGACATCCTCGACCAGCATGCTCACTGGTTGTGTGCTTCTTTGGAGGAGATCCTTTTGGGGTGGCTACACTCAACTATCACTAGCATTTGACCATCGCACAAAGTAGCGTGTGCCGACCCGCAAACTATGACCGGGGGAGGTGCACACATTGCCACAGCAAGAATCGAATAAGGAGCCACGGGAGCCATGGGTTGAGATCCATAAAGGAGTGTGGGTTCTCCGTGGGCCGAGCAGCCCGAGTACAGATCCGAAAGCACAATTGTACGTAGACGAGTTGGCCACTAGGCTCCGCTCGATAGTCGAGGAGTATAAACGTGAGACGAGCTTGATAGTATCAGAGGGTCAGGAACGATCGACCGTACGACCGGCTACAACACGCTGGAAGCATCCCTACAAACCGTTTGATACAGCGGTCGTAAGCCCCGAGCTGGCGTATGTAATGAACCAGCTTTACATCGATAAAAAGAGGTTAAGTTTCTACGTTCCACACGGCAATTTCGGAATGGAGGATTTGGTCACGGGACTGAAACTGGTAGCGGACGATCAACGTATCGATCGATCAAGTGTGTGCGTCGCCAAATCGCCCCGTCTTTCAATATCGCGGGATGAAGACTCGGTTCTCGTAGAATTTGGGAAGACGTCTAAACGTAGGTGGGAACAGGCCGACCAACAGGTTTCCGAGGAAAGGCTCTTTCCAGACCTCCGCAGGTGTTCTTGGTTCTCTTACTATAATCCGCACCGGTCGGCCCAAGAACTTATGGCGATCTCGCCGGTAGTAGGAAAAGAGCACAGGGGCCATGTGACGTATCCACGTCTCCGATGGATGACGACCGGCGAATGGTTGACGACAGGAGCATTTGATGTCCCGGAGCGTTTTCAACAGGCTACTCCAAGCGTAGTTTTAGAAGCTCTCGTTCTCGGACACCTCCATACCATGCCAATTATAAAACTATCAGGCGCTTTAGAGAGGGCTATCCAAGAGGTGTTAGATGCCAATCAAGAGGTCCAGAGAGAGTTTTTAGAGCGGTATGGAAAACCAAAAAACGCAGTACAAAAAAACCTTCTAGAGCTACGTATAGTCGAAGACGTTTTAAGTCGTGGGCGATCCGATGCGAGCGCACGATTTAACTATATTAAGGAGACAATTCGGCAAAGAATTCACGAATTCTCCGATGTAACTGATGAACGGGAGCAGGCCCGCGTCAACAGCGCGGTTCGTCAGATCCAGCATGAGGTTGCGAGTAGGATAATATCGCAAATGCCCCGCAGTACAATTAGAGGTGCGCTAAATCGTGGCTTGGCAAATATAGGGTTGCCTTTATTAGGTACAATCGCTCCCCCGGAGATTGACTACCTAACCGACGAGCTTCCAGACCTTTTAACCGATCGATCTCCCCGCGACTTCTTTGGTTCTGCCCGGCTGTTTGTTGCGCGTTCAGCTGTAGGCTGGAGAGGGTAAGCTGGTAGGTCTGAAATCAACGTTCGCAAACATTCGATGCTACTGTCGAAGGCGCTCTACGCGTCTACAGGAGGCGTCTGTTTAGACGGTGCGATTAGGGTCTCTGTTTTGCTGCAAATTTCACGGCGCTCCATTCATATTCCGTCGGAACGGATTGAGCATCTTCGCCAGCTCCCGATACGATCTCCTGTTTTGTCTCTGCCACTGATCGACTTTCCTGTCGGGCTTATACGTGCGGTGCTGACGGCGGTGCCGGTATCAGTGAAATCGAGCAGCGTCATGGTGAGTGCGCGCTCGCCCTTGTCTGCGATCGATATCTCACCTACGGCTGGGATAATTCTGAGAGAGGACTTCAGCCCTCTCTCATTGTTTGAGAGCGGGGCCTCAATAACGTTGTATCCGAATACCCGAATCCCCTTTTGTTGGAGAACAAACACCCCGGGATGCTTGGTTCCGGTCGCATCTTTGGTAAACCAGAGCCAGTATCCACTCAAGTCTGTCGCGTGATCCGCTGCGGCGTTAAGTCACGCCCAACTCGTGCTCTCTCATACCGCTATAAGGGGTGAAATTCCCCGAGACAGGGAGGTTTTGTCATGGGTTGCTTTCTAAAACGTGGGCCTCGGCATTCTCCGCCACCTTGTGGGCATCAAAAAGACAACGACCTTCAAGCATGTGCCCCTGTACACGCCGTTCAGCCTAGCGACATCAGGCGCTGTGTGATGGAGGGTGCCGAACAGATACCCGCGAAAACATCGGTACCATTTTCTGCATCCCCGGAGGAGAAGTTGGGGATCTTCCACACAACTCGCGAGGGTTTGGTGCTCTCGCGCGGACCAAACGGTGAACTGCACGCGACAATAGCAAATCAGGAAAACAAGATCGGAATAGGGTATGTCCGAAAAGATGGCGCCTACAGTGCGGAACCATCATGGACCACGATCTATCAAAACGGTCCAGGTTATACGAGCCAAGTAGAGTTGATAAAACAGGAAGGCACCTACTCGCTCAAGGTGGAGCACCACGGACGGGGCCGCACAACACTTGTTATAGATATGGACCCCTCCCTAGCGGCCATGAGGATCCAAGCCGGTCCCAACGTATATCTCTTACAGGAGTCCGACATTCGCGAACTCGACCGGAAAACCGAGGACGCAGCAAAAACGACGACGCAAACACCGCCGCTGATGGCGTCACCTCTGTTAGAAGAGTTAACGCCGCTCATATCAGAGTCGGAAGTGACACCTCCGATACCTCTCCTCTCATCCTCAAAACCGGTGCTTCCGGCCATGATCGGAAATCTCAGTACAGCACTGAGAACCTATGAGCCGGCGGTGCGAGCTGGCGTTCAGAACGCCGTGCGGGCGCTTGAGGAGGCGACCAGAAGAGCCGAGCGATCGGTGCGATTATCACCAAAGACCGAGATTGCGCCTTCACCCTCTGACAAGAAGGCCTCCACTCAAAACACTTCGGAGGCGACGAGACCAGTTGAAGCCACGGGGTCCTCCTCCTTAAAACCTGAGCGGGGTTTTTATATGGTTGAGAGGGCGAAGCACTTTTTCGAGAGGCAGGCTGAGTCTTTTCGCGAGTGGGTAAAAAAGGGCGCAGAGGATTCTCCGGAGGCGCAAGCCTCTCGGAGTCGCGCCGAAAAATATGGTGAAGCCGCGGGCCTTGGTCCGGAGGAGATTGCGCGGCGTCTCGCAGGAGAGGTGTCGCCAAGAAAGGTCTCCTCACCATCGAGCGTCGAGGGACCACAAAAGTCATTATCAAGCGATCACGCGTCGATACAGTCCAGTCCGCCACATGCAGGTGCAGCAAGCGCGCCTGCGATAGGTGCCACAGCTGACATGAACGCCCGGCTCATCGACGCCTTGAAGCGTTTTAACGATAACGCCCGGGTTAGCGAGTGGGCAAAAAACAACCAGTTTAAGGCTTTGACCCTCTGCGCATCACTCTCGGAGGCCGTCACAGGGGCTATGAAGGCTAATTACCAACCTGACGACACTCACTCGCCGGTGCCTCATCTGCTCAAGCTGCTCAATGCCGATATCGAGCGGGCATTTGAGTTCACCACCAAGCAGGGTGGTGTGACAGCTGCCATCGTCGCCGAGGCGGCTAGTAGCGCTGGAGATACCGCGCTGGCTTTTGGAGCTTTTCAGGCAGCAGAGGCTGGCGTTATGGCAGCGGCTTCTACGCAGCTTGGACAGAAACTAGGAGGTAAGGTGGTCGCCTCGGTTGCTGGTCGTGCGATTGGTTTCGCTGGAGTCGCATACCATGGCTACTCAACGTTCTCTGATGGCAGCTTCGTTCTACAGAACGATCTGCAATTGACTGGTAGCACTGCGAGCCCGGTCGTCATGGGGGCTATTATGGGATCGCCTCTCGGCCCAGTCGGTGCAGGGGCTGGCGCTGCGCTTGGAGCTGGATCGGAGGCGGTAGGAGTGGCGGTAGGATATGCTCGACTTCAAGGAGAGATAGACGCCGATTGGAGAAAACGTGAAGTGCGAGAGGCTATTCGGCTTGCGGAACAGGGCTTCATACTTCCTGATCACGCCTCGCAGGTACGAAGCCGAAAACCTTTTGATCGCCTTCTTCCAGAGCATCAGCAGGTGTTAACCGATGTCGCGCGGCTAGCGGCGCTTGCGCGGCTCTCACGAGAGCTGCCTCCGGCAGACCTTAGAGCGCTAGGGTTCAAGTC
This sequence comes from Bdellovibrionota bacterium, assembly GCA_044237895.1. Classification (GTDB taxonomy): domain Bacteria; phylum Bdellovibrionota_C; class UBA2361; order UBA2361; family OMII01; genus OMII01. The sequence goes on from JBIIEK010000047.1 coordinate 15,733, forward strand.
CGAGCCGAAGCAAGACTCCTCCGTCGAGGAGCGTAGTGCCGTTGGCGCCCACAATTGGGATAGGATGATTCAACTTACAGAGGGGCGGTCCGGTTACAATCCATATCGGCTTTGGGCCGGCGATTATGTGGACGAAATACGTCGGGAGCGCCCGTTATTGGCCCGCACCTTTGAGGGTTTCTATTCGGAGGCTAAGGACCATTACCTAAAAGTGTACAACCATGCGCCACATGTTGAGTATGCTAATTCGGCAAACGCGATCGCTGAGCATTCGGAGCTCTTGCAGTACATTGATCAGGTCGCGAACTCTATCCCCACTGACACGAGTCCGCCGAAGACTCTCGAGCGGCTTCACTCTGCGTTTCCAGGTATTGAGGCCATCATGCAGCGAGAGGAGTCGCGAACGCGATTGATTAACAATTTAGAGGGTTTTTCAGGAGGTGCGGGGAGATTTCGTCGCCTGCTCGATCTTAACTCCCGTTAAAAAGAGTCGACCTCGCGAGTGGAATGGAAGGACGCCGTCGTTGTTGCCCGATATAAGCTTCGGGTTGGGAGGTCGACGACCTACCCCTTGAGACCGCATCCGTGACAGGCCATATGAATGCGTGCTTCGAATGCTCTCATCGTTGGCACGTCTCTTTAACTCTCATGAAAAATATCGACTCAACGTCGCAAAGATACCACATTTCTATCTGCCCTGATCGATCTGGATGTTCTACCGTTAGGATAGTCGCTATATCGAGAAAAACGTCATGCCCACCAAAAGATTATTGGAGCTCCTTGAAATACCCAGGATGGGTGTTACTTGTGCGGAGGTGTATAATACCCCGATTCCCGAAGGGGCGCGTCTCGCTGAGATCGATCCGTGTGGATGCGTCGAGGGGCTTCTCGATCTTATTGAAGACGTAGATATCACTGGTAAGGATATTTGCGAGATCGGATGCTTCTTGGGGGTGTCCACCGAAACATTCTTGCAATTCTCTCCGCGACGCATGTACGCAATCGACGCGTGGGGACTTAAGAACGATTACAACGATATCAAATATCTTCCGCACCTTAATTTTGGTGACATTGAGGGGAGGTTTCGGGAGATGGCCCGCGGGTATAAGAATATTGAGGTGATCAAGAATCTGAGCATCGCGGCGTCGCACGGATTCGGCGACAACACACTTGATTTTGTGTACATAGACGCCGAGCACTCCTACGACGGCGTTCGGGCGGATATTCATGCTTGGTTACCAAAGATTC
>JBIIEK010000205.1:0-4893 GCA_044237895.1 Bdellovibrionota bacterium
TATTTACGGTCGCGGGTTACCAACCGCCGGCGCCCCCCCCCACCGCAGGTACAAATGTTACTTGAAATTCAGGGATGGCGGTTAAGAGAATGAAGCTAACATTTCTAGAAGTAGGGGAGAAAAAACAGACCGGCGGCTCTAGATTGCTCTAAAACCGCCGGTCTTTCGTATGATGTGATGACAGGCATGACCGTGCTTACGCGGGGGTGTCTGTATTCGTCGGCTTGTTTAGTCGCTCGATCGCTTTGTCTAGGTACAACATAGACACAACTCCGAATGCCATGAGCGGTGTTAATATTACCCAGCTCATAGCGTCGATAGCGACAAGCGCATACACACCGCTTAGACCAAAATACAACGCCGAGAAGCGAAGTAGGTCTCTGCACCGTTTCTTAATGCCCCTGTGAAGCACGACGGCTCCCAAGGCGAATACGACGATTGCGTTTGCGACCAACACTACCAATGTTATTGTTTTCATCGAACCTTTCGTTAACCTCCGTCACTATAACGGAAGATTCCAGCGACTTGCTCGAATCTTCCGTTACGCGTGATCCCCTCTACCCTAGAAAATGTTTAGCAGCGAACACGGTAGCAGTGAAGGAGCTCCCCAGGCCAGTCTTGGATTGGGTGTTTTGAGGTCTTAATAGTTTATAGGTGTCAGTTTAGGTGGCAAAGAATCGAGCTCAGCACTTCCGCACCGCGGTGCAGAGAGCAGCCGGATTGCGAGGGTTCGTAGAGCGTCGTCTTTCAGGATGTGCCTCTTGTTCGGCGAGGAAGGGGGGACACGTCGATACGAAGCGATACCTCGCACAGTCGGGAAGGCGAAACGTTCACGAGCGGGCTATACGGCGAATAGCTCCATGTATCTGAGGGCACTTACTGCTCTGTAGCTAGGCCTCTTTGAAAACGCCCGGTATCGATTGGTTGAATTTCTTTCGGAAGGGAGCCGAGGTTTGGAGAGGGGGATTAATCAAGAGATTAGTGGAGCTCCGGGTGCAGCCGAACAACTCGATGGAGCAGCTGGTCTCCGAGAGAATTGGGAGGAGAGCGACTGACTGCTACGAACCCATTTCACACGCAGTTACTTTCGTAGCAACTACAAGCAGGTTTCGGTCCCAGAGCTTTACGGAACCCTCGTCCCGTTGGAGAGTGTCCTTTAGGTAGCGCTCGATCCATACATCAACGAATTCCTGTTTCTTTTCCTCCGGAATGCGATTCATGAACGGCCGAATCATGGTTTTTACCCACGCTTTCAGAAGGTCTACGCTCGGAAACTCCCGCTCATCGATGTGTAGCGTCGCCGTGCCCGTGTATCCTGCTGAACTTAAAGCTTCCTCTATACCCTGCTTCGAGACGAGCGGGGGATGCCTCCACTCGTTGTTCTCAGCATAATCGCCTTTTTGCACCTGGAAATACTCATGCCACTGAGGGTCCTCCTTAATGACATCGTACCCGGACTTAAAGAGCTCTTTGAAGGCATCCTCGTGAGCGCAGAAGTGGCGTTGCTCTCCCCCGATAGGTTGGAGAGGGTTTAAAGAGCAGAACATCTGCTTATGAAGAAAGCGCGCAGGATTAGCCGGATCTCGCACCCAGTGGAGCGAGTAGTTTGAGATAACGCGGGTGATAGGTGCGTCTAAGAGTACGTGACCTTCCCGGTTCAGGTGATTACGAATAACGCCGCCTGCATCCTCTGCCATCCCTTCGAAAAAGAACAAATTCGGGTTTTCGCTTCGGGGATAGCTCTCCTGAGCTCGTTGAACCATCTCTGACGCCTTCTCAACTCCGAACACAACGCAGTTGATCCCATGGGCCCGTAAATCGCTTGCCAGCTGATGAGTGTTCCCCCCATCACCGAATCCTACGTCAACGATGCGCTCTCCGCTTTGAAAGGTCACCCCATCCAGCAGAGTGTTCCACCCCTTTGCTTGTACAAAAATACGAAGGCGCTCATACAGCTCGGGAGGAAAGCTGGTAGCATAGTAGTTTGAATTTTGACTGCCCACCGGCTCCGATGATTGAGCCACTTTAGCAGAGCGTGGTATCGAGGCCCCAGCGAACGGGGCCTCCTTGTGCCGCGGAGTAAAGCGCCAATGGAGACTCTCGGAGTGTGCTATGTTGGGATCTTGCATGACGCAATTCTATCAGAGCCCGTGCGCTAACCAAGCGTTAAGAAGCCGACTAGACGTCTTTTTTGTACGAAAGCGCTAATCGTTAGTATTCTACTTTATGTAGAATATAGTTGCCTGTGGTGGAGGCACCGCAATAAGACCGTTCCCCGAACCCCTCATGCGCGCTCACAATTTCGGGTTCCAGCCCGTGCGACCCAGGGATGTAAAGCAGATAGGATCTCCCCGCTCAACAGTTCTGCAGATAGTGGGCCTGCTCTCATATCATCGCTCAAACAGACGCACCCACCATTCGGTCTCTGTTTCATGGCGAAAGGTTCTCTATCGCCCTCCTGAAGAAACTCCGACGAAATACGTAAGGCGTCTTGTGCCGTTACCTCGATCCATTTCCCATCGCTCGGATGAGCACAACAGGCGCCGCAGCCTTCGCACCGATTTGGAACATGGGCCATAGTTCGCTCCGTCTATCCCGAAGGGGTCTGCTCAAAAATATCGCCTGTTGGGGCCTGTTTTCTCGTTCTTATTCGTTTGTCCCTTCCTTTGTACCCGGGCTCCTCTCATTTCTCAATAAGTATCCTTGCCAGAACTTCTGCTCGATTCCGAGATCCCTTCATACAATCGACACTGCACTGTTCTTCAAGTAACTCAGACACAGAGATGAAAGCGTAAAAAATATAGGAGATCCCATGAGCGGCTTGGATGAAAGCTCAGCGCGGCAGCTCTTTTGTTCGGTGAGCAAGGGCGATCATGTCGATACTGAGCGATACCTCGCACAGTCGGGAAGGCGAAACGTTCACGAGCGGGCTATACGGCGAATAGCTCCATTTATCTGAGGGCACTTACCATGGATTTTACGAACCTAACCGACGCACTGTTTCTTGAGCTTATCAACCTCTACGACGCGGAGCAGCAGCTCGTGAATAACTTGCCGGCTATCGGCAAAGTTATCTCAAGTCCAGCACTGAGGTCGGAGATCGAGAGGCAGTATCAGCAAACGAAGGTTCATCTGACTCGGTTGGATGAGGTCTTTACGATTCTAGGCAACAAACCACAATCGGCAACGTGTGAAGTGATGCGTTGTCTCGTGAGGGACGCTCAGGAGGTTCTTTCGAGCACCGGCGTATCGGCGGTAAAGGATGCCGTTCTCCTAGGGGTGATTAATCGAATCGAGCACTATGAGATCGCTGGATATAAAACCGCATGGTCGTTCGCCGAGGAGCTGGCGCTTGATGATGTCGCCGAGCTGTTGCAAGAGACGCTTCACGAGGAGAGCACGGCTGCTCAAAAGATAGACGCCCTAGCGACGGGTGCCGTATTTACAGCGGGACCCCGTAAGGAGGGTGACCAATCGTGGCAGCTCTACCGATGAGCTGCCTAAGGGCCGTAAGGGCCCGTTAGGGTGGCAATGGGAGGCTTGATGGTGAAGCGGATGCTCTAAAAGGTTTAGAGCTACTTCGCGTCTAAGGGTTAAGGAGAAGCTCCGTCTGTGTCGATGGCCTCCCGTATGGACGTTCTCGAGGGGAGGCGGGCCGCCCGTTACATTCTGGGGTCGTTGTTGATTCTGTTGAGTTTCACGAGCTCTTCGTTCTCTCAGACGTTTGATTGTCAGCAAGCGGGGCAACGTTGCGGAGGCGTAACAGGATTCAAATGCTGCGGTGACTTGATGTGTGATGAGTCTCGCGGGCAGTGCGTGCAACCTGGGGGACCGACGTGTGCTCTTGAGGGGCAGCGGTGCGGGCCGGGCGAGTTCGACTGTTGTACGGGGCTAAGCTTGTACTGCGATCCGCGGGACCGAACTGGGCCGAAGTGTAAGAAAAGCGATACGGGACAGCCTCCCCCGCCTCAACAGTGCAGAACCCTTGGTCAGAACTGCGGTGACGCGCAAAATGCCTGCTGCCTTGGACTCGCTTGCGACATCTTCGGTGACTTTACGTGCATTAAGCCCGCGCCTACGACATGCGGAAAACAGGGCGACCGTTGCGGCATCGGACAGAACCAATGTTGTCAGGGTGAAGATCTATTTTGTGACCTCTTCGGTACCGCGCGATGTGAGAAAGTTGTGGCAAAGGGGTGCTCCAAGCTGGGCGAGCGATGCTCGCGCGGACAAAATGAATGTTGTGATAACCAAGGGCTCTTCTGTGATCTCTTCGGTACGGCGACGTGTCAATTAACTGGGTCTACAGCGTGCGGACATGCAGGTGCTCGTTGCGGACAGGGGCAGAACCAATGCTGTCAGCATGAGAATCTGTATTGCGACCTCTTTGGTAGTGGGCGGTGTAAGGCAACGGGAAGCGATCCAAATCCTCCGAACCCACCAAATCCCGCTCCTCCGGGTTCTCCGCAACCGCCGAAGGTGCCGCCACAGCCGCCTCTAGATCCGCCAGCGCCGCCGCAACCTCCCCCGCGGCTACCTGGTCCTCCACCGCCACCAGGGCGCGGACCAGGGCCGATCCGACCCGATCCGCCGTTACAGCCACCTCCAGGTAGTGGCTCCACCGTTCGACAACCGTGCGCACTCGCCCCAGCTGGTAGAGAGATTCCGATCTGGTCACAATTGTCGATGCTATGGGGATTCTGTGCTCCGAAGGTCGAATACTACGAACAGGTATTGAAGCGCCTTGAGTACCCCATCTTGAATGACGGAGAGGGGGAAGCATACGTATTCTCGTGTCAGCCTCAAGAGGGGGGAGTCCGTTCGAAAACCCCATGCTTGTATGACGACTCTCGCGAGAACTTGTATCCGTACCTTGCAGTTCGCTTACCTGAC
>JBIIEK010000206.1:0-4888 GCA_044237895.1 Bdellovibrionota bacterium
CCCATATCCCTCTCCTCTCAAAGTAATTACTCATTTCAATCACTTCGATTACTTACGGGCGGAGAGGGATTCTTTTAGGGGTCTACATAGCAACTATCCTTCTCCAGCCGGCTTCAGCGAAACTCCTCATGCATTCCTCGTTAACTGTTATTGGTAGGACGCTCTTCCGAGAAAAGTTTCTTAAATATGAGGGTCGCTTTTCGCTTTAGATCTGGTTCCGGGTGAGAGAGGATCCATGCAAGCTTCGAGGCGACAGCCTCTCTAGTCAAATTTACTCCGAATCTCGCTGTCATCACAGTAAAGCACGCGCAGAGCTCATGTGGATCGGTGATGTTATCTCTCTGAGTGAGCAGTTGTGTCCAGGTCATCCGGTGAAATCTCCGCTCTCGCAGGGATTCTAGCTTCTCTGGATTTTCCCCCTCGACTGGGCGAGGCGGTAAAGAGATCTGCATCGTTGTAGCGAATACACTTGGGCTCTCTTGCCTCGACGGAGAAACGCTTGGTGAGCTAATAGGAGGAGGTGTGGCGGCTGTATCACTACGCTGCGCCTCTTGGGTTTCCGCGCCCCTAGAAATCGCCACCGCTGGCTTCCGTTCTTCAGTAGGGTGGGGTGTGGACGCTTTGGATTGTTTCGGCTTCTGACGAGGCGCCATACTGCTGACGTGAGTGGGCTTCATTTGAGTCTCGTTTGATCTACATAGCGCCGATTCGAGCGCGGCTTTGAGCGTCCCTATCGGAGGAGTAGTTGCTGGATGTAACTGCTCAGCCACGGTCTTCAACGTTTGCAGTTTATTTGTGGACTGCCCTTCGAGCGATCTTGTTATCGCTTCTCTTACCGTTCGAGATTTGGAGCTTAGCGCTGCGGCCAGTAATTCCACGTCTTTCGACATTGTATCCGGTAGTTCAGCCAGCGCCGCGTACGCGCGTGCCCGCACATGTTCACAGTCCTCATCAAAAGGTAGCTTCACAAGACGGCCGATGAGTTCACGGGCGTGGGTTGGGTCGAGCTTAACCAATTGAGTGATCGCTCGGATCTGAACAGGAGGAAGGTCTCCTCGGCTGAGCACAATATCGAGAACCGCTCTTCCCCGATCCGATTTTGGCACATCATTAAGGAGTATAATGTCTTGGACAATAGTATCTGCTTCGTTGGCGCAGCCAACGCGCAACGCTCTTTCTCGTAGCTTTTCTAACCCGTCAACAGGTCCGTCTTGTCGCGCCACCGGCCGGCCGTTTTTTACCACCACTACCATAAGTCACCCCAACTTCTAGAACCGAGGATCTTGGTACCCTAGTTTGAGACCCTAGTCATAGCTGATAGTGTTAGAAATTCGTTAGTCGCACGTTTTCGCTGCACCGGGGCTCCTTTTCTCCGGAAGGAACACCTACTTGTGAGTAAAGTGCTACCCATATTCAGGGCCTCACACTACTTCTGCGCATGTAGCGACTTATCACTTTTGTATGAGGTTTATGGATTTAGCGCTCATGCTACATTTTGAGGCGTTGCGCTCGAGTCTTGAAGGCCTTCGTTTCTCAAGTCCCCGTTAGTGGACGAGGAGAAAATGCTCGCTAGCTCGCATTTATGCTGGTGTATTTCGTGCTCGACGGCTAGGCGCGAAGCTCCCTCTCCCCACCGGCACATCCTACTTTTCAAAGCTAGGTGAAGTAGTTGATATGGAGGATGGCGGAGACTATTTCAGATGTGCGTTGCAGCTCTAAGAGGCGCCAAGTGGCTTTCATAAAGTAGGGTGACGGGCGCCCTCATTGCAGCCAATGATACATGCGTCCTCATCCCCGTCATAACAAGGGATACCCTCGGGATACCTATGGATGTTTCATGACGTTTACGGGCGACCGCTCAAATAGGCTCGCAGAACAAGGCGGACATCTGGACGGGCCAAAGCTGCCCGGCCGGGAGGTGTCTCGCAATGACACCGTGCATATCTCTCACACCCGACCCCTCTCCGCGAAGCTGCCTCCTTTGGCATCACTGATCCCAGCGATACCGCTTCCTCCGGGAAGGGATATTTTTAAAAGTGCCCCAATGGAGGCGAAGGAGCTTCTATCGGTTGTTCGGACCGGCGTTGGCATCACTACAAACCCTCACGGGTATTCCGGACAAAAAGATGACTTGGAAATCCGATGGCTCTGCGCCGGATGGGAAAGTCTGAGAGAGGAGGAGAAGCGAAGCCTCTTTACCTCAATCCTCAAAACACTCGGAGAGGAAAAACTCTTACACGTGACAGACTGTCCTCCCTTTACGCCTCCTCTTAACCAAGAGGAGGGGCAGCATGTAGACAATCTCGCTCGATTCATCGCGAATACAGCACGGGAGAGAGTAGACGCAGAGCTCTTGGACCCTGAGCATAGCGGATTGGTGGAGGCGCTCAGCGCTCTCCAAGAGCAGTACCTGAGAGACGCTCATATTTCTCATCTCGTACTAGAGGATGTCCCGCCGGATGGATTCACATTCATGCCGCCTGACACGGAAACCCCACGGCTTAACGACGGTCGGGCAGAAAACCAGGTAGCAGAGCGGGATAAGGTTTCGGATCGGCGCTTAGCGCATGAGATCGGCATTCTCCACCAGCCCGCGTTTCTCGATACGCGAGATTTCAATCGTCCACTTCCAGTCGTTCACTACTCTCAGATCGATCTTCGCGATTTCCCCGTGGATAATAAAACCCTCGAACCAATAGCGGGGGAAAACAGGATCATCATTCTTGAAAACCTCTGGAAGGGATTTGCCGTGTTTCATTTGGAGGGAAAGGCCTTCGTTTCATCGTTTAATCCCGCAATAGATGCACTCATAAAAGGGTTCGAACTACATGAGCCTCAGACAGTACTTTCGAGGGAGTCGTTCGAAGGGATGCTGCGAGCGATAGAAGGACGGCAAGACTTTGGCACTCGAACGCTTATTCCGGCCGAAACCTCAGAGATAAACCACTACGAGCATCGTAGCTTCGATGCCAAGGCGCTCGTACAGCTCCTCACCGAGCATGTGGACGGACCTCTGTACCTCAAATCGGCTCGAACCGCAGGTGGTAAGGATATCCTCAAGATATGGAGAGACCCACAGGAAGGACTCGTGGTCGAATCGAATTCGGACGATGTGGTAAACAGGTACGCTGACCGGATAGCCCGCATGGAGAAACTTCTATCTCTGCAGCAGACGATAAAAGTTCTTGTTAAGCAGTGGGCAGGTGCTCTTACGCCCCAACGAATTTTGGAAGAGTACGTGTCTCAAATGGAGGCTCCCATTGTGGAGGCGGCTATTCCCATGGCCCCTTGCAATGGGGGAAGAGCGGAGGCTCGGATCATCTACCAAACTGACCGAAAGGGAGCACTTGCACGAACCGGCGCGTACTGCAAATTTTCAAAAACCCAAGTAGCCGCGAATGTATCGTTAGGTGGGCATGGAATCACGGTAGAAGATGCGATAAATCACATCCTCAATGGGCAGAACGTAGATGCGAGAACTCTCCAAAATGAAGCGAAGACTACCCTTGAGAGACTCATGAGAGATGTCGATGCCTTTGCCCACGAATTCAGACGGCGTAAGGAAACGACGCTTGACGAGTTTGGTGTAGACGTGGCTTTCGTGTGGAATAAGGAAACGTCGCAGGTAGATTTCTACTTAATCGAAGTTCAGCGAGGCTTTGCCTTTGAGGGCCTCAAGCAGGTAGATCCCGAAGCCGCCAGCGTCGTAGAGCAACGAAGACGCCACCGGATTGAAAATAACCGCACCATGCAGATCATGAGTCGCCTCTTTGGACCCCATAACAACAACGACGTGACGACAAAGCTGTAGTGAACGAACGCTGCACCTTTCACTGAATCTCTCAATCGGAGTGACGGGGCGTCAGTACAAATGAGCCCCTTCCCCACCACCTCCCCTGTCACGCCGGTGAACCCCACGTTTCAAAGGTAGGTGAAGTAGGTGATATGCAGGGTGGCGGAGGCTCTTTCAGATATGCGCTGCAGCTCAGAGAAGCGCGAGCCTTTCACACAGTAGGTTGTACCAGCGGCCAGGGGCGATAGATCGGTTAAGTCCCCGAAGGACTTTTTCCAATCCCCCCGGCTCACACTAATCCACTTAAAGTGGAAAAAAGAGGATCCAGGCTGGTGCCGTACCAAGCCCTCTTACACCTACTCGTCAGGTACGAATAGGTACTAAACACCTCGGAACGGAAGAGCTCAAGCGTACCGCATATTCAGAGTGAAGCTTAAACAGACACGCACACGCTTAGACGTGAAGATACATCTCACACAACCGACCTCCATTAAATTTGCTCCGACTATCTTCGCCCGGTAAACTCGTTCGTCTAAGGTTTGGGAGCAGTTCCCTCCGTTTTTTCCGTTCTCGAGAAAGGACCAGACCATGCCCTCTTGGATCAGGCGGCTGCTCGGTGTTTCCGGCGTCTCGCATCAAAGCACCTGTGACGGTGCAAGGCGTGAAGAGAGCAGCGTAGTTCCACCTGAGCGACTGCCCAAAGTCACCACTGGTGGCATGCAAGCAGTCGTGATGATAGGTGACTACGATCGATCCCGCCTACCGGACTCGAACGACCAGATCGTGTTACTTACAGCGACCGGAAAAAGGGTCCGAGCGAAATGCGGTCATAGGTCTCGAACCTCACTGGTGTTCAATGTCTACGGCGTCAAGGTCGGTGGCCATGGGACGCACCTCTGCGCTGATTGTAGCGTAGAGAGGCTTGGGCGAATCACTATCCGCTGCGCCCTGTGCGGTCTGCCGATTATTCCGGGAGATGGCGTAGCGATATACGACTGTGGCGGAGCTGATATCAGGGATGATATCGCTTTTCGAGTCGGAGAAGCACAGGTCCTCGGATGCCTCCGCTCGGACTGCACGATCCCAGGAGCCTTC
>JBIIEK010000207.1:0-4884 GCA_044237895.1 Bdellovibrionota bacterium
TCGTGATCCCCCTGAGCTTCAAGGAGGGGGGTAAAGTGTTTAATAACCTCGATCTGGAACCACGCGAGCCATACGCTCTCTCCTCGCCCGTGTCGGCCGACCTCATTCATGCCGTCGTTCCAGTCTCCACCACCGATGAGGGGGAGTCCGTGCTCACCGACAGCTGACGTGGCGTTGAAGGTGCGTAAGCAGTGTTCAAGTATGGTGCCGCTCGCCCCATTTAAGTCTGGAACGAAGTAGGTCTCCATCTGCTCCTCGCCAAGGGGAGCGCCGCGAAGGAATGACACCTCTTGGTTAAGGATTGAGTAGTCCCCGGTTGCTTGGATGTATCGACTTACGGCATACGGCAACCAGAGTAGGTCATCCGATATCCTCGTTCGAACGCCTCTCCCTGTTGGTGGGTGCCACCAGTGCTGTACATCTCCCTCAACAAACTGATGAGCGGCGTGCAGGAGTATCTGTGAACGCACCATTTCTGGTCTGCTTGGGAGAAGGGCGAGAGAGTCTTGAAGTTGGTCTCTGAATCCAAGGGCGCCGCCACTTTGATAAAACGCCGAGCGCCCCATCAATCGGCACGAAAGTGTCTGATAGAGGAGCCAGCCGTTCATCATTAGATCAAACGCCGGGCTCGGAGTTTTTACTTGGATCGTAGTGAGAAGGTCAGCCCATGAACTCTCTACTCCCGCAAGCTCAACTCGTTGAGTTTGAACGCTTCGATATTTGGTGATATCCGTCCGCATCTGCTCCATCGTGGCCGATTCGGAGATGAAGAAGTGTATGGTGCGCTCCTCTCGAGGCTTAAGAGCCACACTGATGTGAATGAGGCCGCACGGATCGACGCCCGCGCCGACCTTGCCGGTGAGCTTGACTGGCTTCGGTTTCGCCGGGAAGAACGGCACCTGGGCGCCGCGTTCAAGGGCTGCGGGTCGCTGAAGGTCTCCGTTGCGACCCAAAAACTCAAGTCGCGAGGCTGAGAAGCTGATGATCGGCTCGCTACTTCCGAGGGCGACCACATGTCCCGCGAATTCATTGTTGTAGTGGTTTTGAGCGCACAACGTTTGAGCTGAACGGTCAAAGTGCGTGGTGATGAAGCGGTACGAGTTCTCTCTCGTGACGCCCAAAACAAGATCCGCGTAGAAGTACAGCTCTAGTTTCTGTTCCGTTCCCTCATTGTTTGAGAGGAGTATAGAATACCACTTAACTTTATCTTGACGAGCTCCCGAAATGGTTAGTTTTGAAGAGATACCTTGATTTATGGTCTGGAAGCTTGAAGAGCCGAAGCCGTGTTCAACGACATAGTCGAGTCCATCTCCCGCTGGTGCCGGAGTCAGTGACCAGTAGTCTCCGTGCTCTGATCGTCTGATATAGACCGCCTCGCTTGGGGGGTCGAGAACCGGATCATTGCTCCAGCTCGTGAGGCGATTCTCTCGGCTGTTATCTGACCACGTGTACCCACCTCCACTCTCTGTGACGATGAAGCCGAACGTTGGATTTGACACCACGTTGACCCACGGAAGTGGAGGGCGCGTCGATCCGACCCGAGGAAGGACGTAGTGGTTGGTGTCTGGTGAGAAACCACCAAATCCATTTTCGTACACGAGAGGAGGGGGCTCTGGAAGGAGCCCTTGAGATCTCTTGCGGGGCACTGGTGGTATTGCGGGAATAACTTGGTCAAATGCTGAAGTCTTAAGCGCGTCCGCTAGGGTCCCTATGTCAGCGTCGACAAGCACTCGACAGACGGTCTCAAGAAGCGCTATCTCGCCCTCCGATATTTGGCTGGTTGACCGGAGGAACACCCCTCCTGCGCGGTCCAGGAGTTGTCCAGCCGGGCTTAAACGGACCACGTCTTTAAGCTCTTCTGCCAAGTTCTGTAGGTAGCTTCCCTCGCTCTTGTAAAGAATTACCAGGTCAATCTCGATGCCGCGCTCTCTGAGGAAGTGGTGCGCTAGGAGGAGCTCCTGAGCGACCTTGCTCTGCCGGGTATCGCTCATGCGCACGAGTACTATCGGAAGGTCTCCCGAGATGCCGAAGCGCCAGAGACCTGATTGGGTTAGCCGGTTCGCCATCATCGATTCAGAGGTGCCTCGAACGCTGTCCTCGTTGTACATGAGAGAGCCGGCCAACCGGTGGAATAGGTCTGCTTGGACAGCCGAATATGCGTGGCTTCTGAGTTCGATCTGCGCGCGGCTCCATGAAAGCTCGAATGCGCGGCTTACGTGGAGTAGCTCTTGATATCGATCGACGAGGCTGAGTGCTTCTCGACGAGTCTTTGCGGCGCCGGTGATAAACACCAGGGTTTCACTCGCTCCACTTTCAAGCCTTACCTTACACCCGAGAGACGCTATCGGATCGATGGAGCTGGCCTCCGAGTGAGTTGGAACGTGAGACTCCGAGAATCGGACGGGTGCTCGCATTGATCCCCCGCGCCCGATAAAAGAGGCGCGCGAGGTCTCAAATTGTATCGGGGCGTAGCTCGTTTTAAGCGTGACGCGATGAAAGAGGAAGAGCTCCTCCTCTGATTCGGTTCGTGGCCGTCGTGAGCAAAGTATCGCATCCGAGTCTTTTAAGACCTCGGCTCGAACAAAGAGCTTGCTGAAGGCGGGATGCGATGAGTCTCCCTGTTGAGAGAGTAATACAGGCTCTATGTAGCTGGTTAATTCAAGCTCTCGTTCGGAATCTCCGAGGTTTGTGATTGTGACTCGTCGAAGCTCTACATCGTCTTCAGGGGCGACTGTGATCTCCGTATGAACGAAGATCTTATCATCGAAGCGCTTGAATTCAGCGCGGCCAGGGCTGAAGATCGCCTCGTAAGAATCCGGCTCTTTCTTCGTTGGTTGATAGGCAGCGGACCAGAGAGCGCCTTTCTTCCTGTCCCGAATATAAATGAAGGAACCGTGGGCGGTTGTCGTTGGGTCCTCTCTCCATCGAGTGAGTACGGTCTTCTTCTGATATGAGCTGAATCCGCCGCCGGAGGAGTCGACCATGATTGAGTATCGCCCGTTGGAGAGCACTCGAACTCGTGGTGCGGAGGTATGTGGAGAGGTGATCACCTCGAGACCGGGCTCCTCTTTTTGGGCTTCCTCGGTGATGAGGGTGGTCAGTTCAGGAGCGTGGGGCTTAATCGCAGAAACTCGTTCCGGGAACTTCTCGTGTAACAAGAGCTCCGCCGACCGAATGACTGGTTGTGCGTGGAATCGATCAACCATGATGTCGCTGTTAATCACGTTGTTGATGCTGACAAGCGACATGCCTTGGTGATGGGCAAAGAACGACTGAACGATGTGCTTCCCTTCGGTTCGGAGGCTGCGGCTTGGGGTGTAGTCGACCGCTTCAAAGAACCCGTAGATACCTCGGGCTCCCTCGGCCTCTAGTTTCTTTAGATTTGTTATGCAGCTGTCGAGGCTTTGCGCGAAAGGGAGCGCTAGGAATGTCGAGTACGGCGATATCACGAGATCTTCTGAGAGACCACGCTTGAGCCCGAGTCCCGGAACTCCGAAAGCGCGATACTGGTAGGTCTTTTCAAAATCTACCCCGCTGTAAGCCGACTCGGAGATGCCCCAAGGGACCGATTGCCGGTTCGCGTAGTGCATCTGTGCTTCGACGATTGCGCGTCCCGTGCGTCCGAGAATAGTGGTTGGGTAGTCTCTCATGACAAGGAATGGCATGAGGTACTCGAACATCGTACCGCTCCATGATACGAGCGCCTTGCCTCCTGGCGTGCTCGCGAGCGATCGACCTAACGAGAACCAGTGCTTCTGAGGGACCTCTCCTCTCGCCACCGCAAGGAAGCTTAAGAGACGAGCCTCTGAGGCGAGGAGGTCGTAAAAGCTCGCATCTCTGCGCGCGTGCTCGGCATTGAACCCGATAGTAAACAGAGAGCGATACTCATCGTAGAGGAACGAGAAGTCCATCTCATCGATGAGGGTGGATACTTGTTGAAGCATGCTGCCGGTCGTTGTTTCGCATGTTTCAACTGTTTGAACCGCATCGGTCAGGGCTTGAGCGAGAGCAGCTAGATGAGTAGATCCTTCGTTGCTCTCCGCGATGATCATAGCGTCGACCTGCTCGAAGAGGATTCTGAGAGAATGTATCGTGAATGGGGCCCGATTTGCTGCCTGTACTATCGCGGCCGCTCTCGAAGAGCTTCCTTTTAGTTCTATCTGACGAAGTTCGTGAATCCAGTGATAGAGCGGCTTGAGATGCAGGATGTCTTCCAGAAGTGCCGCAAGTTTTTGAACGGAGGTTCCCCGATCGGGCGCGTCGTGCGCATGTCGAGCCGCTATCGTACTCAAGGCAGCCTCGTGGGAAAATACCACCGAGAGCCATGAGATCGTATCCCCACCCTTTAGGGTTCGGAGAGTTGTATGCAATCCGGTGACGAGTTCTAACTCGGAGGTCTCAAGGGAGCTCTTGTCCTTTAAAACCGCCTCAAGGCGAATAATGAGGGCCGAACGGTGCGATTCCGATGCAAGCGGCGAGTGGTGCGCGTTTTCAAGGATCGTTCTCATCGTGTAGAGATGGCCGAGCATGTTACCGCTATCCACCGTTGAGATGTATCGTGGGCTCAATGGAGCAAGATTGCGAATGGCGTACCAGTTAAAGAGGTGTCCACGATATTTCTCCATCGCTGAGATAGTCTTCATCGGTAACGAGGCTCGATGAATCGCTCGATGAAACGGCATGAAGCCGAGATCGTAGGCGGAAAATATCGTTAGGAGTGAGAGTGATATGTTCGTTGGGGATGTTCGTTCTGCTACTACTTCACTCGGGATAAGCTGAAGATTATCCGGCATGAGGTAGTTGTAGTCCTCGCGCATGTGGTGATTAAAGAAGAGCCATGTGTCGAACGCCGCTTCCTTAAGGTAATGAGCCTCCCCTGGAGAT
>JBIIEK010000208.1:0-4883 GCA_044237895.1 Bdellovibrionota bacterium
CTGAGCTGCTCACCAGCGTGGGAAGGGAATCCAACAAACGCGAACTTCATATCGTATCTCCTTACATACGAAGACCAACACCTGCTCGTCGCTGTCAACTACGCCTCCTATCAGGGGCAATGCATCGTCCATCTTCCTCAGCACCTTTCACTGCGTGGACCATGGCTCCTCGAAGACAAGCTGACAGGAGCCTCATACAATCGGGATGGTGACGAGATGTGTTCACGGGGACTCTATCTTGACGAAGGGGGATTCTCGGCCCATGTTTTCACGCTTCGCCCGGCTTGATCGATGACTGAGTCGTGGTCAAACTCCGCTCACCACCTACCGATATACGCTCATCTTGGGCGTATCGGTGAAGGGATTCGCACCCATCAGATATCCCTTCTAGAGGCCCCTCCTGGAAGTGGCAAAACCACCGTACTCCCCCTTCTCTTGCTCGAGCAGCCCTGGCTCAAGGGACAATCCATAATCATGCTACAACCGCGGAGGGTTGCGGCGCGTAGCGTAGCAACGCGGATGGCAGAGATGCTCGCCGAACACGTTGGAGATACCGTCGGCTATCAGGTACGACTTGAGTCTCGCCGATCGTCACGCACCCGACTAGAAGTTATCACTGAGGGGCTTCTTACGCGGAAGCTGCTCTCGGATCCCTCACTCGAAGGCGTTGGCATCATCATCTTTGATGAATTTCACGAGCGCAGCATTCATGGAGATATCGGACTATCTCTAGCATTAGAGACCGCGACCATCCTCCGTCCCGACCTTAAGATTGTGGTCATGTCAGCCACCCTGGGCGCCTCACTACCGGAGCTGATATTTAAAGACGCCTGGCGTTACTCGTTTGAGGGCACTCCTTATCCAGTAGCACTTCACTACTCGCCCCCACCACCCCGGGAGCCGGTCTGGCTTATCACATCAAAGGCTATAAAGAGCGCGATGCTTAATCATAGCGGTGATATCCTCGCCTTTCTCCCCGGAGCATACGAGATCGAGCGAACAATTGAGTCGCTCGCCCAAGGCCCCAACAACGCGACGCTCCTTCCACTGTACGGAGAGCTTCCCTACTCGGAACAACAGCGCGCGCTCGCCCCAGACCCTTTCGGGAAACGGAAGATTATCCTCGCAACTACGATTGCAGAGACGAGCCTCACCATAGACGGAGTAACCGTCGTTGTAGACTCCGGCCTTCACAAGGTGTCGTACTCGGACTCTAGCGGCTTTACAAACCTGACGACCGAACCGATCTCACGCGACGCGGCCGATCAACGAGCAGGTCGGGCGGGCAGAACAGCACCTGGAGTATGCATTCGGCTATGGAGCGAGCAAGAACACATCGCTCGGCGCGCCGCACGCGAACCAGAGATCCTTCGCGCCGATTGCACCTCAACAGTCCTCGACCTCGCCGCCTGGGGGGTCTCCTCCTTTGATACATTCGCGTGGATAACCCCTCCACCAAAGACCTCACTCAACCGAGCGATACACACCCTCTGCTCTCTCGGCGCTCTTGATAGTGCTTATCGCATCACTGAGACGGGGAGAGCATTAAGCACCCTCGCTACACACCCCCGACTCGGAAAGCTCGCAATCGAAGGCCATCGAATTAAAAGGTCCGAGATCGCCGGGACGCTGATTGCGTTACTTGAGGAACGCGACATCCTTCAAGGTCGTGATGTCGGCGCTGATCTCTCTCGGCGTATCGACGCGCTCTCAGGTCGCAATCCGCCTCCGCATATCGCACGAGTCCGTGAGATGGCACATCGCTGGCGGGAGCGAATCGAGCGTCTCCCAACCCCGACCCTAAAAACCGCGCCACCGCAACCACCAGTGGGAACCGAGGTCGCATACCTCCTAGCGACCGCATTCCCGGAGGGGATCGCCAAACGGAGATCTGAAGATTCACCCCGATATCTGCTCGCCTCTGGATCCGGAGCTACCCTCTCCCATAACGATCCATTGACGCGAGAGGAGTTCATCGTGGTGGCTTCAATGCGCAATGGCGGTGACGACGCGAAGATAAATCTAGCATCACCCCTTCCAAGCGAGCTCTTAACCACGTCGCTCTCACCCCTGGTTTCTACCCACGATGAGGTAACCTTTGATGACTCGAAGGGTTTATTGCTTGCCTCAACCGCAACGCGTATTGGGGCCATTACCTTAAAAGAGGGTAGAGGCACGCCTGTAAGTAGAGAGAGGATGAAGGAGGCGCTCATCTCATGGCTGGCGTCTCCTGAGGGATTTGCAAGGATCACGTGGCCCACCGATCTTCAAGAGCTACGCGCTCGAGTAGTGTGGGCGCGTAGCCGATCGGAGGCGAGCAACCTTCCTGATCTCAGTGATGAGGTACTCCGAGCCTCCGTCGGCGAGTGGCTCGCTCCGTTCTTGAATTCCGCTTCACTCTCGGCGATCAACTCAGCAGTAATGCACGATGCGCTCCAGGCGCTCGTGCATTGGAACCACAGAAAAGAGCTCGATGCGGTTGCACCTGAGTTCATAATCCTACCATCCGGGCGTTCCCGAAGGCTTCAGTACGGAGCTGGGGATTACCCAATGTTTGAAGCCCGAATCCAGGAGCTCTTCGGGGTCGCGGAGACCCCTCTTATCGGTCGCCTGAAGATCCCGGCACTCATACACCTACTCTCACCAGCCCACCGGCCCACGCAAGTGACCCGAGACCTCGCGAACTTTTGGAGAGCGAGCTACCCCGAGATCCGAAAGGAGCTTAGGGGGAGATATCCGAAACATAAGTGGCCCGAAGATCCGTTGAATCCTGAGAAGGCTCAATGAGAGTAGATAGAGCCACCGCAGCCGTGCGACCACAGAACTCCTGGGGTGGAAATTAGGACGCTACGGCTTTGCGCTCAACGTAAGGCGCTACGAGAACCTTATCGATCCTATTATTGTCCATATCGACAACCTCGAAGGTGAATCCATGCGCATTAAATCGCTCCCCCTCGCGTGGTACGTATCCGAGCGTTGTCATGACGAACCCGCCGAGGGAGTGGAACTCTCCGGATGAAAATGGCAGCTCTTCAGAGAGGCCTAAAACTTCAAAGAGCTCCTGAACATCCGTTCCGGCGTCAACAAGCAGCGTTCCATCGTCACGCTCTACTATCTGACGCTCCTCGGTCGTTGCATCACCCATATCCCCGACGATCACCTGCAGAACATCATATACCGTAACGATACCAGCCACCCCGCCGTACTCATCGCGCACTATGGCGAACCGAGCTGAGTTCTCCCTGAATTGCTCGAGCAACTTGAGCGCCGTCATCGATTTGGGGACCTGAAGTGGTTGCACAACAACGTCTCCGAGCCCGCCAGGAAATCTGCTCGGTTCAAACTCAAGCGCCATCAGGTCGTGCACAGAGACGATACCAACGATGTCGTCTTCAGACTCACCTCGAACAGGAAACCAGGAATGGCGACTCTCTGCCGCTTCAACGAGAACCTCACGGACCGGGCGGTCAAGCGCAATGAGCACCACATCGGCGCGTGGGGTCATCAGGGAAGCGACTGGCTTATCGTCGAGCTTGAACACCCTATTGATAATCTCTTTTTCGCCTGCCTCAATTACTCCCGCCCGTTGCCCCTCATCCACAAGACTCTTTATGTCATCTTCTAGCTCCTCTGCCTCCTCCTGCTCGGTCCTGCGGATCGGTTTGAGGAGTCGGGACTCAATAGCGCGCGCAAAGGTGGCGAGGGGTGACACCACTACAAGCGCGAGGCCGACGCTCGGCGCGAGAACACGCGCGACCACCTCGGGGTAGGCACTGGCCACCCCCACCGGAATGAGTTGACCGAACAGAACCAAGACAAGAGAGAGGACTGCGATGAGCGAGAGGTATGCGACCACCTCGGCGGCGCCCCCCGCAATTCCTAGCTCGTTCAAACGAACAACGAGGTCGTCAATCAAGGGCCCGCCCGCAAAGAGGGACGTCGCTACTACGAGCAGCGTTACAGCAACACGCGTAGCGGCTACTGTCCTCTCCTGATTCTCTATAAGACGCAGGAGATACCGAACGCGACGGGATCCCGATACGGGCCCCTCATCAAGACGACCACGACGAACCTGCGAAAAGGCCGCCTGTGCGCCATTAAGAATTCCAATGAGAGCGATCAGCGCCGAAACGAGAATGACACTAACCAGCATGTGACGGAGAGATGCCAACAGACATGGAGGGATAGGATACCGGGGAAACGAGTAACTGCAAAGCACTCACAACCACCAACCGCCATGGATGGTACATACGCCAACAATCCTAGAGGGTTAGACTATTCATCCTCACCCTCGACTTCTGACGCTAGGCCCCCACGTGGGGCTTCTCCTCCCCCAAACGCACAACACCCCCCGGAGGGGGCTCCCGATGCTCATGTGCCTGCACTTCAGCAAGAAGCTTCTGAATCGTCACTAACTTGTCCTGCTGCAGATGTGACAGCTGTCGCCGGTGACACTGCTGAATAGGCTCTTTGAGTCCTTGCACAACCTCCCGACCCTTTGCGGTAATCTTTACCTTGACCATACGACGATCGATTCTGCTTCGTTCCCTGACCAGATATTCAAGACGCTCAAGACGATCGAGCAGTCTCGTCATATCTGGAACCTCGGCAATCAACTGTATGGCGATATCTCCACAGGAGAGGCCCTCGCCCCCGACCCTCTCAAGGATCTTGAGAATGGTGTACGTAGCTGTGGTGAGCTCATAAGGGCGGAGCACTCTATTCAACTCCCCCTCTAAACGACCCGCCGTTCGTATGATGGATACAAACGTCGCCTGCTCTTGCGAGTCCGGGACTAGCAGCTCGCCGGCTGTATGATTTGTTGGGTGCGCCTTCGTCATAATTCACCTCGTGGCTTAGTGATACTCAACGCCGAGTCCTTC
>JBIIEK010000049.1:0-16581 GCA_044237895.1 Bdellovibrionota bacterium
GTTCCACCTTCATTCGCTCGTGCTGATGAAAGAGCTGGCCCATCATCAACTGACAATCCAAACGTTACGGAGAGAATCGACCGAGCTTCAGCGATCGCTCCTACAGCGGAGGCAACGTTCGCACAGATTCCAGCGCCCCGGGGAGCACCTAGTCGTGAAACTGCTGGGCTCGCAGTCAGAGCAGTAGTTGGAGAGCGAATTATAACAGCTACGATCCCCGAGGATTCGTTCAATCTTGATAGAGCCGAGCTGCACACATATGCAGTTGAACTCAAGGCGAAGCTTGCCACGAGGGAAGACAACCTCGCGATCCTCCACAAGCTCATCGAGAGCACCCCTAAGCCTTACCATCGTGATTCCCAGGCAGAGATGCTGGAGAGATATAAAAACGGCGCCTGCGTGGAGGATACCGAGGGATTTCTCAGAATTGATGAGGCTGGGAACATCGTAGCCCTTAAAGACAACGATGTAGCCCGTGAAGGAGAAGGCCGTCGTCCACATACGGCTCTGTTCATTACAGGCGAAAGCAGATTAGATCCTGTGATTTTAGAACTGCGCGGCAGAAAGACGGATACATACCAAAAAGTAGAAGCTATCGAGGGGAGTATCACAGTTAGAGGAGAGCCGATTCGTGTAGTACTCACACAGGCTTCCCTTGGCCTCTCGGGAAGCGAGATGAGGGAATATGCAGCCCAATTAGGGGGAAGGCTTGGGACTGACCAGGAACACGACGCGTATCTAAAAGACCTTCTCTTTAAAAAATTTGACGGCACGCTGACCGAGGCGGAGGCAGCAGCCCTCAAGATGCATGAGGAGAATTGGATATTACACAAAAGAGACGACTTCGGCGGGGCTCAAGTAGTAAGCATAAAAGACGGCAAGTTAGAGCGCAGTTCTATGTTACAAACCTCCTCCGGGGTAGCTATCCCTTTGACATTTGGAGACTGTGAAGGACAAAAAGATGTGGGAGCCTTCATCGTAGTGCCACCTACTAAATAGGTGCACATCGATACCAAGAGAGGTCGTTCGGCCAATCTAGTTGAAGGCACACATCGAACTGCTCAAAGGCGTCAACGAGTCCGAGACCAACAACAAGCGAGTAGTCGCTCAACGACGCCGCCGGTTGCGAGGTCTGAAAGAAGAACGGAGTCAGCTCAATACTGCATGACAGGTGCAGGATTACTTTTGTGTCCACCCTTCCTCGCTAGTCGTCCAAAAAGATCACTCGCATACAGCAGGATCACAAGATGCTGCGCTGTGAGGCGGAGACGGAGACACTCTCGTAGGAGGACAAGCACTAATATCGCCCCGTTAACGTATCCTCTAAAAGGCGAACATATCTACTCTTCAGGGTTTGACCAACTACTTGCAAAAAAGCGATCGATCTTCCTCTCCTTCGAGGAATGTATTGATACATGCCGCTCGCATCAAAATGTTGGGAGATACTCACATTTCCATCAAAGATTACGCGAAGCTGGTCGGACATTGACGCCGATTAGGTCGAGCATACTCCCGTTGTGGTCTCCTAGGAGACAGAGTACACATATACGTACCGGGCTATTAAGGTAATCTCGTTATGAAACCGTCAAAAACTCTTTACCTCTCTCTGGCGCTCACAGTCTTCGCTATGCCCAAAATAGCGCTCTCTGAGGAGGAACTGCGTGGAATAGTCGCAAACGGGGAGTGCTTGAAGAAAGTGACTCAAGATCGGGGAGCGGTAACTGTTTCTTCCACTATTGTAGACAAAACTCCGCGCGAAGCTGCCGAGAAAGTCATTAAGGCTCACGAAAAAGTCAAAACCGAAATACTCGCCCTTAAATTACCGAACATGGAGGTAGACACGGCCAACTACTCGGTGAACCAAGAGTGCTCCTACAACTCTAAATCCGAGAGAACGTGCACCGGATATCGCGCCACTCTTGGCACCCGATTTGAAACATCAGATATCCCTAGCCTCGGAGAGATAATCTCAGTCGCGTCAAAAATTGGCGCTCAGGATGTTTCCGATCTTACAACCTTCGTCTCTCCTCTAAAACTTAAGGCAGAGCGAGAGGGATGCCTAGAGACCGCGACCCAAAACGCTAAAGCAAAAGCTCTACGACTCGCCGCGGGCGCAGGAGTTACCCTTGGAAAGCTCTTATCGCTAAGCGAGCGCGGCGAAGGCGCTCCATTGTATCCGATGCAGGGTCGCGCATTCTCCCCGTTGAGCTCAATCCCTGAAGGTCACGCTGGCATCCCGTCGATTGATGCCAAACCGACCGATCTTACGGTGTCCGTTACAGCGATGTATGGTATTCAATAAACATGAATCCATCTCCTACATGGTCAATCGATCATATTGGTTTCGCCGTCTCTAATATTGACGAAGCGATCGCGGTCTATTCACAGTACGCGCATACCTCAGTTACTCTTCGTGAACGGCTTGAAAAACACGGTGTAGAAGTTGCGTTCCTTAATACTGGCGGTTCTAGAATAGAACTACTGTCAACGCTCGATCCCAAAAACTCTCTCGGCCAATTTCTTCAGAAACGTGGTCCCGGTTTGCACCATATCGCTTATTCGGTTTCCAATATCAGGGACGAGCTGTCGAGACTCTCGAAATTGGGGGTAACTCTGATCGACTCCACCCCGCGACCAGGGGCCTCAGGTACGTTGATAGCATTCCTTCATCCATCTTCATTTTGTGGAATACTCACAGAATTGGTTGAATATACGACAAGTTAGACCCAACATGGTCCGCAAATAATTTGGCGAAGCGCCCAAGAAACTGGTATTATGAGCGCGTTTAGGGGAAAGCCATGATGTTCAAAGCTGTCAAAATAGTCTGTTCCGTATTGGCGGCAAGCCCCCTGCTCTGCTCAGCGTATCCGTGCTTCGCCGACGATTCAGCGTGCCAAGAGCAGGCGAAGGAGTGCCTCACCCGTTCAGGCGCTGATCGTGAATCGTGTCTCAACCGAATAACCTGCTCGGACGCCACTCTTGGAGCGCTCCTAGGCAAGAGGGTGCAGTTCGCCGCTTCCTCTTCGCAGGATGCCATTGAGGGCCCTGCCTTCCTCGGGCCTCAAATTGTAGATCGTCGCTGCGTGGCCAATTTCGACTCAGCCCTCTCTGCGGCGCTCATCAAGGGTCGTATCTCTGCGGAGACTATTGAGGCCTTGAATGTGTCACTTGACCAATGTTCACGCTCCTACGCACCTGACATTACGCGCCCTTAACTCAGCGTCGTTAAGTACAATGCCTTCTCCCGGCACGCTGGAGAACCTTACGATTGACGAGCATTTCCGATGAAGGGTAGCCTCTCCCCATGACAAGTACCCCACCAGCTCTCGTCGGACTTATAATGGGCTCTCAATCTGATTGGGACACCCTCTCCTCCACCGCCGAAACACTTACCTCACTGGGAATACCTTTTGAAACTAAGGTGGTGTCGGCTCATCGTACGCCGGCACTTCTGGTATCGTACGCATCCGAGGCCGCGGGGCGCGGAATTGAGATAATTATCGCGGGGGCTGGAGGTGCGGCGCACCTCCCGGGGATGTGCGCGTCAATGACCCACCTTCCAGTGATAGGAGTTCCGGTAGAATCAAAGGTTCTCAAAGGGGTCGATTCCCTTCTCTCAATAGTTCAGATGCCAAGTGGCGTGCCTGTCGCAACCGTGGCGATCGGCAAGGCCGGGGCAACCAATGCGGCCCTCTTGGCGGCAAGCATCCTTGGATTAAAGTATTCGGAGATCTCAACAGCCCTTCAAACGTTCCGATCGCAACAAACCGAGGCCGTTCTCAAAACGCCACCTCCCAAACTATAAATGCTCTCGCTATGCGAATCGGAATACTCGGTGCAGGACAACTAGGACGCATGTTGGCCCAAGCCGGAGAGACTTTGGGACACACGTTTACCTTCTATGATGAGGCTCTGGGCGAAGCGACAACCGGGATCGGACGGACTATCGTCGGAAAATTCTCAGATTTAGAAAAGCTCGGACAATTTGCTCGCGAGTGCGACATCATTACCTACGAATTTGAAAACGTTCCCTACGAGAGCGCTCAATTCTTAGCAACGATTCGGCCTGTCTACCCTCCGCCCCCAGCATTAGAGATCTCTCAAGACCGAATCCGGGAAAAAGCATTTGTCTCAGGCCTAGGCCTTAGCACTCCTCGATTCGAACCGGCATCAACAAAAGAGGAGCTTATCAAGGCCTGCGATACTATAGGCTACCCATGCATTATAAAGACCCGCCGTCTTGGCTATGATGGTAAGGGACAGGCTCGCGCCACCACTCGAGAGTCCCTTGAGCAGATATGGGAGGAGCTAGGCAAAGCTCCGCTCATCGTCGAAGCACTGGTGCCCTTTTCCCGAGAGCTCTCTATCATAGGGACCCGCGACACTCAGGGAGCTATGGCTATCTACCCACTCGCTCATAATATTCACGTGCGAGGGATACTTCATCGGACTGAGATACCAGCTCCTTCACTCTCCCCTACCACCATCGAGAATGCTCACACCATCATCTCGACAATCATGGAAGCGCTCGATTATGTAGGGGTCCTTACGGTTGAACTCTTTGATATCGATGGTCAACTGCTTATCAATGAGCTTGCGCCCCGCGTACACAACTCAGGGCACGCCTCAATCGAATCAATCGAAGCGAGCCAATTTGAAAATCACATTAGAGCGATCACCTCTATGCCGCTCGGTTCTGTAAAACCTATCGGCAGGGCTGTTATGTACAACATCGTCGGGAAACTCCCCCCGTTACAAGATATCGCCGCGCTCCCCCAAACAAACGTTCACCTCTACAATAAATCCGAGCGAGCTGGACGAAAGATCGGACACATAACGGCTCTCAATCCAACACCTGAGATCGAAGGAGCTATTTCCAGGGCACTCCCCTCGCACTAGTTCTCACGCCAAGGCCCATGTTCCTCTTGAGAAAAACAGAGTACCCTGTGCATATGCGTGTCTCCCCTTTATTAGCATCAGCTTTGATCATTCTGCTCTCAATCGCGCACGCTGTCGCGGCACCCGTTACGTTAACGCTGGCACGCCCTCCATCGACAGTGCGATTCGGAGTTACGTCTTCATCTCCCGGATTACAGATGAACGGATCCTTAAGTGATTTCAATGGATCAATCGTCATCGACAACCAGAACCTCTCCCTCTCTCACGTCAGATTCTCCATGGATCTTACCTCTGCGCAACTTCCCCCGAATCAGGTGCTCCAAGCGGTGATGCTCCAAACTCTTTTATCTCGACTTCGAAATGAGAGAACCACC
The DNA here is from genome assembly GCA_044237895.1 of Bdellovibrionota bacterium. Lineage (GTDB taxonomy): Bacteria > Bdellovibrionota_C > UBA2361 > UBA2361 > OMII01 > OMII01. Next base: position 5,274 of record JBIIEK010000049.1, read on the forward strand.
TTTGAAAGCTCGGCTATAGAACATCTGAGAGACTCAACGTATCTCGTCTCCGGATCATATAATTGGCTTCACAAGCCTCGCCAAGCGGAGATCCCGATACAAGTGGTGCGCGCCAGTTCTACGCACACCGAGATAAAAATTACCGTCAATGGCCCCTTGAAAAACCCTCGATCTAATCCGTCAGAATTCTCTGGATTGGGGGAGGTACCGAACAACTCTTCAGGATGGGCGAAGGCAAACCTCATATTCGCGCCGCAACGATCTTCGGACCGGTAAGTAGCCGCTCTATTTTCACACGGAAGTGAGACCATTTTTCGCAACTGGTTGAACGAGCAGAAACACCCAATACGTGGGGCCAAAAAGCACTTCCCGTTACGCTTCTCAAGAGGTGCCTATCTGCTTTCACAGGCGCCTCGGTCAACGAGGCGATACCTCTGTGGAAAGACTGGCCCGCTAAACAATTATAAAAACAGCTACTTCCCCCTCACCTTCTTTATAACCCTGATTTGGGGCATACTTTCGAGGTCTATCCCTCAACGAAGATCGATGTCCATCTCTGAGATAACAATTCGCAACGCAGCGACCCTCCTCGTTCAGGGCAAGCTCGTCGCATTCCCAACAGAGACGGTGTACGGTCTAGGGGCCGACGCTCGTAACTCTGAGGCCGTCGCAAAGATATACACGGCCAAAGGAAGGCCCGCCAACAATCCGCTCATAGTTCATATTCACTCCATCGAACAAATAGAGCGTTACGCGGACACCTCACTATCGTGGAACCCCACCCTTGTGAAGGAATGGATCTCAAAGCTGGCTCCTCTTTGGCCCGGGCCGCTCTCCGTGGTCCTTCCCAGAGGAAGAGCAATCGCAGAAAATGTATCAGCGGGTGGAAGCTCAGTTGCTCTTCGCATTCCAAATCACCCCATCGCCCTTGATCTTCTCAAGGCGTTCGATGGTCCTATTGCTGCACCGAGCGCGAACCCTTCCAATTACGTTAGCCCCACAACCGCACAACACGTTCGAGATGGGCTTGGAGAGCGTGTTGACTTTGTGATTGATGGTGGCCCTTGCGCTGTAGGGCTAGAATCAACCGTACTATCACTGCTGCAAAAGACCCCAAAAATTCTCAGGCCAGGCGCCATAACCGTAGAAATGTTGGAAGCGCTTCTGGGACATTCAGTCGAAGGCCCATCTCCTCACAAGAGCTCCGAGGTGTCCGCGCTCCCATCCCCGGGACTTCTCGCAAAACACTACTCACCCCGAACGAAAGTAGTTTTACGAAGCACCCTTTCGGATGTGTCTCAACTGCCGCCCCGTGTTGGCGTACTTCTATTCTCCTCGTGGAAGCCACCATTCCCTACCACGAAAACGATAGTACTAAGCGCATGTGGAGATTTTGAGGAGATCGCGGCGCGACTCTTCGGCGCGCTTCGCGAACTTGACGAGGCGGGATTAGATCTAATCATCTCAGACGAATGCGAACCCGTGGGCTTGGGTGAGGCGATCATGGATAGGTTAACGCGAGCAAGCCACGTGTAGACTTCGGCATCCTACTTACCGAGAATCGCCTCTAACTTCTCTTGCAACGATTCGACGGTGAAGGGTTTCGCGATATAATTGGAGACCCCAGCTTGCGCGGCTTCGATAATATTCTCTCGTTTTGCCTCAGCGGTGATCATGAGAAAAGGCAGGTGCTTTAATTGCTGATCGCCCCGAACGGCTCTCAGAAGATCGATGCCCATCATTTTTGGCATATTCCAGTCACAGATGACGCATTCAAACTGCGCGCTATGCAGCTTTTCGAGAGCGTGAGATCCATCAGTCGCTTCCTCGACATTTTCCAAGCCAAGCGAGAGCAGCGTACGCTTTATCAGCTTCCTCTGCGTCGGAATATCATCAACGACCAGTATCTTTGTTCCAAGATTCAGCGCCACGTGAAGATCCCCAGCTCAAGCTCATTTAACTCGCGATTTCACGAGATACTCGTACCCACCAAGTAGAACATCGGCAGGATCTGGCCAGGGCTTTAGCTTTCAGGCTATCGGGAAGCGAGAACCCTTCGAGTCGAGGTTGGTACAAATTCACGCCTATCATTCTCGACTGTTAGGGCGTTTTCGCCCCAATCGTGTCCGACCATCGGCGAGTTATAAGGAACCCGCCCCTCTTCGTTAGGGTCATACGTGACACTTGTAATATAGAAGAGGTGAGCCTGTTCTGAGAGCACCTTACATCCGTGCAAAACCCCTGGAGGAATTCGAACACACACCTCACGCGCCTCGGGATGATCCGCCGAATCTCCCATCGGTATCACCATCTTCATCTTATATGTTGGGCTCTCTGGACGATTGTCATAGAGCACGGTTTCAATCAGCCCAATCGGACAGTACCACCAGTCAGTCTGAACATGGTGATAGTGCCACGCCTTGACGACATCCTTGGTCATCTTGCTGTGGCTCCACTGCCCAAAGACACCCTCGTCAAAGAGATCATCCGTCTTCCGAACGACCTCCCTGAAAAAACCTCGCGGATCACGATGACTCTTGAGTTCCTTAACGATGACTCCCTCTATCACAGAATTCACGAAAGACTCCCCCTCTACACTGACCTCAACCTGGATAACTGCGTTACTCATTGCCGACCTTTGACTACTAAACCCTAAAGGCGTTGAGACGCCACTTACTTAGCTCCTGTTCACTCGTGTCGCTATCGTATCGAGCAACCTAGCAACAGTTTCACTACCCTGAATCGTATCAATTGCACGGTGCCCCGACTCAAGGATTCCGCCCTGCTCCTCTACCGAGCCATCATTCTTAAGGAATATCGGCATAACGGGAAAAGCTTCTCGGGCACATGCCAAAACAGAGAAAAGAACCGGCTCTGTCTCTTGAAGGGTCCCTACTCCATCGAGCGGCATCTTGCGCGCTTTTGTTCGAAGAGCCATGAGTTCTGTAAGGCCAAGTCGATAGAGTTTTCCTAGTCCAAGGCGTTCATACGCCTGTAGCACGGTGACATCGCCACCACTCTCTATCTTTTCCAACCCGATGTTAATGGCTCCTTTGACCTTCTCGGCTAATTCAAGCACAAGCTCATGGTTAGTGAAGTCCATACCCCAGCGCACCACAGCACCATTCATTATGTAGGTAAACTCCATCTCGAGGGCATCTCGGTCTGGGACATCCCGCACAAGATCGGCAAAGAGTCTCGAGGTTCGCGCCTCATAGATCAACGGCTCGATACTCCGGATATCCTCAACCACTTTTCTGCCTGAGGTGCTGGCGACGTCGTTCTTTGCTTCGGCCATCGAGTACGGCGCATGGATAGCCGCCGCGACCTCTGGCTCAGGAACCCCCTCGGCCGCGAGTCGCTTCATGCGCTCCTGAAAGGACTCCTCTTCCAACATCGACACGGTTGCGACCGTCACAATTGATATGAGTTGATAAAACAACTCAGCGCTTGATTCAAAGATGAGTGCAAGAAGTCGGGCTAAGAGAAAGTGCTTATGCGGATCTTCTGTTTTAATTCCAATCCACGTCGATCCTTTGTCCGGGGTATGAAACCCCTCGGCGGGCGGCTGCTCTGTTGGCTCATCGAAAACCTTAACCTCAATGTACTTTCCAAATAGAATCGCGAGGAGCTTAAGATCAACGAACTTTACAAGCTTTTGAAGGAGCTCAAGGGACTCCGTCTCATCAGTCAAGGCAAGCCACTCCCACAGGGCCGCCTCATTGAGAGAATCACTACTCCAGAGATCAAAATCAGTGAGAATTCGGCACTGCTCCAAAGAGGCCATGGAGATTAGCTCAGCTGACGAGGGCAAGCCGACACTCTTCACAACCATGAAAAGACTTTGGGGCGGCAGCTGACGCACTACCTGCTCAGGAGCCTCAGCTTCAAAAATCGCCTTATAAAGATCTCGGCACGAATGCCCTCGAAAATGAGCTACCGCCTTTGAATCTGAGCCGCTCATTTTGCCGGGGCGAACGTGATATGCATCTGACGACCGAAAGCTGGTGAACGCTCGTCCACCACAGCAACGTCAGCCAGGCGCTCAACGATCTGGTCGAACTTCTCCTTACCGAGATCGATGTACATCGCCTCGCGACCCTTGAAACGCATAACAAATTTAACTTTATCACCTTCAGCAAGAAACTCTCGCGCATGCTTGAGCTTTACTTCAAGATCTCCGGAGTCCGTTCGGTAACGAAGTCGCAGCTCTTTGATCGTATTCTCAGTGCGATTCTTCTTCGCTTCAGCTTCCTTCTTTTGCTCTTTGTATTTGAACTTGCCGTAATCAAGGATCTTACAAACAGGCGGCTTCGCTTGCGGAGCAACTTCTACGAGATCGAGTTCTAATTCTTGAGCTTTCTGGAGGGCATCACGGATCTGAAGTACGCCGGCTTGCTCGCCGTCTGGCAAAATAACTCGCACTTCCTTCGCTGTAATAAATTCGTTGATGCGGTGAGTGTCAGGGGGGGCTATAGGGCGGTTAAAACGGCCGCCGCGAAAACCGCCGGGCTTGGAAAAGGGCTTCAAAAACATCCTCCTAGAAAAGGGATTATACGTCTCTCTTAGGCACGTAAGTACCAGCGGGTACGCTAACCACTTAAAGTGTTCGAATCAATAGGGTCGTGAAAAAGGCCTACTTCTTCTTAGCATCAGCCTTTTTATCGGCAGCTGGAGGCGAACCTGCAGCTTTTGTAGCATTTAACTCCGAGCACTTAGCCTCCGAGACCTCCACGGAGAGGCAGGTCCCCTGTTGGCGCTTACACTCATCCGACAACGCTTTTTCAAGCTCCTGACGGGTGCCAAAACTCAATGAATTTAGCACACTAGCGCGATTGCTCAGTTTGGTGGCGAGGCACGAGCCGAAACTTTCATGATCCCGTTTGCAGAGGTCTGACGCGCGAATCCGTTGTTTATCCGCCTCTACTTGCAGGGCCTGCTTAGCAGCCGCCTCATCCACTCCAGACCGCTCTATCCCCATCATTTTGACCGTCACGGGCTCAGGCGTAGGGGGCGGAGGAGGTCGAGTAGGCGTAGGGGCGACATCTTTTTTGCCTTTTTCGGGGACGGCGGGAACCGCTGGCGGCGCTGGCGGGGCCTCCTCAGGGCTCTTTACCCAGCGATACGAGATCTCAGCCCCACATCGAAACTCGGCAGCCGCCGGAGTCACCATGCAGAAAACTCCGCTCAAAGCGAGCACAAGGGAGAAATATGAAAATCTGACTCTCATTCGTGAATACCGGGATATGAGCTACGTCTAGGACTAACGAACCGATTGGTATGGTTAAGGTATAACGGTCCTGTCACCTGCTGTGCAAGGTGAAACTGTAAACACCGAAACTCTTCCACGTTATCAGAGAGGTTTATATGGATCAGGCAACCGACTGTTTTTTTCTCGGAATCGACCGCGAATACTACCAGCTCATGGGCCTCCCGAACATGACGGGGACCCCTGAACGGAGACTCCTTCTAGCAATTCTTGAGCGCGCCATTCTCGACTACGTCGGAAACGACGAGCGCGAATTCGAGCAGGCAGAACACTGGCTCTTTAGCGAAGCTGGTCGCGCATCGAACGATTTCTTCTCATTTAATTGGGTGTGCGAACAGCTGGACTTAGATCCTACCCGCATTGCCAACAAGATTCGCGCGATGCCTCGAAGGGGAAATCGAAAGGTAGCTCCTTGGTACTTTATGAAAACCGAAACAGCAGCCGCATAAACGGCGCGCAAGCGAGAGCGGAGAGCTTCACCATCGCGTATCCTGCAGACCAGATCTGCCGGAACAAAAGAGGTTCGGCTAGCCGCGCTTCGCTCGCCCCACCTAGTGATAATAGCGAACTGTCGCTCGAGCGGGATGAGGAGGAAGCGACGAGCCTTGTTCACTCCGACTCCAGAGATCTCGCATCAGCAATCGAGTCGCGAATCCACCCACATTCGTTTTGTCATGCCCACGGCGACGGGCGATCTCTCCAGAGAGCACCGTCGCAAAACTGAACCGTCGTAAAATCTTCAGCCGCGGGAGGAAGTAGAGAGCGCCTCCCATTCCGGCGAAAACGGTAATGGCCAACAATACCGTGAGAGACATAAACGATCCCCCATCTCTTCCGGCAGAGACCGACGCGACCAACGTACACACCCCTACCGCGGCAAGTAGCAATGCTCGCTTGGCCGGTCGAGGCTTTTTAATAAATAGACTTTCGTCTTGCACCTCCACATCGAGAAGGTCATCGAGATAGGACTCTAAGACCTCAACGGGAACGAAAGTTACCGCTTGGCCAAACTCCCGATTGTATCGCCGTCCTGGCATCAGAGATCCACTAATTCGCATCTCGTAATCGAGAAGCGATTTACCTATCTGTTGGTAGTGCTCGAGGAGGCGATTACACCCACCGAACGGATGAAGAATAGTGCTAGGGTGGAGGGAGGATGTCTTCATAGATTGATGAGACCACACACAGCCTCACCACACAATCTTGAAGACCAAGCTAAGAGTGCCTTCAGACCGGACTCTTAACGAGTACGTTTCGATCTGACTCGAACCGGCACCGGCTTAAGCCCCAAAAGCGCGGCGATTAAGGCGTCGAAGATGTTAAACAGTGTCGACATCATTCTAATCTATCGTAGACGAAAATACTCTTATCATTAGGATGATCGACACCCCTTAAATATTCTTAATGATTTGAGGTTTTTTTGTATATTTTTCATCACAAGCCAACCTAACCAGCTGATCTCCGGTCTACCGCCAGGGTCCGGCATGGTCGACATGAAGGGGGCCCTCCCTTTCTTGAGGGACGCGACCGTCGAGCTACCCACATCGTCAGTACGGGGCTTTTAGGTGGCGCTTGGAAGTTCCAAAGCGGCGGGCTTTGCCACTAGACGACACGATAGTCCCCTTTCTCAGCGTTGGCGGCGTGATTCTCCGACTGAGAGTGCGCCGTCAGGTGGAAATCGACATACCCCATGGGCAACTAAGAAATTGCGGGAGATAATCGCGTCCCATGACCGACGCAAGACCCTCTTCTCTACCCAAAACACTTCGATCGTTATTCGATAAAGAGCTCACTCCGACCATCTCACACGCTGGTTACGAGACCCTCAGGAAACGATTCCTTGATAACGGGCACAAGGAGCGGCTCATCGAGTCGTACAGTCGAATCATCCCCAGTCTCAACTCCAACGCCTCGGTTTTAATTATGGGGGCCTCCCCTCTTGAAGGATTTCTCATACGCCACATCGTTCCAGAGATATCCCTAAAGATGATAGGCTCTCCAGAGAGCCTTTTATACAGATCTCCGGATGAGTATACGTTCTTTCGTCAACACGATGCTCACGAAGGCGGTGAACTATACTCGGTCGAAAGGCATGCTATCGAATCAGCGCTTCCTCTTCCGGACGCATCCTTCGACGTACTTATTTGCCTTGAGGTGCTTGAGCATCTTCGGAGAGATCCGCTCTTCACTCTTTGCGAGATGCGAAGGCTCCTAAAAACTAGCGGCACCCTTTTTCTTAGCACTCCGAATATAAACTCAGCACGATCTATCCGCCGAGCGCTTGAATGGGAGAACCCCATGTTCTTCCCCTCATTCGGGCCACCGCCGACAGGAATTATTCATGCACACGAATATTCGGTCCGCGAAATTCTTCTGCTCCTTGAGAGATCTGGCTTCGCTCCGCAAGAGGTCGCCTCATTCAATCATGCCATTCTCGATTCATTCGACCACGATGAGCGCTATCGGTGTGGGGGAACGATACCGCTCCACATGATCGAGGAAACCAGCGCCTCCTCAGAAGCTTTCTTCGAGAAGCTCAAGACACATCCGCTGAGAGGAGACTACCTCTTCATTCGTGCTACCGGTGAGCATCCGTCCGACCCGGAACCGATCCATCCCCTATACTGCTCGTTTGAATGAGCGTAGGCGTCCCCCTTCCCAAGAGGTACCCTCAAAAACACTTGGTAACGGGGCGGTGCGAAACAAGCGATAATAAGGGCCGTGCTAGACCAGCTCCCTACATTAATTGTGCGCGCGCCTTGCCACGTGGTATTATTCCTAAGCAAGGCTCACTATGGATCTCTCCGTCGTAATCATCACACGCAATGAAGCTCCTCGCCTAAGGTTCTGCCTCGCCTCAATCGAAGCAGCATGCGCTCGGGCCAAAAGAGACTTAGGCGCTGAAATTGAAGTGATTGTGGTTGACGATACCTCAACGGACGAAACGGCCGAACTGTGTGCCTCGTTCAGATCCGAGATCTCAATCCGTTATGAAAGAAACGTACAGTGCGAGGGGCGAAGCGCTTCGCGAAATCGAGGGGCAAGATGCGCCCGGGCGAGGACGCTCCTCTTTCTTGATGGAGACACGCTCGTAAGCCCGTCATCAATCGCGGCTCACCTTCACTTTCACTCCCACACTGAAGGTATCGCGCGTGGCGAGCTTTTTAACCTTCGACAGGCGCGCTTTCTCCGGGATCCCGAACGGGGCGAGGCTTTCGAGGCATTTCCTAATCACAAAACTCGCTCCGATGAGTTACTGTCACTCGAATGGATAACCCACGCCTTCGACGAGATTGAACGGAGAGCGCAACCGGGAATATATCCAGGCTCAGTTCCGAGACGCCTCGCGGAGCTGGAATCTCAAGCTTTGCGAGAGTCCGATCGCACACACTCGTTATGGATGACCGCGAGTTCGCACAACATCTCCATGCCCACCGAGCTATTCCATGATGTAAACGGCTTTAACGAGAGCCTCACCATGAATGAACATCGCGATCTCGCTCTCAAGGCGGAGATAACGCGCGGGTACTCGGTACACCTCCTCGACGAATCGAGAAGTTACCATCTATGCCATTCGCATTCGTGGCGGGATCCTCTGGCGAACCTTTCGTTGTGGGAACCTCGTTTTCGAGACTCATATCCACGCAACGATGTCAGGCTACTCCCCTTCTTTTGGTTAAGCGTTGCGGAGTCAAGCGAATTGCCACGCGAACTATTCATCCCAACGCTATCGAAGCTGCTTGAGCTATCTCAAGGTGATATCGCTCCCTATGAAGACTATAGACGCACTTCGCCGCTATTCTCACCTTACTCCGATGCTTAAAGACGAGAACGTAGTCGCTCCCGAAGGTCAATTCATGAACAGCTCCTACGAAGCGGTGGTAGAAGAGTGTGTTTTTATGGGGTGGCCAGATCGCCCCGAACAGGGTCGAAGAGAGGTGCCGAAGATCTTGACGGAAATGGGGATCTCTCGGGAGAATAGTGCGCGTCTCGATCTGTACGCGACTTTGAATCAGATCAGGTGTCGAAGTTGGGCGCGCGATTCCGAGGTGTGGACCAGGTATGTCGCACTTCGTCGGGCTGAGGTTGTGTCTAATAGTAGCCCACGCGAGGTACACATCTCCCTGACTCGAACGATCCCAATAACTCAACAATCTAAGCCTCAAAGGCTCCGCCTACCCTTGCCTCTCGAACACCCCTCTCATCGCGATCCGAAGTGGAGGATCGAATACGTCAGTGGCGAGATTCTTGAGAAGCGGGAATCCGTCGGGGCGCTCGACCTCTTGATCCATCCCGACACGGAGGTCGTGCAAGCGAAGATCATATACGAAGCCTACGTTACCCCCCAGAGAGAACCGATCCTCGATGAGGGCGTAGACCATCCTGACGTTCAGGCCGTCGCGCCATTTCAGTCTCCCCTCGCGCTGCATCCCCAAAAACTTACGCACCTTCTCTCTTGTGCCTCACTAGAGAAGGTACGAGCCTTATGGAACATTTTTCACGATCAACTGGCTTCGGGACACATCTATCATCATCAACATATAAAGGGTGCACCACCAGTACCTGAAGCAGGCCTACGGTGGTTCGACTGTGTTGCGGGAGCGTGGCTTTTGGCTGAAGCGGCGCAATCGCTTGGACTTCCCGCGCGGGTACTCTCTGGGCTCATACTTCAATCGCACGGCCCCTCCCCTCACTACTGGTGCGAAATATTGGTGGACGGGAGCTGGCGGCCATTTGATCTGTACGCGTGGGATCTCACAAACTCACAGGATGAGTGGAGAGATGTATTTTTTGCCTCCCTCGAGTGTCGACTCCGCTTCGAACTCCTCCCCGTGATACACTCTCGCTTTCTTCCAAATCGCCCGTGGTTCATTGAACGGGCAGCGGCGAGAGAGGGAGCCGTGTTCACGTATCGCAGCATTGACTCGGCAGAATTTCTAGGAAAGGATGTGTGGAGAATGGCTTGAAATAGCCTTTTCTGAGTAGCGCGCCACTTTTTGTCTCACCTATCACCGACCTATGATCTCACCGGATGTGGACATATATCTGTGCAACCTGCCGAGCGGAGATACGATAGCTCGGCATGTTGGCTCAAGGTGCTTCACGCTACGCTATGAGTGGCCCCCTTCCATCAGTGAGGTCGCTCCCGGCTCTTTAGTTATCGTACGCCCAGAACCACATCACGTTATTCAGCCGGATAACGATCTCCTCTTTTCTGCCTTGGTAGAGAGCGGTCGACGCTCTGGAGCGTTTATCGCACTGTGCTCCACTCCTCGACTTGCGAGAGACGAGGCACTCATCCGATCCCTTGCTCGTTGCAACGCATCTTGTATGGAAAGAGCTGCGAAATGGAACCTAGGGTTCATAGATCTCGATCTTATCCTCGCCTACGGAGGAACTGCGAATCTCGACGATTCCTCTTTGGGACTATCCGACGCCGGAATAAACGCGGTGATAGATACTCTGCGGCTCGCAACTCAGGAGTTCTCAGCACGACTGGGAAGAGATACCTCAAACACACTGTAGAGGAACCATGGTATACCTAGTGACTCTGAAGGAATCGATAAATACTAGTTCAGAGTTGAGAGTGCTTGAATGGCACATCTCCGAGGGAGCTATGTGCGCTCAGGGAGAGCTCTTAGTTGAGCTGGAATCCTTTAAGGCCATCATTGAGATACGCGCGGGGCAACCGGCTTTTTTAAGGCGCATCATTGTGCCGGCTGGAAAGTCTCAGGCCCTTGGAAAGCCACTCGCTGTCCTCTCGGACTCTCTCTCAGAGGAGGTCCCGCCTGACCTCGGGGCTCTGTCAGAGATGTCGGTGGACTACTCCTTCATGTAGCCGTTTAAAGAGCGATACTTCTCACAATCAGGTCTTGGGCTGCACGAATAAATTCCCGATTGCCATGTGCTCCGTCGGGGATATGCTTCACCCCGATCGTGGCACTCAACGCATCGATATCCAGAACAGATAACACACCCTCATCTTGAAGTTGATAGAGCATATCATTGAGAACTCGCGCTCGATGGGAGGAGGCTTTT
>JBIIEK010000211.1:0-4795 GCA_044237895.1 Bdellovibrionota bacterium
AGAGTGGATTAAGCGGTGGCGTACCCTCCCTGTGCGCCCGTGGATTGAGGCCGCTGCTCTTTATAAAGCCGGAAAATACGAAGAGGCCGCTACCTACTATCGAAAGGGGCTCGACTCGCACCATCGGCACCCAGCTCGAATCAACGCCCTCCTTGATCTCTCGCACTGTCTCTTTAGAACTCGCAAGTTTGAGGAGTCCGAGCGATTCCTTCGTCAAGCGACGATAGTGGCTCCGGGGGAGCGTGAGTCCTATGTCCGTCTTGCTCGACTACAGTTGTGGCTCGGGTGTGCTGTTGAGGCGGCGTGGACGATTCGCCAATGTCTTCAAACTGTACCTGCGGACCCTGAATTGGTGACCCTCTTTGTAACGGCAACGATAGAGAGTGGGGGGGTGGATCACCTCGTTCAAGAGGCTAAGGACCTCCTCGCCGATCTTCATTGCGATGCGGAAGCCTCTCCTCGTCTTGAGGTAGCCAAGGCTCGATTCCTGATGTTAACGGGTGATCATGGCTTGGCTCGCGATGATCTTGCAGCGTTGGCCGCGAAGGATCGAGGGCCGTTTGAAGCCGTACTCGCATTCGCGCAAGTTTTACTCGAAGAGGGAAAGATAGCCTACGCGCGACATCATTTACATCGTTCTCTTCAGGTATCTCCGGAGCATCCACGAGTGTTGCGAATGCTGGCATCAACGTACCTTGAAGGTGGGGCTTTCTTTGAGCCAGAGTACGCTGTGCAATTGGCTACACGCGCTTGCCAGGCGACGGGATGGCGCGGAATCCATGAGATGCACATCCTCGCGCGTGCGTACGCTGTAAGTGGAGACAAGATTTCGGCTCTTTTGATCGCAAGTAAGGCGAAAGACGCCGGTCAGCGACTGCTGGGCACATATCCCGAGGTTCGACGTCTTGAGAAATTAATCGAGGATCTCTCCTCAGGAACACAGGCATAAGCAGCCACGACTAGAAGGGGGCGCTGACCGGGACAAGATTGGTGTCGAACCTCTTGGTCTTTCATACGGTATTGTGGCAGCGCGGTTTATAATCTAGCCCAGCTCTATCTTCTGAACGACGGGTGTCGCTCGCTGCGTTTACTCCCTAAATCCTCAATGTTTTCTGGGGGGAGGTGACATTTTAAAGCAAGAAGAGCATTATGCGGGCCTATGAGTAGTAATGATACATGGATACTAGATCTGGCGTCTTTGGCAGCTTCGGCGCCTCAGATTCCTGAGATGTCGCCCCTTGAGGTTGGTTTCGATGCGCAAGGTAATCGATTTGGCCTCGACCTTATGAATGGGCGAATTACGGATGGAGTTTCCGCGCGATGTTTGTTGTCAGGCAGCAATGAGACATTTCGGAAGCTCGTTGATGGAACCTTGACCCTTCAGCGCGCGCATCTTACCGGAGAGATCTCGCTTTCGGGAGAGCCTGAGGGGCTTCTTCGGTTGGCGTTCTTGTTCGATGCGGCATCGGGTTTGAGGCAGCGGGTAACTGAAGCGCGAGCTTAGTAGTTAAGCGTGAGAGGATTTTGTGAATTTAGATGATGTTTACCAGGATCTCATCCTGGACCATTATAAATCACCACGATGCAAGGGGGTGCTCCTTAACCCTGATCGGAAGGTCGATCTGAACAATCCTCTCTGTGGGGACCAGATATCGCTTACACTTAAGTTCTCTGGTGAAACGATCTCTGAGATCGCATTCGATGGTCACGGATGTTCTATTAGCCAAGCCACAGCCTCGATAATGACCGAGTTGCTTCACGGTAAAACCAAAGAGGAGGCCCGGCGGCTCTCCACTCTTTTCCGTAAAATGATTAAGAGTGAGATCGAGGGCGATGCGCTCAATGATCTTGGAGATGCTCTCGCGCTTGAAGGAGTTAAACGCCACTCAGCGCGGATCAAATGTGCCCTTCTTGCTTGGGACTGCATCGACCGCGGGTTAGGCGAGAGTCCCAATGCGAGCTTACGGGAAGAGATGCCGAAGTAAGACTACCGTCTTATGTGGTCACCCATCCCTCAGCGATAGCCAGCTTCACAAGCTCAGCATTGGTTTTAAATCCTAATTTCTTAAGGATGTTTGACCGGTGGGTGTCCACGGTTCGCACACTAATATTCAGGAGCTTTCCGATCTCCCGATTCGGTTTGCCGTTAGCAAGAAGAACCATGATCTCTCTCTCTCGGTTCGAAAGTACGGTGCTAGACGCCGCTCCGGGAGCGTCTGCCGCCTCATTGGACGCCATCTTGTCAGACACTGACGGACTCAAATACGTTCCACCCCTCACGATCGCCTCAATGGCGTGTTCCATCTCGTTAATGCCCGCCTGTTTGGGAACGAAGCCCTTGGCGCCAGCTTGAAGAGCGGCTCGAACGCAACGCCCTGATTCGTCGCCGGATAGGATGAGCACAGGTGTGTTTACGCCAAGCTTGCGCAGTTCATTGAGGGTGTCGAGACCTCCTGATTTTGGCAGCGTAAAATCGAGAACTATGATGTCGGCCGGACAACCCTGACCTTGTGATATGAGCTCTGCGCCATTTCCGGCGTGCCCGACCACCTGGTATTTGCCCCGGTGCGCGAGTGCTTCAGCAAGTGCTTGCCTAAGTACCAAGTGATCGTCGACGAGATAAAGTTTAACTGTCGAATTCGCCGAAGGATTGAACTGTCCAGTCGTCAACGTCATACAACACCCCTGTACTCAGCATGTGAAAGAAGCCCATCCCCCTTCACTTGTGCATCGCCTGAAGGAGCCGCATTGAAAAGCTCCCCTGCGAATAATCACAACCAGTAGTACGGAATATACGTACAAAAGGTTGATGATTGGTGGCGCGAAAATAGGGATTGTTCCGACGATTATCCCCTATAGAGAGCGTTATTCGGGAGTTGAAAGGGTGGGGTGCACCTTTGGTCGCCTTCGAAGCCGTGCTCGGACGCTCGGGGCGAATATCATGAGGCCAACAGATTAGTTTGAGTCGGCTCGGCGAGTTACACAGGGTGTCTTTGAAGGGGCCCGGCGGGTGTTGGCAGAACTCGTCTTTTTGCTTGACGGACGAAGGGGGTGCGTGTGCCGAGCAGCGGATGGTTCAGTAAAGCGGACGCACGCCCTTCTTCTGATCATTTTAAACTATGAAAGGCACGCCTCTCGCTCGTTCGTTAAGGTTTCAGCGAAGAGGAAGCTCGTGTGAGCCTTCCTTACCGAGTACGTCGCCAATAGATATCGGTCTCGTTCCTAAAATCCTGCCGTCGTTCCGGGAGCCCCTCATCTCTACGTTGGATGAGAGCCAACGACTTTCCGTGTGCGGTCCTTATCGAGCGCAGATCGTAGAAGTCTAACGAGGGATATTTTGATAGCGGTGGTGCCGAGAGCTCGATTTGAGAGCATTCTATGGGTATGCAACCGATGGCTGATAACGGGGATTTGGCTCCCTTCAGTGCCTTGCGCCTTATCCCAGGGCTGGCTTCCCGTTTAACGCTGGATTCAGAGTAGAAAGAAGATGGCGTGAGGACTCGAGGGCCGAGTAATGATTCAGCTCTTAGCCTCTATCAGGGGTTACGGAGTCGTGTTGAGAAGGCTTCTAGACGTGATGGTTGCTCCGCATGAGTTTTTGCTTGACTTGCAGCCCGACAATCATCACATTGTAAAAATGTGCACTTTCTACTTTCCCGCCGTATCCCCCATCAAGCCCGCATAGCGGGTATGCACAACGACGCTTCTGCGCTTCATCCGATCTCTTGATTACAAAAAAGAATAGCTCCGAGGAGAGCTCATGCTATGTATGCACACGCAATTCATTCACTGACATCGAATGTGACGAGAACCTCACGGGAGGTTTCTCAGGGCCACACGAGCAAGAACTCACGTCTTCTTATTCGCGCCGGATATGTCTCTCAAGCCGCTGCTGGAATCTACACCCTCATGCCCCTTTCTATTCGAGTGTTGGCCCGAATAGAGCAGATCGTGAGGGAGGAGATGGTGTCTTTAGGCGCGCATGAATTCCTCGCGCCGGCGCTTCAGTCTAGAGAGCTCTGGGAGAAAACTAATCGGTGGGAGCACATCGATGTTCTCTACCAGCTGCGCTCTCGACACGGCCACGAGTATGGGCTCGCGGCAACCGCTGAAGAGGCCATGGTTGCTGCGTTTGGAAAGAACATTCGCTCCTATCGTGATCTGCCGGCGGGGCTTTTTCAGGTCTCGACTAAATTTAGGGACGAGCCGCGTGCGCGATCGGGGCTTCTGAGGGGGCGCGAGTTTCGCATGAAAGATCTCTATTCTTTTCATTTCTCAGAGGCTGAACGAGATGCGTATTATGAAGAGGTGTGCAACGCGTATATGCGCATCTTCACTCGGTGTGGTATCGGAGCTCAAACGCGCCGCACCTTCGCGTCTGGTGGGGTGTTTTCGAGATTCTCTGATGAGTTTCAGCTTCTTCACGAGGCGGGCGAGGACACTATCTTCGTAACTGATGATGGGCAGACCGCACTCAATAAAGAGGTTGTTGAGGACGTAGAAGCGCTGCAGCAGTTGTTCGGTACTAGTGTGCCGAAGCTGAGAGAGCATCGGGCGATAGAAGTAGGAAACACGTTCAAGCTTGGCACTCGCTATACCGATGCTTTCGGAGTGTCGGTGCAAGACTCAGAGGGAGTCATGAGACCGGTGCAGATGTGTAGTTACGGGATAGGCACCACAAGAGTGCTTGCATCGATCGTCGAGGTCTATGGAGATGATGCGGGCCTTGTATGGCCGAACGCGCTTGCTCCGTATGATATTCACGTTGTTGTTTTAGGGGACGATGCGCGAGCCT
>JBIIEK010000051.1:0-16491 GCA_044237895.1 Bdellovibrionota bacterium
CCCTTCAGGGTAATTCCAAAGTCGTTGTCCTTGGCTACGATTAAGGTTCGGTTTCCGTTTATGAGGGCGAGGCCTTCAATCTTTCCGGAGTCCCATGTGAAGTCCTTAAAGTCGAGTATCAATGACCGCTGAATCGGTGCCCGGAGTGTGCGAAGGTCCATCACGAGATGATCTGAGTCAACCGCACGTGCTCTGCTGAGGTCAAGAAGTATGAGGTGATAGTGCTTCTGGTCGTCTGTGGATTTGTAGGCCTCAAGGGCTAGGAATGTATCGTTGGACAGAGCGACCAGCTCACCGATTTTATAGGAGTCCCGTTCGGCGTTGGCTGGAAGCACGAGGGGGTAGGTAACCACCGCGTCCTTTGAGTTGGGCGTTGATGGTAGTATCAATAAGCGCACGAAACCCTCTCGCGTGTCGGTGCTACGGTTGTGAAGAGGGCTCTGAAGGATTACTGCGAGGTGCTCGGAGGGTAGATAGGTAAGCCCCTCAAATCCCCGATTTCTCGCCCTGTATTTCATGATCTCGGGTAGTCCGGCGCCGGGAACTAGCCGCTTCTTAATCCTGCGGGTGGAGGGATCGATGGCCAAGAGGCTCGGACCGTACTCCTCTGCTATCCAGAGGATCTTTTGATGAGGATCAAATGCGATGGCTTCGGGGTCGATGCCTGCAAGCTCCTCGTTCGTAGTGTTGAGGACCGCAAGCGATGGGCCGAGAGGTATCTCGTCTTCGTGTGATGATGGGATCCCTGTCAGCGCCTCTCCACTCGGAGAGGTGATTGGCAGCGCCTCTCCGACTGGGAGGGGGAACTCAAGTGTAGGATCTGCGTTGGAGAGAACGTGCGATAGGTCCGATCCTCGTACGACGAGAGGAACGAGCGAGGGGTTAAAGCCCGGTTCTGGAAAAAGCACCCGTTCCGGCGAGCGTCCCTTGGCTTCTTTCACGGGTATGTTCGGCCCCCTATCAGAGAGCGCTAGCAGTACGGTTGTGTCTCCGGTGCTGCTTATCGGCACGAGGCCTGAGCCGATAGCCAAGGGGATTTTAGAGCTGGCATTGACGGGGCCTCTCACATAGATCCGGTGTTCGACGAGCCTTCGTCCTGACGGTATAGCGTGTCCCGATGGTGCCACCTCCCCAAAGGGAGGACGCTCTTCTGCGGATAAAGGGCTTAGATTGAAAAAGGCGACGGCTATCGAAAACACCGAGGTGCGGGCTAGAAAACAACGACGCGGTGATTGATGGTTATACATTTACTAAACGGGGTGTCTGCTATAGCTTAACGTTGTCCTAACAATTCAGGGGTGTTGGGGGTGCCTGGGACGAACAGTTTCATAGTAGTGAGCCTCGCGTCTCAGTATCAAGGTGTTAAATTTCTTTGGGGACTGAATGGATAGTTTTATCGATCAAATAGCTAAGTTTTCCGATCCTAGTCATGTTCTTTCCCTCACGCAGCTCTGTGTCAGTCTAGTCCTAACTCTCGCTCTCTGCCTTATTCAGGCGAAGGTATACGAGCGTACCTACAGAGGGGCTTCGTATTCCCCCGCGTTCATGCATACGCTCGTCATCTGTGGAATGGTGATAGCCGCGGTCATGATGATCATCGGAAGTAATATCGCGCGTGCGTTTAGCCTCGTCGGAGCTCTCTCCATCGTGCGATTTCGAAACGCCGTAAAAGATCCCCGAGACGTTGCGTACATCTTCTTCGCTATGGCGATAGGAATGGCGTGCGGAACCGGTTTCTACCAAGTGGGTATTGGCCTTACGGTGATCGTGAGCGCGGCCTGCCTTCTTATGGATTGGTTGAATTTCGGTCAATCTGGACTTTCAGAGAAGATCGCTCGCATTCGGGTTCCGTCTGCGGCGGCGACGAGTGGGGTGTTTGACGATACGTTGAGGCTTCACTGCAAAGACTTCTCTTTACTTTCGGTTGAGTCTCTCCGAGCTGGTACAGAGACCGAGTATACCTTTCTTATGCGGGTAGCCGACGTCTTCAATATCGACAAATTTATGAAAGACCTACAGCGCCTCCATTCTGAAATGCAGATTCAGGTGCGGGGAACAGACCACATCTTCGAGTTGTAATCGGATAGGTAGCTATTCATGGCTAAGCCGGGAACGCGCCACGAGCTGAAGTACGTTGTAGATCTTCACAAAGGAGAGGATTTCATGCGCGCCGCCGAGCCGTTCTGTCGACCGGATGAGCACGCTGGCGCCGATGGGTTCTACGAGACGTTAAGCATCTATTACGATACCGAAAGTCTTCGGTTCTATTGGGATCGTCAGGAATCGGTTGGATGTCGTCGAAAAGTTAGGTTAAGGCGCTATGCGGGCGGAAGTGTTGTTGATAGTCCGCTTTTTCTTGAAATTAAGGAGAAACATAAGCACATGATTGCGAAGAAGCGCTGTGTGCTTGAACCACAAGACGGCGTTGACACATTGATGTCGGATTCTGGCTTTTTAGCTCTCGACAAGCTTCTTCCTCTTGTTGCCCCTTCGAAAGGAAGAGACGAAATATCTTTTCTCCATGAAAGGCTTCTATTACAGCCGGTTGTTAATGTTCGATACCTTCGGAAGGCGCTCGCCGGACAACTAGATTCAACACTGAGGATCACTTTGGATAAGAGACTCACGGCGTCGTTACCTGCTCTATGTGATTATGAATCGACCGCGGAGGATTTCTTCCTTCCCCCTTCGCAAGCCGTGCTTGAGATAAAGAGTGAGCGCTCAGTGCCGTTGTGGTTGCTATCGCTTGTTCGACGTTTCGAGGTCTCGCGGGGACGCTACTCCAAATATTGTGCGGCAGTTGATATGCTTAAGAGTGCTCGTCGGACGTCTGGCAGACCGCTCGCCAAGACGGAGCCTGAGAGCTGGGATTCGGGTCAGGCACATTCCGTTCCTGAGAGGGCGGCCTAAAGAGGTATGAGAACCGTTCTCTCGTCATCCGCTATTCCTGAGGGCTTCGATAGGGGGCACATTGTATCGCTTCGGTGGAAGCGTCGTATCAAACGTGTCGCTCTACTCGGGCTCCTTTGTATCCCTTTGGCGTGGATTGCCTTCCTTGGTGCGGATTACCTGGCTCGGACTCCTCGCGAGCGGAAGCTCGCGCGGATCGGTTATTGGGACCAGATTATCTACGGTGCGCGATTTAATGCCATATACGCCTGGAACTGGCTTACTGCGGAACAAGACGATCCCAAAGGCTCAGCGCTGCCGGTAATGGAACTTTATATACGTACTGAGCGTTTGAAAGCTCTCAAAGCGCACTTGCCCGAGAGTGGAAGGATCTATCAGCCCGGCTTGTTTAAGGTCCGAAGGAAGGGTGAGCCGAATAGTGTTTTGGGTGCGAATCTCCGTTTTCGCGGCGATTCGATGAATCACTGGGCGTTTCCGCAAAAATCATGGCGAGTAAAGCTTAAGCGGGGCTCGCGATATCTCGGGATGCGGCAGTTCAATTTATACCTCCCCCGAACCAAGAGTCAGATTCCTGACTTCCTTGGTTATCGGCTTGCTGAGAACATGGGAGGGCTTGAGGTCCCCAAGGCATTTCCTATTCACCTCCGCGTCAATCGTCAATTCGACGGAGTGAGGGTCTTTTTGGAGCAGGTTAACGAGGACTTCTTCTTAAATCATAACCTCTCAGCCGATCGCCTCTTTGTAGGGGATATAGATTTTAAAGATGTATACGCATATCACGATCGGGAGTTTCTCTTTGAGAGTGTGAAGGGATGGGAGGTGTTTCCGACCAAAAAGGGCGGGGATACTTCGGTGGCCCCGATGCAGGCCTTGCTTGAGGTGTTGCCGATTGCCGCGAACGAGCCCGAGCGATTTAAGACCGCGATTGAAAAAGTGCTCGATGTTCAGACGACGCTTCGCTACATGGCATATCTGGAGATAGTAGGTTCTATTCACGCGGATGAAACCCATAATCAGAGGTACTTTTTTGACCTGCGGACCCAAAAACTGAAGCCCATAGTGTGGGACCCAGTCGCGTACTATCGCGAGAAGATAGACGGTATCGACTTCGCGCCGAACGGGCTCTTCCAGGCATTGCTGCAAATTCCCGAGTACCGCGAGGAGAAGAATCGATGTGTATGGGAAGCTATTCATGGAGCTCTCTCTCCTGATCGAGTCGCGCAACTCATAGAGGACAGCGCGGACTCTGTTCGTAAGGAGATTCTCGCGTCTCCTCAGAAGGTTTATACGTTTCGGGCGAACCTGGACATGATGCCTAATTCTGAATGGAAGTCCTCCGTTCAAGAGTTGGTAGAGAAGAGTCGTGCGCGAAGTGAGGTGTTGCGATCAGCGTTACGAAAAATCTCGATATCCGCCCAATCGAAAGGTTCCCACGGCGGAGTTGAGGATGTTCACATTATGGTTGGAGCGGATGCCGGGTTCGAAGCTCGTGAATTGGTATTCGACTCTACAGGAAGTGTCCCCACCTCTGTTGTTGTTGAGGAAGATGGCGTCGCTAAGCGGATACTCTGCGTCCCAGTTGAGAGGGGTGGGTGTGTAGCTCGGTTCGATCGGTTCTTATCCTCGAAACGGAGGGTCGACAAAAATGACGATTTGATTCGTGAATCGCGTCCGTATCGTTGGTCGATACGCACTGGAAGTTCTTCTCTTCGATTGCGTTTCATTCGCGGTGTTAACACCATCACCAAAGAGCCTCATGGTGTTGAGGTGAAGAGGGGATAGTGAGTATGCGTATGCGGTCATATGTATCGTTCCTTGTGATATTGACGGCTCTTTTTTCGGCTTTGGTATCCCAGGCCCAGACCCTCGAAAAGTTCGACACCATGCGTCTTGAGAACGAGATGACCTTTGATGTCCCTCTTGAACAGGCCGAGGAGGTATGGAGCTGGCTCAACGCGACTTTCGGAGGAGGCTTTCAGTCTCATGCCGCGAATTTTAAGACCTTCCCGGAGGTTGAGGAGTTTGCGGATACCTACTTCGACGTACCAGAGATGGCCCTTATCAATCAGGGAATAGGCGTTCGCCATCGTCGGCGATTCTATCCGAATGGGGAGATCAAAGAACTGATTCAGATTAAGCAGCCACACGAGGCTGTGGGAAGGGGAGAGGGGAACGAGAAACAGACTCGCGGAGAGGTCAAATTTGAGCCTCGGGGGCCGACAATTACGTATCGACGCTCTGAGGACTTTCTGAACGAAGAGCTCCTTCGGATTGTTAAGAAAGAGCATCTTGCTCCTCTGCGAGCACGACTCTCAGATATGGGAGTCTCTCCTGATCGTGTACGTCCGTTCCTCGCGATTGAGCAGCAGCGTCGTCGCATCTATTTCAGGGAGAACGGTAATCAATTCCTTACCGTGACCCTCGATTTTGCGAAAACACAAAAAATGTGGGTGAAGGCTCAGTTCGTGCAACTCGATATTGAGATCGGCGAGATCGCGTTTACCCTGGCGGACAATGAAAAGCGGGAGACATTGCTCGCTATTCAGCGGGAGATCTTCGGGATTATACAGTCAAGGTTTCCAGATATCGAACGCAATCAGATCCCGAAAGTGGTTCAGATGGTGAACGTGGTGCGAAAGCAGGGCATGTGGTCCTATCTGACGCTCCGCTACGGCTGGTCACTGCCGCTCGGATTCGCTTTGGCCGCGCTGTGCAGTGTGCTACTGGTTGCTGGTAAGAGGTCTCAGACGAATTTACAAAACACCCGTGACGTGGCTTAGCGACTCAAGTAGGGGGCGTGGATCGCGCACTTTAGCCCGAGTTGGCCCGAAGGGATCCGCATCGAATTCCCGCTTCAGCGTCTTGAGCACCTCTAAGATGATCGTATCCCTCTCAGCGTGCCACTGCGAAACCTCCATCGAGTAGTTTCGTGTAGTGGGATAGACAATGACAGAGTCTGAGCCTTGAAGTGACCAGCCCTTGTAGATCAGACGGAGGAGGAGCTCCTTTAGTGAGTGAGCTGGGGAGTTGGGGTGTCGGAATGTTTCGAGCTCTAAGAGGGCTAGCCGT
Source organism: Bdellovibrionota bacterium (assembly GCA_044237895.1). Lineage (GTDB taxonomy): Bacteria > Bdellovibrionota_C > UBA2361 > UBA2361 > OMII01 > OMII01. The sequence goes on from JBIIEK010000051.1 coordinate 5,980, forward strand.
CTCGCGTAGATGTTCGGATAGAAGTATGACGAGGTGAGAAATCCTGGAAGGTTCAATTCACCGGATTGCTGGAAGAATGTGTCGAGTTGGGACATCCCTCCTTGTATAGTGGGGATCATCAAGCCGACCGTATCGAGAGCGAATTGATGAAGGGCTCGGTGCGAGGCGTTCTCGTCTAGAGTATCACCTGGCTGCAGAAATCCAACGATCGGCGACACCGCTTTTTGCACTCCGGTTGTAAACGCGGAAAATTCATTCGGAAGTGCGGATTTGGCGTAGCGCACGGTGATTTGGGGGATAGCCTCGGATAGGTCGAGCGAGAATTCGTGAACGAACTTCGACATCTCCTTGTCAGCGGCGTAGTCGATGATGAAGATATCAAAATCGATACAGGTCTGTTTCGTCAGACTCTTGAAGGACTCCTTTGAGATCTCTGAGGGCTCGCGCATCGGCATGATGTAGCTCAGTTGCCGTTCCGTTGGGTTGAGGCCGTTCATATGTCGTCGGTAGACACGTGAGCACTCCCGTTGAGTCGCTTGTGGGCGGGCCCCTGTCTTGTTCTCGTCATAGATGCGGAAATAAGAGAGTACCTTGTCTATGTGACGAACGAACGGATACTGCATCGCCATTCTGAACCAGAGGTCGAGATCCATGGTGAAATAGAGATCTTGATCAAGGTAATTTCCATCACTTCTTCGAACATCCTCAAGGAGGGATCGTCTAAAAAATACGGATGTCTGCGCTACCCAGGCGTACGGTATCCAGTATCGAGCGAGGTCATAAAATGAGCGTGGAGGATTTTCAACGACGGTAACGACGGTGCCGTCTTTATCTGTTTGAGCAGCCTTCCCCAAAACGACTGGGTAATCCTTAAGTGCCTCAGCGATGGCGTGAAAGGCTCCGTCGGCGTACCAGTCGTCCGAGTTAAGCCATGCGATGATGTCGCCAGTAGCCCTCGCGAATCCCTTGTTCAGGGCGTCGGACTGACCGTCGTCCTTCGCGGAGGTCCATTTCAGGTGGGGGTATTTGCGGAGTATGTCGAGAGTGGAATCGGTTGAGCCGCCGTCTACGATAATGTGCTCGAAATTAGAATAGTCCTGGCGTAGGACTGACTCGATGTTTTTTTCAATGAATTGTCCCTGATTATACGAAACTGTAACGACGGATATCTTGGGGAGAGTTGAGTCTGTCATAGTCCCTATGTGGGCAAGTGAGCGCCTTACGGTGAATACGGTCAGGTCGGCCTAGGTCTTTCCGCGACATTATAGGCTCGACACGTAGGATGCCGGTAAGTGTCCCCTAGTTGTATGGCTTGAGCAATGAGTTTTGTCGGCTTCTCGGGCGGTGGCGGAATCGCATCGTCGTGCTAAGGTTCGGAGGGGAAATTATATGGATGGCGTGATGATAGGTCTTCGACGTTTTTTTGCTGGTGTTATGGTCATGGGGATGGTCGGCTTTCATGCCGCTGTTGCTCAGGTCCGTGCGTTCGAGTGTCAGAAAGGTCAAGAGCTCTCAGTGGGTCAGGGGCGGGAGCTTCTGGCCAAAGTTCAAGGGGCATATGCTGGGATTGAAGTCCTCCAAGGGGCATTTCGACAGGACTCATACGTGGCGGCTTTGGACGAAAGTGAGAGTAGCGCGGGCGAGATGTGGTTCGCAAAGCCCGGGAAGATGCGGTGGGAATATGCCCAGCCTAGACCTCAGTCAGTGGTGGTTAATCAGAGCACCCTGTGGCTCTATCAGCCAGACAAGCAGCAGGTGCTCATCGACGATATCGGAAACGTCCTCCTTTCTAGTCTGCCGATCTCTTTCATGATGGGGGTGGGGAACCTCAGTAGGGATTTCGACCTAAAAGGCGCGTGCCAGGGCCCTGAAGGGGTCATTTTACGACTTGTCCCAAGAAAATCTAAGGGGGACTCAAGTGATGCTTTAGAGGGGTTTGACCTGCTCGTTGATAAGGCCCAATCGCTACCAAAAGGAGCTAAAATCAGCTCCTTAGGTGGTAATACGACTGCAATTATCTTTAAGGGTCTTGTCAGTCAGGGGGTAAAACAGGAGGCCCGTCGATTTGTTTTAGACTACCCAAAAGGTGTAGATGTAATGGACCGGCGACAGAGCGCCCACTGATAAGAGATGTATGAAATCAGGACTTTCCATCCTTCCCCTCGATGACGCACCGGCCAAGAGTTGTTCGGTTGCGGTAAACATTACTGAGCCACAGGCTCTCGACGGCAAAGCCGCTTTTGTCGGGCGCGCGGCCATCGTGACCTTGGGTTGTGCCAAGAACCAAGTGGACTCAGAGGTGATGATCGGAGTGCTTCGTAACTCCGGCTTTGAAATTACAAACGATCTCAGTCACGCCGATGTCGCGGTGGTAAACACCTGCGGATTCTTGGAGAGTGCAGTAAAGGAGAGCGTTGATTGCGTCCTGGAACTTTCGGAACTTAAGAAATCTGGAAGCCTTCGTCGGTTGCTGGTGGCGGGTTGCATGGTCGAGCGCTACAAGGGCGATATTCGTAAGGCGCTCCCTGAGGTCGACTCTTTCATCGCGCTTGATGGGCTCTTAAGTGTTGGGCAGGCCGCGCTTGGCGCTGATGATTCTTTGCGCGACATTCTTAATGAAGGCGCGAGGCCATATTTCCTGTACGACGAGACTATGCCGCGGCACCTGGCGTCACATCCGTACATGGCCTACGTGAAGGTATCCGAAGGGTGTAACCGTCCGTGTGCCTTCTGCATCATCCCGCAGATTCGGGGTTCAATGCGGAGTCGTTCTATCGATTCGATCACCAAAGAGGTTTCGGCGCTCGCGGCCCAGGGGGTCAAGGAGATTAACCTCGTCGCTCAAGACCTTACTGCGTTCGGAACTGATACCAATACCGGACGGCTTGTGGATCTCCTTCGCGCCTTGGATGAGGCTAAGGCGGCTCCATGGATCCGGTTGCTGTATGCCTATCCGGTGGGCGTGGACGATGAGCTTCTTGACGCAATTACAAATCTTTCGTCTATCTGCACGTATCTCGACGTTCCCCTTCAGCACGCCAGTGAGGATGTATTGAAGGCGATGAAGCGACCGATAGGCCGCTATGGGTCTCGTCGTTTCGTAGAGTACGTTCGTTCAAAAGCCCCGTCGATCAAGCTCCGTACGACCTTCATCGTCGGATTTCCGGGAGAGACGGAGGAGGATATTAAGCAGCTCGAGGACTTCGTCGCGGAGGGCCATTTCGAAAGTGTCGGAGTGTTTACCTATTCGCCAGAGCAGGGGACGGCGGCGTTTGATATGGACGATCAGATCTCTGAGAAGGAGAAGCGCGTCCGTCGAGATCGTGTCATGCTTGCGCAGCAGAAGGTCAGGATTGCGAAGAACGAAGAGTACATCGGTCAGGAGATCGAGGTTCTCGTCGAAGGTCCGCACGAGGAGACCGATATGTTGCTCTCAGCTCGCACCCGTTTCCAGGCGCCGGAGGTTGATGGTACGGTGCTCATCAACGATGTTGTTGAGGGGTTGGGAGAGATTCAAGCGGGCCATCTTGGCCGTGTGAAGATAACTGAAGTTTCAGGCTATGATCTCGTAGGAACGTTAGTTGCATGAGCAGTCCAAGGATCGGCATCTTTATCATCGCCTATAATGCGGTAAACCACCTTATTCAGACGATCTCGCGCATACCGAAAGAGGTATACGACAACGTGGAAGAGATCTTTGTTATTGATGACTGTAGCAAGGATAACTCGTATTACGCCGCTCTCGGTTATAAGGCGGCTTTTGGTATTGATAAGCTTACGGTGCACCGTAACGTCAAGAATCACGGGTACGGCGGAAATCAAAAGATAGGATATCAGTACGCGATCGATCGCGGTTTGGATATCGTGGCACTTGTTCACGGGGACGGCCAGTACGCTCCCGAGGCCTTGCCGAGTCTCTTAGAGCCGCTGATCAAAAAAGAAGCGGACATGGTATTCGGTTCGCGTATGTCGAAACCGACCGATGCTCTGAAAGGGGGGATGCCGCTCTACAAGTTCGTGGGGAACCGAATTCTCACTCGATGCCAGAACGCTATGACCGGCCTAAAGCTCTCTGAGTATCACTCGGGGTATCGCTTGTACTCTGTTGAGGCTCTTAAACGAGTACCGTTCGAGGCGTTTACCAATAACTGGCACTTCGATACGCAGATCATACTCGCGATGGCCGAACGGGGTTTTAGGATTGCAGAGAGGCCAATACCGACGTACTACGGCGACGAGATCTGTCATGTGAACGGCCTTCCATACGCATTTCACTGCTTGGCAACCAGCTACCAGTATTACCGTAACAGAAAGCGCAAAGCGCTCTCGTATCCCGGCGCAATGGATATCCCGCGCCTTGCTCGTTGACCTCCCTAAATCTTCGAAGGTGAGAACGAGGGGATTGGGGAAAAAAATTGGCTGGTTAGGGTCCCGGATCGCCAAAATCGGCGTATCTTTTGATTTCCCCCACGGTCGGGATAGGTTATATCGTTCATGTCGTTTTGTCCCATTGGAGTAGTCATGAGTACAGCAAAGAACCCGCAGATTTTAGCACTTAACGAGATCGGCCAGTCCGTGTGGTATGACAATCTCTCGCGAGACGTTCTTCGGTCGGGGGAGCTTAAGAGCCTTATTGAGCAAGGGGTGTCCGGACTCACGAGCAATCCGACGATCTTTAAGCAAGCTATCGCTGATACGGCCAACTACGACGACGATATGCGATCGGGGGAGCTTAAGGAGTTAGGCACTGAGGCCCTGTGTGAAGAGCTTATGTTGCGCGACGTCGCTGCAGCGGCTGATCTACTCAGACCGATGTACGATCTAACCGGTGCTGGCGATGGATACGCTAGTATTGAAGTTTCTCCGTACCTTGCCGCAGACGGCAAAGGCACTGTCGATGCCGCGGTTCGTTTGTGGAACAAGCTGAACCGTCCGAACATCATGATTAAGATTCCGGCGACTCCGGAGTGTATTCCCGCAATTCAAGCCGTTCTTGAAAAGGGGATTAACGTAAACGTAACCCTTATCTTCTCGAAAGAGGTGTACGACCAGGTTGCGAACGCGTACATCGCGGCGCTTCAAGCTCGTGCAGCTCGTGGCGAGAGTGTTCGGAACATCTCTTCAGTTGCAAGCTTCTTCGTGTCTCGCGTAGACGCGAGCGTTGAGAAGGCCTTCGATGATCTCGTGAAAGCGGGCAAAGCCAAGGCCGAGGATAAGGAGATCTTTTTCGGTAAAGTTGGTGTTGCTAACTCAAAGGTTGCCTATGCGTCATTCGAGAAGCTCTTCTCTTCTGACGCTTTCAAAGCGCTCAAAGAGAAGGGCGCTCGCGTACAGCGGCCCCTCTGGGCTAGTACCGGCACGAAGAATCCGGTGTTCAAAGCTGTGATGTATGTGGAAGAGTTGGCCGGCCGAGATACCGTCAATACGATGCCCCCAGCAACAGTCAAGGCTCTTATAGCGGGCGCCGCCATTGAGCCACGGCTTCACAATGGAGGTGCGGAGGCTGTGTCGTTGATCTCGAAGGTGAATGCTCTCGGCGTTCCGACAGAGCAGCTTCTCAAAGAGCTTCAAGTGGCGGGTGTTAAGAGCTTCTCCGATTCGTATCGTGAACTTCTTCAGTCGATCGAGACGAAGCGTAAGAGTATATAAGGCGCATAATTAGTAGGATAGAAAGTGACTCAATCTCAACCAGCAGATGTCGACCAGCGAATAGTACGGCCTCCAGCGACGGTGCTTGTGATCTTCGGTGCTAGTGGAGATCTCACCTCCCGTAAGCTCATCCCCGCTTTGTGTAATCTTGCTGAAGACCAATATCTTCCTGAGCATTTTATCGTAATCGGCTCTTCACGATCTAAGTTGAGCGATGAGGACTTTCGGGCCAAGGTGCTTGAGGGGGTCAAGAAGCACTCGAGACGACCGATCAGCCCGGCTGTTTGGGAATCCTTCGCTCGCAACCTTCACTATCAACCACTCGATGGAGAGAAGCCGGGTGACTTTGAGGCTCTTAAACAGAGAATGGAGACTTTAACGACACCTCACGGGGTCCGTTTTAACTACGTCTATTACTTGGCGATGGCTCCACAGTTCTTTGGCCCGATAGCGTCTAACCTGAAAGAGGTAGGGCTGATAGAGGATTACTCAAAAGAGGCTAGGCAGACCTCCGTGGTGGTGGAGAAGCCGTTCGGTCACGATCTTGAGTCTGCCCGTGAGCTGAATCGTGTGATTCGCCAGAGTCTCGCGGAGGAACAGATCTATCGAATAGATCACTACCTTGGAAAGGAAACGGTTCAAAACATCCTGGTCTTTAGGTTTGCTAACGGTATTTTTGAGCCTCTGTGGAATCGAAAGTACGTAGATCACATCCAGATATCCGTTTGTGAGGATATTGGTATAGGAACGCGAGCGGCGTACTTCGATCAGAACGGCATCCTTCGTGATATCGTTCAGAACCATGTGCTTCAGATGCTCGCGCTTCTTTGTATTGAGCCCCCGATCTCTTTGAGTGACGCGGATAGTATTCGTGATGAAAAGGCGAAGGTCCTTCGCTCCATTAAGCGAATGACGCCAGAGGAGGTTCGTGAGAATACGGTTCGAGCTCAATACGTTTCTGGCACTGTGGGAGCAGAGAGTGTAGCGGGTTACCGCGAGGAGAAGGGCGTCGCAGAAAGCTCCTCTACAGATTCGTATGTAGGACTTAAGCTGGAGATCGATAACTGGCGTTGGAGTGGTGTACCGATTTACATTCGCGCCGGTAAGCGTCTTCCGAAACGAATCACAGAGATTACCATCTTCTTCAACAAGGCTCCCGATTCTCTCTTCAAGGGGAGAAATATAGGCGAACTGGAGCACAACGTCCTTTCGATTCAGGTTCAGCCTAAGGAGGGGATGTCTCTAAGGATTAGTTCCAAACCTCCAGGCCCTCGGATGCGGGTGCGGCCGGTGGAGATGGATTTCACCTACGACAGCTCCTTCGGAGTTGCCTCTCCAGAGGCGTATGAGCGACTTCTCCTCGATGTCATGAAGGGCGATGCCACGCTCTTCACTCGAAACGATGAGATTGAAGAGTCATGGGACCTCCTTGCGCCGATCTTCGAGGCTTGGTCTGGCCCGAATCCGCCCCCGCTCTATGAATACAAAGCGGGAACGTGGGGCCCCCCGGAGGCTGACCAGTTGCTTGCGCCGATGAAGCACACGTGGAGAAAGCTCTAGTGGCTGGTCTCTCAAGGTACGGCGATGTTGCGTTCGCATCCGAGGGGAGAATGTACGAGTGTTAAAACTATCAATCTCTGAATCGAGTGAGCAGTTTAGAACTGCCTTTCGTGAGTGGCTTGGAAATAATCCAGTGCCTCGCGCCAAGGACGATACCTCTCTGGATGAATTCCAACAGGTAGGAAGAGCGTGGCAGCGCACGCTGTCGAGCGGTGGATGGCTTGGTACTCATTGGCCCAAGGAGTTCGGTGGACGCGGCCTCTCTCTTGTTGAAGAGGCTATCGTGCAGGAGGAGCTGGTTCGAGTTTCCGCCCCTCAAATCCTAGGACTCTTCGGTCTTACGATGGTAGGCCCGGTTCTTATCTCGCACGGCACCGATGAACAAAAGAGGCGATTTCTCTCAAAGATTCTTTCCGGTGATGAGATCTGGTGCCAGGGATTTTCTGAACCCGGTGCCGGCAGTGATCTCGCCGCCGTGAAGGCCCGTGCCCTTCCGGTTCAGGGAGGCTATGAACTTTCAGGGCAGAAGATATGGACGAGTTTCGCTCACGTTGCTGATTGGTGCTTCGTGTTGTGTCGAACTGCCGACTCGGCCCGTAAACATGAGGGGCTTTCGTATCTCCTCGTTGATATGAGATCGAAAGGGATCACCACACGGCCCTTACAACAGATAAGTGGTGATAAGGAATTCAACGAGGTTTTCTTCGATTCAGTGTTCGTGCCGTCCGAGAATCTTGTTGGTAGAGAGGGGGATGGGTGGAAGATCGCCATCTCAACTCTCATGTTCGAGCGGGTAGTGCTTACCTTCGCGCGACAACTTCAGTCGGAATCCGCACTTCGTGAACTGCTGGCGCGGGTGGACGCTGGGACGGCTCTTACGACGAAAGTAGACTTAGCTCGCTCGATCGTTGACGCGTGCGCTACGCGAGCGTTGGCTTATAGTCACCTCATGGACTACGCGAAGGGTGCCTCTCCGGGCCCTGAGGGGTCGCTTGATAAACTTCTTTGGAGTGAGGCGTTTCAGCGGCTCTGTAAGGTAGCGCTCGCTTTTGATGGTGGTGATGTCGCCCTTGGCGAACATGGCGCCGAAAACGGTAGCGATGTGCACCGCTATCTCTATTCAAGAGGGCGGACGATAGCGGCGGGAACGTCAGAGATTCAGCGGGGTATCATTGCGGAGCGCATTCTGGGGCTACCTCGACTTAAGCATCAGTTAGGGTAATGCAATCGGTCTAACGGTCGCCTCGTTGTGGACGCTATAGCCTCTCCATGATTTGTTCCTCCGTTGCGAATGCGAGGTCTTTGTGGATCTCTTGAATGATAACACCGTGCACCGAGGATGGTAGGATAGCTCGTAGGATTCCAAGGAGTCGTGGCTCGGCTATGAGAATAAGACGATCGAATTTTTGCTTGTTAAGGGCGAGATCGATCTGGTCGCTGATCTCCTCATAGAAGTTGATGAGACTTCTCTCCTTCGGAGATTGTTCGGTTGAGTACGCGAGTCGCCTTCGCATCCGGTTGTCGGAGCTTGTTCCCGCTTTGTCGCTGACAAGGTCTCTCGGCCGCAGCTTTCCTTCGGGATTTCCTATGTCGGTCACCAAGGTGAGATCCTTTTTGCCCTTTCGTTCAAAGATGCGAACTTCGTCTCGACTCGCTACAACGATCCATGTGGTGTCCATGACGCCTCCTCCTAATTGATTACAAAGCCGAGTATCTTTCAATCGAAGGCTCAGTATGTGTGATCGCACATAGGGTGTGATGTGGAGACCGGGATAACGTGTTGTAGGAACACGTAGTAAGGGAATTATCGCCCCTAACTCTGGAATAACCTTCGGGTATAAGAGAGACTGTTGGGCATGAGCGAGATTGTGCTCTCCACACTAAACGCTAGGTTCATTCACGCGGCCGTCGGCTTACGGTATCTCTATGCTAATCTAGGTGAGCTGCAACCGCGAGCCGTGGTCGCTGAGTACGAGGCGTCGCAACCTGCCCGAGAGATCGTTGAGGCTATCCTTGACTATAATCCGACTATCGTCGGGTTCGGTGTGTATATTTGGAACACGGCTCGTACGCGCGAAGTAATTTCTCTGCTTAAAAGGGTGCGACCTGAGATCGTGGTCGTAATCGGTGGTCCTGAGGTGAGCTTTGAATATGAGGGGCAGCCGATCGTCGACCTGTGCGATTACCTGATCACTGGAGAGGCTGACCTCTCCTTTGCAAAACTGTGTCGGGAGATATTGTCCGGAAATCCTCCTCGCGAGAAGGTGCTGCATTCCGGGCTTCCTGCACTTGCTGACGTGAAGCTGCCGTATCGATATTATACGGATAAAGATATCGCGCATCGGGTTGTTTACGTTGAGGTATCGAGAGGATGTCCGTTTACCTGTGAGTTCTGCCTTTCATCGATCGATCTCCCTGTCCGGCAATTCGACCATATGCAGGTGCTCGAAGAGTTAGACGCGCTCTTCCAACGGGGGTTGCGAACCTTTAAATTTGTTGATCGGACCTTCAATTTGAATATTCGCACATCGCTCACTATCCTTAATTTCTTTCTTGAGCGCATGGAGACAGGAGTCTTCGTTCATTTTGAGATGGTTCCCGATCGCTTTCCTCCGCAGCTTCGAGAGGTCGTCGCGAAGTTTCCGCCGGGGAGTCTTCAGTTAGAGATAGGAGTGCAGACCCTTAATCCTGAGGTGAGTGCCAACATTAGTAGGAGGCAAGACGTTCCCAAGTTGTTTGAGAATATCGCCTTTCTTAGAAACGAAACCGCGGCCTATTTACATATCGATCTGATAGTCGGGCTCCCCGGAGAGACCATAGAGAGCTTTGGTCGGGGGTTCGATAGGATAGTGTCTCTTAATCCGCAGGAGATACAGGTCGGTATCCTCAAGCGTCTACGAGGCACCCCGATAGTTCGACATAATGACGATTTTAGTATGCGGTATTCAGAAGATCCCCCCTATGAAGTGGTGAGCACGAAGGATGTGTCGTTTAAAGAGCTTCAAGAGATGGGACGCTTCGCCAGGTATTGGGACCTCATCTCGAATAGCGGGAATTTTCAGGAGGCTAGAAAGCTCCTCCTTGCTTCAGACGAGTCTCCGTTTAGAGCGTTCTTTGCTTTTAGCGCATGGTTGTTTCAACGGGTAGGGAAGCGTTCGTCAATCAACTTGAAAACCCTAGCTGAGTTGGTATTTACCTACCTTACGGATGTGTGTGGTGGCGTTCATGGGGATATCGGCCCGATTGTAGCGCGAGACTATACACGAGGTGGGCGAAGCGACCTTCCGCGTATTCTAGCTCCTT
>JBIIEK010000052.1:0-16436 GCA_044237895.1 Bdellovibrionota bacterium
GGTGTTTCCAGGTTCGTTCGATCCGCTCACTTTTGGGCATGTGGATATTATCACTCGATCAGCTGAGATCTTCGATAAGGTGATCGTGGGCGTTCTGTATAATCCCTCCAAAAACCTCCTTTTTACCCAAGAGGAGAGGGTCGCTCTCATTGAGAAACAGTTCGAAAAGTATAAGGGACGGATCGAGGTGGTGAGCTTCTCGGGGCTCCTCGTCGAGTTTGTTCAGAGTATCAAGAGCCGCGTTATTGTGCGTGGGTTGCGTGCTATCTCCGATTTCGACTACGAAGCGCAGATGGCCCTCGTAAACCGAAAAATGGCTCCTCATATCGAGACGTTTTTCTTGACCGCTCGGGAGGAGCATTCGTACATAAGCTCTACCGTGGTGAAGCAGGTGGCGATGCTTGGTGGTGATGTGAGCAACATGGTTCCCTCCGTGGTGGCTAAAGCGCTTGCAAAGAAGTACCAGGAGCGAAAGGGCGTGGGACGCCGTTCGGGTAGCCGATAGGGCGCCAAAAGGCGGGCTAAGATCCTGAATATAGCACCATTACGAACCTTTTTCGGCGAGAAACCCTATTGGGTTCAATGGCTTGAGTAATAATCGAGGCCCGTCTATAGTACCAGGGCACGGTGGCGGCGAGGAATCCTCTTTGTAGGGAGTCGCCGCAAGACGCCATGCCTGTGGAGGAGTGGCGCCGTAGAGTGCCTCGATCCGACGCTCGCGTAGTGTCACGAGAAGCCCCCCGGGAAGGGGAATGTAACGGCTAAGGGTTATCGGCCCGCGGACGACACCAAGAGCGTTAATTTTTAAAAAGGATAAATTGGTTATGACACAAGAAAGAACCCTCTCAATCATCAAACCCGACGCGACTGCACGAAATCTCGTTGGTAAGATCCTTGCGCACTTCGAGAACGCCGGTCTTACGATCGCTGCTGCGAAGATGGTGACCCTCACTCCTGAGCAGGCTGGTGAGTTCTATGCCCAACACAAGGAGCGACCTTTCTTCGGAGAGCTCGTTGATTACATGGTATCGGGTCGTGTTCTTGTTTCCGTACTTGAGGGTAAGGATGCCATTAATCTTAACCGCACTTTGATGGGCGCTACCGATCCTAAGAAGGCTGATCCAGGAACGATTCGTAACCTCTACGCTGAGAGCATCGCTGCTAACGCAGTGCACGGTTCAGATAGCCCAGAGGCTGCTGCTCGTGAGATCAAGCTCTTCTTTCCAGAGCTTAAGTAGTCCTTCTCTCGATAAAGAGGTGTGTTGTGACGGGACCAGACAAGGATTTCTTTAATTATAGTTACTCCGAGCTGGTCGACGTTCTCGCGCAGGAGTTCGGCGCGACCAAGTTTCGCGCGACACAACTCTTTGAGTGGGTGTATCGTCGTGGCATCACCGATTTTGATCAGATGACGAACATCAGTCGGGAGCTTCGAGTGAAGCTCGCCGATCGTTTCGTCTTTCCCGTCGCTGCTGTAAACGATCGTCAGATCAGTACAGACGGTACGAGAAAATACCTCTTTGAAGTTGAAGGGGGGGATCTCGTCGAGTCGGTGATGATTAAGCAGCCTAACCGCATGACCCTCTGCGTCTCGTCTCAGGTTGGATGCGCGATGGGGTGTAAATTCTGTCGCACCGGTACGATGGGATTGAAGCGAAGCCTCTCAACCTCTGAGATTATCCGTCAGGTTCGAGGGGTCATTGAGGATGCGAAGAACTTCGGCGATTCGTTCTCTAATATCGTATTCATGGGAATGGGTGAGCCGCTGCACAACTTTGATGGTGTTACGCGCGCCGTGAAGCTCCTGACGGATCCAGTTGGTTTCGGTATGTCGCCTCGTAAGGTAACGGTGTCGACGGTGGGGCTCGTTCCCGCGATTCGCAAGCTCGCTGCGAGTGATGTGTCGGTGAGCTTGGCTGTATCTTTAAACGCTACCACAGATGAGATTCGCTCGCAGGTCATGCCGATTAACGATCGCTTCCCGATAAGCGAGTTGCTCGACGCGATTAAGGCGTTCCCGGTTGGTCCGCGAAAGAAGGTAACGATCGAGTATGTAATGCTCGGAGGTCTTAACGACACAGAAGATGATCGCAAGCGCCTCGCGAAGATGATGCGAGGGATGCCCGTTAAGATTAACCTGATTCCTTATAACGATAACGCAGGTCTCGGATTTAACTCTCCGGCTCGCGAGTGGGTCTACGATTGGCAGCGTTATATGAGCTCCCAAGGGCTCCAGGCCTTCATCCGTTGGTCGAAGGGTGCTGATATCGCTGCAGCGTGTGGGCAGTTGGCGACTAACTCCAAGCGTCAACCCCGTCTTCCGGTGCTTGAGCAAGCGGCGGCCTAATTAAGGTATCTCGTGACTCGAAAGATCCTCCTCATACCGAAGGGCTTTTTGGGAGATATCCTTCTAACCAGCCCGGTGCTCTCCGCTCTAAAAAGAAATCCCGGTGGTGTTTCAATCACGGTTCTCTGTTCTCCCTCAACAGCCGAGATTGTTCGAAGAGATCCCCTCGTTGACGGCGTGCTCGTCTTTGATCGGAGGACCTCTCACCGTGGTTGGAGTGGCTTAAGGGAGTTCGCTGCAACGCTCAAAGAGGAAGGATTCGACGCTGCGTACTCGTTCCAGATGTCACCGCGGACAGCGATCTTGTTGTGGTTGGCTGAAATCCCTCGACGCGTTGGTTTCGCCGGGGGGATAGTACCTTGGCTGTATACCAATCGCGTTCCGCGGGTCGCGCGATATCACGATGTTGTTCGCAACCTCTCGCTTGTGCATGAAGAGTTGGATGATCTGACGCGCTCTGATGTTGAGGAATTAACGAAAGAGATCGGGCTCGATATCCCGTGGAGTGGTCTCAGAATCCCGGAGGTCGATGAAGAGGAGCTCTCCGATACGGTAAAGCAGATCCTTGCGGGTAAGAGATCGCGTGTGGTGCTCTCACCAGGGAGCGCATGGGAAACGAAGCGATGGGACGCTCAAGGGTTTCGAGGGGTAGCACATTCCTTGCGGACCAAGGGGATCGACGTAGTGGTCGTGGGAGCTCCGGCCGACGCTGATGTGTGCGCGGAGGTTGTGCAGGGGTTGGACGTCTCGAATCTGTGCGGCAAGACTTCGCTGAATGAGCTAACCGCTCTCATTCGTAGCGCTGCGTGTCTCGTGTGCAACGATAGCTTAGCTCTCCACATCGGATCCGCGCTTCAGACGCCTACGGTCGCTCTATTCTGCGCGACGTCGCCGCGTTTTGGATTCGGGCCGTGGCGAAATCGCGCGGTGGTGCTTGAAAAGAGCGATCTCTTTTGCAAGCCGTGTCGGCGACACGGTTCTCGGGGGTGTCCAACTGGCACCCGAGCATGTATGACTGGGGTTTCAAGTAGCGAAGTAGTTTGCGCCGTAGAGCGTTTTTTGGGAGAAAGTGGTCGTGGAAGCAGTTCAGGTAGTTTGCGAGTCATTAAGCACTAACGTTGATATGAAGACCTCTTCGAATACAGATACTCAGGTGGGAGAGATCGTCGATATCGTTCGAGGCCCCTATCTCCTTACCGGTCGAGAGATGATTAACGACTCGCTCGCTACGACAATTGTGCAACTCATGCGGACGGTGCCTGACGGCATGCCCAAAGGAACTCTTGCCGGTCGTGGGTATACAGGAGTTCAAGAGCTCCCAGGTGTTGGGCGTGTCTTTGTAAAACAGTACGCTCACGGCGGTCTGCTTCGTGGTCTAACCGGGGGACGGTTTCTTTGTGGCGCGAAGTCTCGTTCTCGCGCTGAGTTCGATATGCTTGAGGCTGTGCGAGGTTTCGGTGTGAAGGCTCCTCAGCCGTACATCTGCGTGACGAAGGGGTCCTTCTTCTATCAAACCTGGCTCATTATGGAGGAGATTCGCGACTCTCGTAACCTGGTTGAGGTGAGTCGAGAGGATGGTGATCTTCTTCAGGATTCAATGAAGCGGGTGGCTGAGCAGGTGTTGCTCCTGATAAAAAACAATGTATTCCATGTAGACCTGCATCCGGGAAATGTTTTGATCTCAAAGACTGGCGAGGTCTTCATCGTTGATTTCGATAAGGCACGATTCTATACCGGTTCTTCACAATCGCTCAGAGAGCTCTATCTCCGTAGGTGGCGACGCGCGGTTATTAAGCACGGCCTCTCACCGATGCTCACAGAGCTTATGTCTCTTACCCTCAGGAGCTACAATGAGTGAGAACGCGGCGGAGAAGCCGCTGCGGGTTCTCATCATTTTGATGGGGGCGTTGGGAGATGTTGTGCGGGGTCTCTCGATTGTTCATGCGCTCAAGTCCCATAATCCGAGGACTCGCGTTACGTGGCTCGTTGAGCCGGCGTGCTCAGGGATAGTTTCGCTACACTCTGGTATCGACGAAGTTTTGGTCTTTAATCGCCCTCGTGGAGTGAGGGGGGTGTTGGAGTTGCGGCGCGAGCTCGCCACCCGTACGTTCGATGTGACACTCGATCTGCAGCGCCACGGAAAGAGCGGGCTTTTTTCGTGGATGTCTCGGGCTCCTCGAAGGATCGGGTTTCATCGAAAGGACGCCAAGGAAGGGAATTGGCTCTTTAACACGGAGTATGTTCCCGCGAGAGGCGATGGAAACTCTAAGATAGACCACTACCTCTCATTTGTTGAGCAGTTAGGAATTAAAAGACCGGAGCTGCTCGACGGGGGGCTGTCCCACCTCACTTTAGACGGGGTGGTGGAGGATCTTCGAATTCAGCTCCAAGAGCCCTACGTCGCACTGATCCTTGGCTCCTCGCGTGATTCAAAGGATTGGCCGGAGGAGGGGTATGCCGCCCTTCTTGAGCAGGCTCAACTTGTAGGTGTCAGGGTGGCAGTGCTACTCGGAGACAAATCAAAGATCGAGATGGCTTCTCGGCTCGAGAAGGTAAGGTCCTCCCTCCGGGTGGTAAATTCGGTCGGCAAGACCTCTCTTAAGGATCTCGTCGGGATAGTGCACGGGGCGAAGGTGTGTGTCGGCCCTGACTCAGGTCCGGCCCATATCGCGGGGTCGCTCGGAGTTGCGCATGTTACCCTGTTTGGGCCGACCCCGAAGGAACGAAACGCTCCTCGTGGAAGCGAGCGGCTCTCGGTTACCTCGGCTCTTGGGTGTTCCCCTTGTCGTAGACGGGTGTGCCCTGGGCTCGACAAGCTCTGTATGCGACTTATTAGCCCGGGGCAGGTACTAGACCGTATCTCCGAGGTTCTTTTGGGTGATCCGGTGCCCTAAAAGGTCGTTTTCCCGAGGTAGCGCCAACGTGGGTCCCCTGATATAACTAACCCATGGCACTCGTAAAAAAAGAACAGCTCTTCACTACGCTTGATAAGATCATTTCAACCCCCATTCTCGTGGTTGGAGATCTCATTCTCGATCGTTATGTGTGGGGGAGGGTCGATAGGATATCCCCTGAAGCCCCCGTTCCCGTGGTTGAGGTCCTCAAGACTGAGGACCGGCTCGGAGGGGCTGGCAACGTCGTCCGTAACCTCGCCACGATCGGAGCGAAGCCGACCGTGGTTGGACTCATTGGTAACGACGAAGATGGTCTTGGCCTTTTGCAACTCTTTAAAGAGATCGGCGCCGATACAAGCGGGATCGTAGTGGATACCGGTCGACCAACGACCGTAAAGACTCGAGTAATAGCGCACACGCAACAGATCGTTCGAATCGATCGCGAAAAAAAGGGAGGTGATTCTCCAGAGGCGTGTAAGCGGATGTGCGCAGCGCTTGAAGCCCGTATCGAGAAGAATCGGGCGGTGATTCTCTCCGACTACGGAAAGGGCGCGGTGTCGCAGGGTGTTCTTGATTTTCTCCATACGGCTTCAACGGATCATCGTCTCGGGCTCTCTGGGCGCCCTCTGTTCGTTGATCCACACGGAAGGAATTACAATAACTATCGATCAATGAGCGTGGCAAAGCCGAATAGAAAGGAGGCTGAGACCGCTTCTGGTAAGAGTATCTCCTCAGTTCAGGATGCTTTTGACGCCGCGGATATCCTAATGAAACGATGGAACTCTGAGATGATGGTGGTGACCCTCGGAGAGGATGGCATGATCGTGAAGCAGGTCGGCGAAGAGAAGGGGGTACATCTACAGACCATGGCTCAGGAGGTGTTCGATGTGAGCGGCGCTGGTGATACCGTTACGGCGCTCTTCTGTGCGGCGCTCGCGGTTGGTAGCTCTCCAACGACGGCTGGTATCCTCGCGAACATCGCCGCTGGAATCGTTGTCTCCGAAGTGGGTACGGTAGCAGTTGATATTCAGCGGCTACGTGAACACGTATCGCGTTGGGGAGAGGTATAAGCGATGGCTACGAAGCGTACCGCCCATCCCGTTCGCAGCATGACCGGTTTCGCGCGGGTCTCTTTGGGTGGTCATGGATTCGAAGTCGATCTCGAAGCCCGCTCCGTTAATCACCGATTTCTTGACCTCGTTGTTAAGGGCCCTCGTCGCTACAGCGCATGCGAAAGGGATTTCAAGTCTCTATTTCAAAAGATCCACAAGCGGGGCCGAATAGAGCTGTCTATCACTCGTAGAGCTCTTGATACGGAAGTAGGAAGTCGGGACCATCTTCCTGATGGTTTAGATAGGTACGTGCAGATGTATGGCGCGGCTTGTCGACGCTACGGAGTTAGTCAGGATTCTCTCGGGAGCTATATCGGACAGGTCTTGTTGCGCGTTGGTGATGAGGTGGAGGATGTTGAGATCTCGGAGGCTGAGATAGCGGCTCTTCTAAGGGGTGTTGAGGAGTGTAGTGAGGCGCTCGCCGTTATGAGAGAGGCCGAAGGTGCCGCGCTCGTGTCAGATTTGACGTCACGAGTAAGCACGCTCGCAACGTATCGCACAGAGATCGCTCGTCTGGCAGAGGGGAGCCCAGCTCGGTTACGTGAGCGACTGATGGATCGTCTGAAAGGATTGGCGCCAGAGATTACGATAGATAGTGAGCGTTTGGCGGTAGAGGTAGCGTTCCTCGCGGATCGC
Organism: Bdellovibrionota bacterium; assembly: GCA_044237895.1. GTDB lineage: Bacteria > Bdellovibrionota_C > UBA2361 > UBA2361 > OMII01 > OMII01. The sequence goes on from JBIIEK010000052.1 coordinate 6,990, forward strand.
ATCGACGTGGCAGAGGAGTTATCCCGTCTCGGTATTCACCTTGAACGATTGACGGAGACTATGAGGGGTGAGCCTGATGGCGTAGGACGGAAGCTTGATTTCTTGGTCCAAGAGGTAGGGCGCGAGATAAACACGATAGGCTCAAAAGCTCAGGATGCAAACGTCCAGGGGTTTGTCGTGGAGGCAAAGGCGGAGTTGGAAAGAATTCGAGAACAGGTACAAAACGTCGAGTAGTGTATGGATCGTCAGTTAAAGCGAAAAGGGATCCTCTTTGTTATTATCGGGCCGACGGGGAGCGGTAAATCTACTTTTTGTGGCCGTCTCGTGCAGGATTTTGTGCAGAATCTTCATTACTCTATCTCAGTAACCTCACGCGCTCCCCGAGCGAATGAGGTTCCGGGAAAGAGCTATCATTTCGTAAGTCGCGATGAGTTCGTCGCTCGTAGGGATAGAGGCGATTTTTTCGAATGGGAGGAGACGCACGGAAATCTCTACGGCACCCTTCGGTCGAACTTAGAAAATGGGATTGATCAAGGTATCGATCTCCTCTTTCAGATCGATATTCGAGGCGCGATGTCCCTCAAGCGGGCCTTCCCTGAGAATACGGTTTCGGTGTTTCTTGTGCCTCCGAGCTTTGAAGCGCTAAAGGCCCGATTAGCCGGCCGTGGCACGGTTGATCCTCAAGAGCTTCAGCGAAGATTCTCTACGGCTAGAGAGGAGTACTCCGCGCTTCGAAAGTTGAGCGAGGAGCACGGTAAGATAGATTATTTAGTTTTGAATCACGATCTCGATGACACGTACTCCCAGATACGGTCGATCGTGGTAGCGGAGCGGTCCCGATATCATCGAATGGATCAAAGCTCGGTCTCGCAGTTTTGTGAAGTAAACGATGTAGGTGCGTAGGAGCTTGTATGATGGTTCTTCGAGGTCTAGTCGCGGCGCTTATGGTTCTCGTCGTTTCGGGGTGTGGTGTATCGAGGCCCTCTGAGCCGAAGTACATCGATGATATCCGTCCGGTTCCACCTCCTCTCAAGGTGGTTACGTACTCGATTCAAAGGCGAGACCTTCAAGAGGCGTTAGGGAGCGCTAAAGATAACGCGGTACGCTTGGTGCCCGTGTATCAGAGCGTGTCGTCTCGTCAGTCATTTGAATACCGCATCTTTGATGTTAAGCCAGAGAGCGCCTACGCGCTCCTTGGGCTAGAGAGCTCTGATATTATCGTTGCGGCCGATAGATTTCTTGTTAAGAGGCCAGAGCAGTTTCCGGCATTTGTTCAACTGATGACCGGCCTTGATAACGCGACGGTGGAGATCCGGCGTGGTGGAGAATCGCGTTTGTTTAAGTACAGCTTTATTCCATCTTTGGGCGAGAAGAGAGAGTGAGGGCCCTGGTTGGCGTGTCCCGGAGGATAGGCACGCGAGCGGCTGAAGGTATCACGCTTTACGTTGTGAATTTCTAGGGCTTTTTAGCGGGTTTCCTTTGATAGCGCACGCCGACGATTAAGAGGCTCATAACGCATCCGACCGGTATACTTAGTGCCAAGGATCGCCGTATGCAACTTCCACCACCACAGAACACGCCACCGCCCCCTGCTCTAGTGAAAAAAGCGGAGGATTACGCTGGGCCTGTCGCGGCCTCAGTGGCAGCTCAGCGAGAGCAGAGGCTCTTGAGAGCTGCTTTTAACGACTCCCTTTCACGAACTGAGGAGCTGTATGCGAACGATAGAGCGTTCCGTGGTAGTGAGGAACAGCTCGGACTCGATCTGGCATTTCTCACCTATCGGCTTCAGAACGGCAAGAGAGAGCCCTCTCCGCGTCTCGATCTCGTCGCGCAGTTCTCTTCGTTCTCACGGGAGGAGATCTTCAAAAAAGCGGTGCAGGAGGATTTACGGGAGGACGTTGTTACCCTTGAAAGGAGGCGCGACGAGATAACCAAAAAGAGTGATGTCGTCGCGATTGAGCGCCGAATTGAATACCTGGAGGGAGAGTTGCGGCCGGGGCTTGAAGAGGAGCGCAAGCTCGCGACTTCAATCGAGCGAATCTTAAGGGATCCTTCCGTCGCTCGCGAGTTAAAAACCGAGGAGGAGAGGCAGGATGCCGTTCGCGAGCTTCAAAAGCGTCTCGATACAGTGCGTGAAGTATTGTCAAACGATGCGTGCGTGATCGCTTTGCAGAGGCACCATCTGGAGGAGGCGAAAGACTTATCCGCGCGGCTTGAGAGTACCGAGAGGGAGCTCCTTGGACCGATCGAGGAGAAGATAGCCGCCACCAATAAGCTCCTGCGTGAGGTGCCGCCGCTCACCATTCGAGATTTAATTCCTACGGAAAAGATACCCGAGTTTCTGAAAGCATGGGCAAAACTTGAAAGTCCTGGGCTTCTTATTCGTGAAGCGCGCGCCGAGAGTGGGGAGGTGTCGGTGGCCTCGTTCGCATACGATTCGCGGGGCGCTGGTCCGTCGAGGAGCTCTATATTTCTCTTCAATAAGAGCGGTGTCACGCTATCGTACGCGAAGTTTGCTCCCCGGCTTGTGGAAAACAACTCGCCCGAAGTTCTTATTACGGTGCCGGACTTCTCAAAATTTCAGACGCCGAGCTCTCAAACTGTTCCACAGGGAGCTCTCGCACTCATCACCAGGGCGGGGACTCCGGAGGAGCAGAGAGGCCTCACTCTTTCATCGGACAGCATTGAAATCCACTCGTCAAACGGAGCGCTCATAAAGGTTGGTCATATCCGCAGTCTCTCGGCACAGCTCTTTGGGTCTCCGGTGATCGATATGACTAGGTCTGCCGGGGAAGACGGAACGAGTGTGAGGCTAGAGTGCGGTAAGGGCACTGGAACCGCACCGCTCGTGCTGCTCTATGGTGTGATTCCGACCGTGACGGTTGAGGACCCATTGTTTCGAGGTCGGGTTTCGGTAAACCTTGGAGACCGGCGCATAGCGCTTGGTGGCGTGCACTCCCTGCCGGTTGAATTGCACGTTGTAAAAGGTAGCGATCGCGTCGTGAAAATTCCACTTACGCGCCCAGGCGAGGAGAATGAAGAGTTTAATTCCGCTCGGGCTATCCGAGCTCGAATCCTTGAAGCCATGAAATAGCAGTGCCAATCGAAACGAACGAATCGAATTGGTTCTGATAAATACTGGGCCAAGTTGTAGGTGGTGCAGCTCAGGGATAGTTTCGTCTTAAGCGTTCAGGCGCTCTGCTTTGAGCGCTCCCCGCTAGCGACCCTTGCAGACGCTTGTGCTGCGGCACTCCTGAATCAATTTATTGAGTCCAGTTCGAACGTTCGCAACGGTCTGTGTTGCGCTACCGCCAGTTCCACTAGGAATCTTTAATCTCCGGTAACACTGCTTCACCTGTTTCGCTATCCAGGTGGATTGCGTCTCTAAGATTTTGAATTGAGGGGAGAGGGCTTCAATTCCTTTCGCGTACGATACGGTGATGCACGATCCCTCGCAGACCTCTACGCCCTGTTGAAAGAGATCTTCCGCGGTTGCCTTTATCTGATTGAAAGCAGTCGTAAGGCGCTTGGTTGAAGGGCCGAATGCAGTGCCGCACTTGTGCGTTCGTAAGCGGGTTGCATCAGCTTGAAAGCGTTTTTTCAATACGGAGGCTTGAGTAACGAGACTCCTTTCAAATCCGAGTATTTTTGCGGTGGGTTTAACGAGCGGGCATCCATTGATACCCAGGGTGCAGTCCTGCTTTCTTGTCGTTTTTCCATCGCATATTCCACAAACGTCACGACGATCTCTATAGGCATAGGGTGAGGGCCCGCTGAGACACGTTCCACACTTGTCGGTAATCCCAGTGGGATATTGATACTGGGATTCGCCTGGGCACAGTCCGCAGCTGTCGAAGCTCTTGTTGGCGTCGTACGAGTATCCCGCGGGGCCGGCCAAACAGATTCCACATCGATCGGCTCCTTTGTGAGCGTTGGGACTTTCGTGACAAACCGAGCACTCATCGATAGCCCGCCCTGTGGCGTCAGGGGTTGCAGAGCACTTACCGTTTGTTATGAAGGGGGCGAAGATAAGATCGGGGGCGCGAGCGTTCAGCTCTCCATGAAAAGAGAGGGTAATCGCGCCGATCCTTGTAACATCCGCAGCCCCACCCGCTCCGAGGGTAGTTGTTGTTGGGAATACTGACCCCGCTGGTGCTGGCACCGAGGAGGCGCCTGCGCTAGCGAACATCGTATAGGGCACTGTTATGTAGAAAACCTCAGGGCCACCATAGTATTGATCAAGGGTTATACTTACCTCGGAGTATTTAGAGCCGTTAGGGGTGCTTGCATCGTATAAACGCAGCCTCAGTTGGACCGATTGATTCGAAGGATAGTCGAAAAAGAGGAGGCCAACCTTGAAGGCCGTTCCCTCATCTTGAGTGAGGTCGACACCTCCCAGTCCGTTTGGTTTGAGCGTGAGCGGATCGCTGTCGCCATCCCACGTAACTGATCCGTACCCAGGGTGAGCTCCTTGAGTGTAGCCAAGGGAAGCATCGACGACCTCAAGCCGTGATACCCCCGTGCCGACCCCTGATTTCGTCGCAGAGAATGAGCGACCACCTCCAACTGCATTTAGAGAGGGGATGTGCAGAGTTCTGGTGGCTCCAACGGTGGAGGTTGAGGAAACTGCTCCGTCATCAAGGAAGGCGTCAATCGTTATAGCATGTGCTTGGACCGCGGTCACAAGTAGCGTCAAAAACGATATGATAGTTCGAACAGGTGCCATCCAGAATCGCTCCTCGCACTAGGAAGGCTAACATTCGAGATCCCGCGCAACAATTGGGAATAAAGTAGAGGAACGGCCACTCACGGGAAACCATGCCTGTCGATGGCGCCGTTACCCGGACCTGTTTGCACCTAGCTGTACGAGAGAATTGGGAAGTCCATTCTTTTTGAGGAGGTCCGCCAAGGTTCGCTCCTCAAGAAGCTTGTCGATCGCCGCGCGGAGATCTTGCCACACCCCATGAAGCCCGCACGATTCTCTCGTTGCGCACAGGGTTGGATGCATAGCATCTGGATGGAGGGGGTGGTGATCGCAGATGATTTGGAATGTGTCCCCCTCTACGGCGTAGAGGATGTCTTTGAGCGTTATGTCGTCGGGTTTGCGTTGAAGCGTGTAGCCGCCCTTTGGGCCCCGGGCGCTTTCGATCACCTCTCCCTTCCTCAGCTTTTGCAGGATCTGTTGGGTGTAAGGGAGGTCTAATCCCTGCGTCTCGGCGATCTCCGCCGCGCCGACAGGAGGGGCTCCATAACGCTCCGCGAGATAGAGGGAGCAGAGTATTCCGCACTCGCCCCATTTTGTGACTCTCATGGGAAATCCTTACCGTGATTGTGAGGTGGCCTTGGCCCCTTGTTTTTTGAGGATAGCAAATCCGGTGGCATCTTTCGAGTCGATGGTTTTCGGCGGGCTTTTAGGCCAAAAACTCAAGGAGCAGAAGGTAGGTCCAAGGAATGACCGCCATAAATACGTAGAGAGCGATTACGCCGATAAAGGCTGATTTCAACCATCGAACCTTTGGTGCTTGGAGGCAGAGAGCGGCGATCAGAAGGATTGAGGCACCTTTAACCACGATGAGCGCTGGAATATACCCGATAATCCCCATCAATGAGCGGAGAAGTATGTTCCCTTCCATCGCAGTGCCGAAATGGGACATCCCCACACCGGTCAGTACGCCATCGCACACTTGGAGAAGGGCGAGGATCGCGCCAAGAGCTATGATCTCTGAAGGGATGGCCGCTGTCGTAGTAGCGGGTGAGAGCCTACCCCCCTGGACGAGGGCGAACTCCCGGACGGACGCGGGCTGGGTGTCGGTATTTTTAAGGACTGCGTGGCCCATGATTCCCTTACGTCATACGAGTCAGCGTGAACTGCACTCATATCTGGAAACCGGGCCTAAGTGAATCAGGTAAACGTGTAACTACCTGATTGTTTAATTAACTGCGTTCGATCACTTGAAGGCCCATCCGTGTGCCAAGTGAGCTAACTGCCTGATCTTAGTGAGAGCCTCCAAGCTCTTGTATCTGTTCAAGCTCAGATACCAGCGCGGTAACCTTCTCCCGAATATCCTCGGTGAGGACTGAGATAAGGGTTCCAGTCTGTGAGATAGAGTTGTCGGTGTGAACGGTCTCACGTGCGATCCACTCAGCGCATGTAGCGAGATGGTCGAGTCTGCTTGCGATTTCAAGAACTTGAGCAAGGGTATTCATCGGTCCCCCAATAATGTAGGTGTCTTTACGACTGTCCTTTAGGATGAGGGAACGGCGAGTGGCGCTTCTCTTTTGATTAGAAAAGCGCCCGCCGTGAGTAATTCACCTTACTTAAGGGGAGCGCCTCGCTCGAACGTTGATTGTACTCTGAACACGCCGTCTGCGTATGAGAGGCTTCCGAAACCAACGCCGAGTTTCTTCAGCTTGGATGAGTCGAGCGCGTTGTCGAGCTCCTCGGTTGGGCCCATAACCATCGCGAGCGTTCCCTTCACGGAGTCGAGTACGTTACCTAGTTGAACGAAATTGAGGTAGAGAGATCCGACGGTGCTCGGAGCCATGCGTTCACGAAGAGCGGTAGGCATCGAGCTTTCAAGAGATCCGCTGCCACCGGTGCTTGAGGAGACGGTATCGCGCACGAGGCGCTCCGAGCTCGCGATGAGCAGGGTGTTGGAATTCTTCGGCGAACTTACGTACGCGCCAGCCCCGATCATCGTGGTGAAGTACTTCGTCGGGCTTCCTGAGATCTCCTTTGTCTGCCATCGGAGGGGTTGGCCTGCTGCCATCATGCCTAGGCCGACCGCTGATTCTACCGAGGACGCTACGGTGTCCCGGGCATTAGATTCGAGAGCGACAAAGATGTCCGGAATCGGTGACGATCCCTCGCCTGAACGAACGCCGAGGGTGAGGCCTTGGATGTTTTTCAGTTGCTGGACAACCATCGCAGTTGAGGGATCTGACATAGCTCCAAGGACGGTCTCAAGTTTCGCTAGCACCCGTGCGTCGAGGGAGAGCGAAAAAGCGGTGTCGGATGGAACTTTGAACGTCGTAGCCGGGAGCGCTGAATTCTCGAATGCAGTGACAACGGTCTTTTGGGTCTCGTTGTTCGGGGACACCGCAAGTGAGGCGAGAGTTACCATCTGACCTGAGAAGCCTTGGCTAAATGCTACTGCAGAGAGAGGTGAGTCGCTTGGTTTGAAATCAGGTGCTGCGTCGTTCTCCGCTACGATCGTGTCAAGGAGCGGAGCGAGTCTCTTCAGCGAGATGAACCCAACGGAGAGCGGAGCTCCAGGGCCGCGAACTGACTCTTCGACCTTCTTGAATTCTGGGAGAGCTTGTAGCTCATCGATGGTCTTTGTGGACTGGTCTGAGAAGAGTTGTTGTAGGGTCGTCCTGTTTAAGGATACGCCCAAGAGTCCTTTGGTGGCCGCTACGTTTAAGGTGACGGGAGGGCTTCCAGCGTCTTCGTTGTTCTCAATCGCCGCCGCGAAGCCTTTTGCAGAGCCGAAAGACTCGTCAGTGATCTTGAGTCCCGCGTCTGATGCCACTTTTTTTAGAACGGGCAAGCGCTCAGTAAGGTCGACACCTTGAGCCGCTTCAACGAGAGTTGCGATGTTGAATGGGAGATCCTTCTCCTGCGTGACCTCAATGAAGCTCACGTTGCGCGAAACAACTTTGTCTACCTGCGAGGTTCCCTCGGCAGACACAAGTCCGAGCTTTTGGGCCGTGTCGAGTACGCCTTGAGCGAGCTGTGCCTGCTCGTCCGCGTTCCCGCGCGCTTTCATCTCGTCGACGGCGGCCTTAATCGCGCTTAAACCGTGACTATCCTTACCCCAAGGGCTGTCTTTAAATTTTTGATATCCGTCGCCAGCAAAATCGAACATGACGAAACCGGCCGTAGCGGCAGGGAGCTTTTTAAGAAGTGAGTCGGTTAGGAGGGGGGATGTGAGGCTTTTGGCGGTTGCGCCTTCACCATCTTTCTTGGAGCAGCCGACCAGCGTACTTGACACGAACACGGCGAGGGCGAGGGCGCCTGAGACTAGGGAGGTTGGGAGGAAACGATTCATACGGCCCTTTTGCTTGCTGAAAGGTTAGTGTGGTCCGGCGTACGTCCCGCGACTACACCGTGGAGATCGCTTGCCTCGATCCCGTTCTTGTAACCGTGGAATATGCCCCCGACAGCCTAGATCATTTACGGTCCGAGCGCGAGTGGTGAAGAGGGGCTAATCGATAGGGATTATGAGGGTGAAACGGTCGCAATGCGGGCTTCGTAACGGGGCCCAAAATTGGCCATTGCGAAGGGCCGTACAGGCCGATTTAATGGGAGCATCGGCGAAGTGTACCGTATCCAGCTCAAATGTGGCTGAGGTGGTCGCTGTTTGGGAGTGCTGGACGCATGGGACTTACCCGTCTCGACTGTCATCTGTTTCGTGGTGAGAGGGCTGCGCGCGACGTTTCGTCGTTCGTTGCGTTCAATCCGCTTGCTCATCCCTCCCGTCTTGTCTTCGCTGGATCGTCCGCGGCGCGCGAGAGTTTAGGGAGTCAGGTCGCCTATAAGCTCGCCATCGATTACTTCGTATCCGGAATCCAGGACTATTACTCAGGCAAAGGGGGCGACGCACAGGGCGAGGAGAAGGTGGTCAAGGCGCTTGAAGAGGCTTTTCGGAGCGCCAATTCCTCAGTCTATTCGTTTGGGCATAAGCTTTCAGCTGGGGGTCGCATGGCGGCATCCCTCCTTGGCCTCGTCATTGAGGATGGTCGTCTCGCCACTGGCCGAGTTGGGTTCGGAAGCGTGTATCTCTTCAGGAAGAATCAGCTGTATCCGTTCTTTGAGACTCCGGAAGGGGAGGGTGATAAAGTTGGGGACGCAAATGAGTTCCCTGATGACCTGGCTACACGGAGGTACGCGTTTGTGGGGTCGAACTCCCTTGTAGATGTAGAGTTGGCATCAGTAGAGCTGCTTGGTGAGGATGTTATCTGCGCATTCTCGCGACCGCTCACCTCGCTGAACGAGACCTTACTCTTTGAAGCTCTTGAATCGCTTCGCGCGGACGGCTTCCCTATAGAGAAGCTGCCGGATGTAGCCGAGCGGTTATGTCGAGATATCTTTACCGAACCTGATTCTCTTTCGTATGCCCTTGTGGCGGCGGTAGGACCTGATGCGTTGTATTGCTCGCGAGCGGTGGCGTAATCGACGGCAGCCACAAAAGGGCCGCAATTCAACGTGGAGAGGGTAAAGAAGCGGTAACGGATCATCGACCTGAGTCGATGAAAAGGGTAGCTTTCTATACCATGAAGCCCAAGAATCTCCTCTCATCACAGACAAGCCCGTATCTCCTCCAGCACAAGGATAATCCCGTCTGGTGGCATGCATGGGGTGATGAAGCTTTCGACCGAGCGCGAGCTGAGGATAAGCCGGTGTTCCTCTCGATCGGATACTCGACGTGTTATTGGTGTCACGTC
>JBIIEK010000214.1:0-4712 GCA_044237895.1 Bdellovibrionota bacterium
CCTGCTGCCTCCAGACCCGCGCCTCTACTCGGTGAATAGCGCCCTCCGTATCAGACTCTACAAACTGAGGAGAGAGATGCCACAGCCAAGCCCCCTCGCGGGTAGCCCCATCAGAGTGCGTACCTCCGTTCAGAAGCTCGCGCGTTCTTCCATGCAAGGCGTCAGCAACATCCCATTGAGGATAATCGACCTGATAGGTGTAGTACTCAGTATCAGTGATCGCTATCGCCCACGCACAGGAACGAGAGTGAAGCGCTTCCACGTGTCGCGTTTGGAGAATAGCCATCGTATCGATAAGAGCGCGCTCTTCATCCGCGGAGAGGTCTTCGGAGATCTCGAGCACTCGGTCACGCCAATATAATGGGAGCTGGCCGATGATGTTTAGAGAGATAACACCATCGAAGCCCTGGTGCTCCCAAGTACCCGATCGAACAGTGCGCTCGCGCAGATATTCGGCGAGCTTTCCTCGTTTATGAGCCAAGGAAAGTCCAGCGGACCATTCTCGTAGACTCCCCGTAACGTCCTCAATATGACCAAAGACGGTCTTTCCGTATGCCTTACCACTTACCCGTTTCCACGTCGCAAGCGCTGTGGGATCCGCATCATAGAGATGGATCTCAGAAAAGAGCGGTAGGAGTGCAGGAAGGTCCACGTCCAACAATCGACCTGCGCCGAGAATGGCGAGTTTACCCCCCGGTGTAATGTTCTTAGAGATGAACTCCTTAGTGCACGAAAGGTGTGGCGCCCAATAGTCGGCGCACCGCTCATGGCGGGCCTCTATCCCCTTACCCATACGGATAAAATCCCAACCAACGATTCGATAGAGCAGGTCCTTCATTCGACACCTTAGCAATCCCACAGTGGGGACGAGGTTTCCATGAGCCTCGTAACCCCCTAGTTCATCTGTTCTTTTGTATGATTCATCCCGGGTCTGATACGACTCATGAACCTATCGACCGTTCAACAACATGATGGGGGGGGCGATCGGATCATTGTGGCGTTTACCGATCGATGTCGGGGCATGAAATATCCTGTCACGTCGATGCCGTAGCAGGATTTGAGTTAGAGGCGCACTCTAGCGTAAAGTACCGGCTATGAGTTGGGAAAATCAGTACATGCAGCTCGTTACGACGAAACCTGGAATTATCGTAGCGGAGCAGGATCGAGAGCTAGCAGAGACCTCGCGTCAGGAGATTCAGAAAAGAGCACCTGATTTCGCCAACTGCTATGTAGAACTTGGCTCAGGCTCAGGCATGCATCTCATTAAACTCGCGCAACGTTCTCCAGACGCGCTGTGTATCGGGTTCGAAATTCGCTTCAAAAGAGCTTTTAAAACCGGTGAGAAAGCAGAGCTGCTCGGACTGCCAAACGTCATGATCATCCGTACGGATGCCCGCCAAATTAGACATCTCTTCAACCCAGGTCAGGTAAGCGGATTCTTTGTGAATTATCCAGATCCCTGGGATAAGCGACGTTGGTTAAAGAATAGACTGCTCAACCCAGAGCTCTTACAGACGATGCGCGAGCTTCTACGACCAGAGGGATTTTTGAGGTACAAAACGGACCATCAAGAATACTTCGCCTCGACGTGCAAACTCCTCTCGGAGGAACACTGGCGGACTGTTAAGCACACAACCGATCTGTTGCGGAGCCCATATGTGGAAAACAATATTCCAACAGAGTTTGAGATGCTCTTTCGTTCTCAGCAAAAACCTCTCTGCCTGATCGAAACAGTAAGAGTCTAACTAGCTGTTTCGACTAACACTATAGGCTTCAGATCCTGGCACCAGCTCGCGAACAATTCGCGTTCAACGCTGCATCCTAACTGTCGTGGGAAGAGGATTGTTCATGGTCACTGCCCGGCCAGGCGATCCGCTCCGAGGAGCTTCCGAATGATCACTATCAAAAATCTTACGAAATCGTACGGTTCATTCGTTGCAGTAAATAGCATCTCGCTTGAAGTTCCAGCGGGGGGAATCTTCGCATTTCTCGGTGTAAACGGTGCCGGAAAAACAACTACCATCAAGATGCTTACGGGCATCCTTAGGCCCAGTGCGGGCACCATCTACATCGGCGGATTTGACCTTCAGAAGGAAGCTCTGCAGGCCAAAGCGATAACAGGATACGTCCCCGATCGTCCGAACCTATATCCGAAATTAACGGGACGGGAATTCCTCTATTTCATTTGCGATCTCTACCGACTTACTGGCAAGTCAGCTGACATCCGAATAGACGAAGTGCTGGACGAATATACACTCACTCAGTGGCAGGACGAGCTGATTGAAAGCTACTCACACGGTATGAAGCAACGACTCGCTACGTGTGCCGCTCTCGTACATAACCCACGGGTACTCATCGTTGACGAGCCTATGGTCGGCTTAGATCCCCACGGAGCACGAAATCTAAAAGATGCTTTGAAGCGATATGCGAAGAACGGGACGACGATCTTCCTCTCGACCCATTCACTGAACGTCGCCGAAGAGCTAGCCGACAACCTCGCTATCATTCATCAGGGTTCGATTCTTACCACCGGAACACTGGATGATATTCGCGAGCTTACCGGCAAACAGGACCAGGGGCTTGAAATGATGTTCCTCGAGCTCACGGCTCCACAGGTAGAACATTAGACGGAGCGAAGGCATGTCGTTCATTCCAGTTCTGTTAAAACCGAGGCTTTTCACCATAAAGAACCGCTGGTTCAAGAGTGGTCGAGGCGGGCTTAAAGAGCTCGGCGCGGTGCTTTTTTCATGCTTTATCATGTGGGGCTTATACGCTGGCACAATCGCGGCTTTGGCGGACATCGAGCGAGCGTTGCAAGGCGCACACGTCGATCCCACCGGTCCATTAGCGATGCTTCTTGCAGCTCTCTTTGTGATGATAGCGATCACCGCTGGGGTAAGCGGCCTGGGCTCCCTTTTCATGGCGAGAGATCTCGACTTAACACTCTCCTCACCCGTCACTCCAGGACAGTTCCTTCTCGGAAAAGCAACAGATGTCGGCCTCTCTGTCTCATGGATGGTCTGCACATTTGGGCTTCCCTCTCTTATTGCGGTTGGTTCATTTTATAGCGCAGGGATACTATTCTTCTTCGCAGCGCCCTTAGTTTGCGTCGCGTTCTTCGCGATCTCGGTGCTCACCGGCATGATCGGCGCCCTACTCTTTGCGGCGATTATTCCATCCCACCGCGGCAAACAGCTTGTCATCGCGCTTGTTTTTTTAATCCTCGGGGTACTCTCGGCGACAGCGCGTGAAAATAACGTCTATACAGCCGTATCGGCTACCACATCATCCGCCGAGATATTCAAGAACCTATCGAGCGCAACATCGACCTCATGGCTACCCAGTACCCATAGCGCTCAGGCAATCACCTCTCTGATTCACGGTGACTCTTGGGTAGCCTGTCGTACCCTCCTTGAATTTGCCGCCATCCTTTCGGTGTTATGGTTCATTCTGTACCGGGTCTTTGTAGGCCTCTACGAGCAGGGCCTTAATCGAGTTCAATCAGGGAGTCCATTTTTTAAAATTCACAGTCGCTCCTCCCAAAAGATCGCTCGCCTTATCTTCCCATTCTCAACGCCGACGTCGCGGGCGATCATCACGAAAGAGTACAAGGTATTCTCTCGTGATATTACACACACGATTCAACTCGGGATGTTACTGGGGATTACCTTTGTATACCTCTATAACTACCGGCTCCTCACCGCCCCAACAAAGATGTCGGAGGAAGCACTTACTATTTGGAACATCTTCTTGCTCATCAGCAACGTCGCGCTCGGATCACTCGTGCTGACCTCTATCTGCTCGCGATTCGTATACCCATCGGTTTCAATGGAGGGGACCGCGTTCTGGCTGGTACAATCCGCACCGGTATCATTGCGCGACGTCCTCACCGCTAAGTTTAAAAGCTGGCTTACCCCCATATCTATCATAGGTGGTGTCATCTTTATCTCTGGTGCTATGGCGCTCAATGCTGACGTCCCCCTGGTCTTAGCGTCGTGCGCTACAGGGATAATCCTCTGCCACGGACTTGTAGCTTTAGGAGTAGGACTTGGGGCGCTCTTCTCTCAGTTTGAATGGGAACACTCAACTCAACTCTCGATGAGCTTAGGAAGCTTTATCTTCATGCTTACGAGTATGTTGTTTTTGGGTGTGAATCTGATTCCGATCGGGTTGATGTTTGGGACCTACACCCTCTTTCCGGAGGATGCTCATCATCCTTACTTCTCGACCCTCGTACTCGCAGGGGGTTTATGTGCGACCTATATCATAAATCGGCTTACGAGCTGGTGGGCGCTCTCCGCGGGCGCTCGAGCGCTTGAGCCGAGATAACAACTGACGCGAACCCGCCCGTCGTCCACATCGCGCCTCCTAGACCTGAACGATACCACGGTGCTGCTCAATGGAGGGGCCCCTACTTCGTACCGTAAATTCGGTCTCCTGCATCGCCCAGACCAGGAAGGATATAGCCATGCTCATTGAGCTTCTCATCGATCGATGCAGTGTACACATGCACGTCCGGATGGGCTTCGGTAAAGACCTCCAACCCCTCTGGAGAGGCGAGCAAACAGACGAACTTAATTGAAAGTGGCGACATCGTCTTAATACGCGAAATAGCGGCGGCGGCTGAGTTCCCCGTCGCAAGCATCGGATTCACAACTATCACATCTCTTTGAGACATATCCGGTGGCATCTTGAAGTAATACTCAACAGGG
>JBIIEK010000108.1:0-9845 GCA_044237895.1 Bdellovibrionota bacterium
CAGCCATTTAGGGGCTTTACCCGCAACCTCGCCAACGTTCACCTGACTTGCGAGGGAGCACTCGTGGTGAAGTATCGAGCTGGGCAACACGCGCGTGTTTAAGTTTCTAAACTCACTCACACCGATAAACCCAGAGATTCATTCGACACGCACTCCACGGTGACGGTGTGTTTTAGCAATAGCGACGACCAACCCGTTACGTCCCGCCCTGAGATGGCAAAGTGTAACGATTTACATCTAAACTTAGGAAATAATCTCGTATGAACAGAGGCAATCACAGGCACTCTAACCGAGGAGGCCGCGGACGTGGCCGTTCAAACAGGGGTCGCGGAGGAGATAGACATTCTCGCCGTCACCCACGACAAAGCGCTGAAAGTGGCAATCAGAGAGAGAGGATCTCAATCGAAAGTGGAGATCTCGTTCTGATAGATCAGTTCATGCTTGCGAACGGCCAATTCATTGAAAAAATGGCAGCAATCATCGACGAGCAAGCTGAGGTAAAGAACCAAGTAATCCGTGAATTCGGTGGAAAGGTTATCTCAGTAACTCGCGGAACCTATCGAATCGAGCGCGATCCGTTCGCGTACACGATCGTGGTTCATCCTGAGGGAGATGCCCTTCCAGCGACAGATGCTGTGAAGGACGCAAGCGAGCTCTTAGGTGAGGTAAATATCGACACACGATGCTTAGCGATGCTGGATCGTGAACTTCTCGACGACAACTCCCTCCTTGAGCGATACCAACAGCTCTGGTTCAGCGGCCAGGACAAGACGGCTCGAGATCTGCTGCGCGACAACGGTGGAGCTGTTCGGTACGGTTTCCGCAGAGATGGTGACGAGCTCGGCGTCTACCAAATTCCAGGAGAGGACGTCATCTGCCTCTGGCCGAAGAATATGGAAGCTATGGCCGAGGCTGAACAAAGTCTCGAACAAGCTCAAGAGGCGTAAGCCCCCTCCACGTTTGTGGAGACATCCAAGGATAACCTGGATACACTAAAAGGAGCGTGTGATTATCACACGCTCCTTTTTTATGGCCCACGCCCGTGCTTGGACTCCTCGAACAACGTCTAATCTTCAAGCCCACCAGAGAGGATCACCGCGGCCTCGACTCGATAGCTCACGAACGAATTCGATTCGGTGGCGAATTCGGCCTCGATCTCGATGGAGCCTTCGTTCATAACGGCTCCTCCTCTATCGCGATCTTTCTCCACGGCAATCGCCATAACATCACCCGTTTTCGGGAACACTACGAACTCTTTGCACGGATTGGCCAATCGTTTTTTACCTTTGACTACCCCGGCTACGGACAGAGCCGGGGAAAACCCTCGGAAGGCGCCGTATACGCTGCGGCCAGAGCAGCATATGCCCTCATTCAAAACCGAATGAACATCCCTGCGGATAAGATCATTGTGTATGGCTGCTCGATGGGAGGCGCCGTCGCGATGGAGCTGTGCAAAACCGCTCAGGTGGCCGGGCTCATTACAGAGGCCACGTTTACCAACTCGCGCGAGATGGCTCAGCACCTCTATCCGTACCTTCCTCTATGGCCTTTTCTGCCAATCAGATTCCGCAACGACCTTAAAATATCGCAGATAAACGCTCCAATGATGCTCATTCATGGACAAAAAGATCCTATCGTTCCTGCATCGATGGCATCGAAACTTCACAAGGCAAGCGAAGGTCGCGCGAAGCTGGTACTCATAGAGGATGCTAATCATATCAACTGCATCCCGTGCGGAAACAAAGAGTTAGAAAAGAAGATTCACGAGTTCATCCTTCAGCACACCGCGAGAGCCTAACGACTCACCAAGCTAAGCGGAGCGTGAGCACTCACAGGAATTTCACTAATCAGCGTGATGTCGAGAAAACACCGCGCGCCGCTCCTGGACCCATTCAGTCTCTTCGGAACCTAAGGCAAACCATCTAATAAGAAACGCGCCAAAGAGCGCCACGGCAACGATCGCCATAAACACACGGTACTGCTCGAAAAAGGAAGAGGAGCGATCACCCGCTCTAAACACCGAAGCGCCCTCGACAATCGATCCACGGTCAAGAAGTCGCGCGTGCCTCCTCTCTTGCTTTTCCAACGCATCGTCAAGATGGCTATCTCTTTTTGAAGAGGTATCGCGCGCTCTTGTATCATCAGCCTTGGCACGTCCGCGCAAGCCTCCCCCACCCATGGTAAAGCTGGTTCCATGGTCTACGTTTTGAGGTTTGTATGAATCTCGCGAGGCCCGCCAGGTACTGCTAGCGGCGCCACTCGCACCAAATCCGCGTGCGGTAAATTTATCAATCGACATACATAGTTCCAATAAGTGCAGCTACTCTCCATAAGGACCAGCTGCGTACTACCGTGGTATGCCCGGTTTCCCAAAAAAGGTAGCCTAAAAGACCTTAAAATGACCAGCGAAGGTCACATCTCGCTCACCTATCTCCATACCCCTACTAAGGGGTTCTCGTACCAGCGAGATCTCTACAGGCTCCCTCGTTTGCAGCACGGCCGCCGCGACTAAGGAGATCAGGTTTTTACAAGGACGAAGAAACCTAAAGGTTATAACAATGGTATCCACACCCGAACTAACCCCTGAGCGCTCTATCCAGCTCCCTCCCTCCTCAGAGCAGATACACGAGGCCATATATAGCCTCACGAATAGCCGCGAGAGCTCCCCTACGACGCAACTGCAAATATTGGCTCTTTTTAGTCAGGCGACTGGGCTTTTCGAATCAACCAACAGGGATATCTCTGCTGCTCTACTCATCGCTCTCGCTACTAATCCCGCTTTAAAAACAGAGATCCTCGCAACCGCCACATCGTTTGCGGTCCACAATCCCTCTTCAATCGAAGCGAGTCGATTGGCGGTTTCTTTGCTAATACTCTCTGGTCCCCACGGAAAATTGTACGGGGAGCTGCTCAACGCAGTAGACCACAGACTTCACGATATCCCAGCCTACTCAGAGCACACTTCTCCGACTATGCGGGGGTATTGCCGTTTACTCATTGAGGCACTTGGCGTACCAACACTTCAAGACTCAGCGTTAAAATTGATTCATCAAGTGCTACAGGATCGTCCCAAAACTGATGATAGACAGCGAGCCATAGTGGCGAGAGAGGTCCTTCACCGCTTTCGCACCGGAGAGATCTCTGCAGATTTCGGTCCGTTGAGGGAACTCGCTTACAAAATTTTCGTGTTAGGTGCTAGCCATCGCCGCACCCGGACAGACACCCTCTCTCGAATTCACTACGCGCCGGCCCCATGTGAGGAGAGCTTAGAGGATAAGACCGTACGAGCGGCGCGACTTCTTCCGCTCCTTACGGAAAGCGATACTAGGAAACCATCAGCACGGCTTACAGTCGATGATTTTAGGGCTTTAGGAACGCTAACCGGACTCTCGTATCCTCAATTTCGAGGCGTTTGTGCCTCGATTACACGCGAGGCTCTCACCGAACCAAGTGCACTAAACGCTCTTCTGACCATCGCAAAAGCGACTCACGACGAGTCCGTAACTGTACAGGTAAGAACGAGCAGTCTAGCCGCCGTCGTTTCCGAGGGACGTCGAATGGGCAAACTCTCACACATGGTGGAACGGAGCGTGCTCGCTACGTCAGCAGAGATACCTCACCTCTACGGCTACTCACAGCTTGACCCTCATTCAAGCCATTCACACCCGGGGATGATTACGGAATAACGATAATCTGCCCGACATTCACACGAGATCCCTTAATCCTATTAAGGCGTTTTAACTCGTTTAGCGAGCACTTATAATGCTGAGAAATAGAAAAGAGCGTCTCGCCGTTTCGTACTTTGTGCTTCGCATGCGCTGATTTTGCGGCGTTCGCTTTTGTGCCTTTGGATTTGACCGTTAATTTTTTTATATCCTGCTGCACAGGCTCATTCGCAACGATTATCGGCTGCCCAGTCTTAATCGAGCGTGAGGACATCTCATTGAGGCGCATCAGCTGCGCTGGAGTCATATGATGATCAGACGCGATCCTCTCGACCGACCCCCCTCGCCTCACCGTGTAGACGGCGCTATCTCTCGGATGTTCCGCTACCTCCACTATCTTCGAATGAAGCGGCTCTGGGGTCTCTAGTTCAGCCATTTTGTCGTTGTACTGCACGGGCACTTGCAGGACATAGCCGGCTGGGATCCGCGCTCTCCCTTTCCAGACCGGATCGAGCAATGCGTAGTTTGCCTCCTTTAGGCTTTCAATCGAGATCCCAAGCTGCTGAGCCGCATGAGTAGTAGACATCGGTGAACGCACCGGATACGAGGCTAGGCGCAGCGCAGGCTGGACGGGGATCTCTGGAAAATACCGTTCATGATTACGGAATATCTCCACGGCAGCAAGAAACTCGGGGTAAAAATTAGTGGACGCGAAACCAAAATACCGCTCCTCTGGGTGCTCTACAATGTGAGCCAAATCATCCGTTCCGGCGGCACGAACCTTAGACCGAACACCGCCGACACCATGATTGTATGAGGTAATAGCAAGCGGCCATGACCCAAGAGATTGATAGGCGGAACGAAGATATTCAGCAGCTGCCCTAGTAGCTTTGATCGGATCACGTCGTTCATCGACGTATCGCCCAACAACCATTCGGTGAGCCCGCGCAGTACGAGGCATGAACTGCCATATCCCCGCGGCTCCGACATTACTGTACGCCGTATAGTCGAATGAGGACTCAATAAACGGAAGGCGAGTTAACTCCTTCGGAAGGCCGTACTCTGAAACAAATATTCGCTCCATAGCCGGAAGATAGCGCCACGCACGCATCATGGCCTGCGCATACCGCTCGCGAATTCCGGTTTGAGTTCGAATCAGATCCTCATCAAGTAAATCTTTGTACGATCGGGCTTCCTGTGGCAGTTGTTGCATCTTCTGCACAAAGCTCTTTTGGAACGCAGTGCTCGGCTCTTGTCCGTTTATGAGAGCGCGGATCTGCTCTCGCATCTCAGAGACCGTCTGCTTCTCGACTCGATCCATGTGACGATCAAGCTCGATTGGACCCATCGTCTGAGCTTCTGCCGAAAAATCAAGCACGCCAAAAACTATCTGGGGGAAATCACGATGATGGACGACAACCTGCTTATTACCGTACTTAGCGAATACATCCTTCCAGAAATCAACGCGCCCACGAAGTTTTGGAGGAACGCTGAAGGGCCCCTCCTCTGACGCGTCAGCAGTAGTCCCCTTATATCCCTCGCTAGAACCGAATACGGGGGATGCCTCAGCTCGTGCAGGGAGTGCCCCAAGGAGTAACGAAGAAAAGAGAATGAGGATAGCTCGAAGAAACATGAAGGTTACGTTTATGAAATTTGAGAAGCCCCGCGAACGACTTAATCACAGCCTCTCTAATAAAGTGACACGCCATACGGGTGCGCACAACCGAAAGTCGCTATCAGATCTGCAAAATGTACAGTCTACGGGTTCGGTTCTGGCCTGAGGAGACGGACACTACTTGGAGGTACAGCGCGCCGCATCGAGGTCCGCCTCTGCCATCGAGGTAGTCTCCTCAGAGTTGAGCGCCACGAACTCCTTAAGGTTATCGGGAACGCCTGTGTCCTCAAAGATCGCCTCAACAGGACACTCTGTCTCGCAGGCGCCGCAGTGTATGCATTCATCCGGGTTGATCATGAGCATGCCGACATCGTCGCCCTTAGCAGCTCGGCCGTATTTATCGTTATAAGCCCGCTTCTTGATGTTATAGAAACAATCAACTGGGCAAACCTCGACGCAAGAACGATCCTTAGTGCCCAAACAGTTAAGAGTAACGACGTAAGCCATGACCACCAATCCGTACTAAAAATACTATTACGACGGCGATGTTACATAATTTAGCCACTGTTAAAAAGAGAGCTGGCGATGTTTAGGGTGGGGTTTTTGAGGATAAAAAATGGGTGGTCCCCACTACTAAGGACCACCCGTGCAGAAAGGATACCGTTGTATCACTAGAAAGTAATTTCGGCAGTTCGAGTAAAAACAGGATAAACCGGTGCTCTTTTACCCTTAAGACCGTTAAAGATAAGTGGCTAATATATTGAAGGGTTCCTGCCCACGGTGCCTAGGCCCCTCCAAGTGCCCGTGAGTTATTGATATTTTCCCTCCCGCACGGTACAACGGATTCTCCAGATACCTTTCTGGCCCGATCGCCAAGTTGGCTAAGGCAACGGTTTGCAAAACCGTCATTCGCCGGTTCGAATCCGGCTCGGGCCTCGTTTTTACCCCTTCGGCTAGTATTCGATTCGGCATTCTCGCCCAGGGGCTGGCGCCGCTCTCGCTGCTTAACGCAGCTTCACCCTAGCATTGATCAGCCGTCCAGCCATCGAATCCGCGACGAGCGCACGTGGCGAGGTCGCCGGCCCCCCAATCGTTCCCGCGATTATCACGTGATTCGCAGAATCCCGCGGCGATCGTACCTACGCCTGATTCAGAAGTCGCAACTTCTCTTCTGCCCCCGAGAGAAGGGCTCGAAGCTGTTTCACCAAGAGACTCCCCTTCTCGTATGAACCGATAGCTCTATCGAGGGGTAGATTTCCACTTTCAACGGAGACAACAACCTCTTCAAGGAGCTTAAGCGCCTGCTCGAAACTGAGAGCCTCAACGTGCTCCGCCGACACCGCGCCACTTAAAAGACCTTCAAGACTTACTTCCTCTTTTCCACTTACTGACTTTGCCATCTCTTCTCCTTTGAGCGACCAGTGACCGCTCCAGTTACTATTCCATCAATTATTGAAACTTCAATCTCTGCGCCAACCTTTACATCATCAACCGATCGAACAGGAATACCATTCACCGTAACGATGCTGTAACCGCGCTCAAGAACCCTCTCGGGATTGAGGGACGACAAACGCAGCTCTAGCCCTTTTACAGCCTCGCTCGCGGCCTCACACGAACGTCGAGCCCCAACACCTACGCGGTAATAGAGCCCGTCAATGATACCCCTATTTTGTTGAACTCTCTCTAACGGAAGCGCTCTCTTTAATCGCTCTCTCAACTCAAGAACACCGCTTTGCAAGCTTTGTGTCGCCACAACTCCCATTCTGAAGAGCCTGCCATGAAAGAGCTCAACCCTGCCCCGAAGAAGCTCTAACACCTTATCGGGCCGAATACTCGCCAGCTTCGCCTCCGCCGTTTTGATTCGAAGACGAGCCTCGGCAAGAATCGCACCCGCACGAGTATCAAGTCGCAAAGAGAGTTCATCCACCCGTTGCACCACCGGCTGCAGCCACCGATCAGTATCGAGCAGCCTCCGCTCTAACTCGGCGACTCGGACCAACAGATCACTAACTTTAGGCACAACCATCTCCGCCGCAGCGGTTGGAGTCGGAGCTCTCACATCTGCCGCCAGATCACAGAGCGTTGTATCAGTTTCGTGGCCTACTCCGGAAACAACAGGAACAGAGGCTGCGAAAACAGCCTTTACGACCACCTCTTCATTGAACGCCCAAAGGTCTTCAAGAGATCCACCGCCCCGTGCGACGATGATAACATCGACCAGATTTGCTTCATCGAGTCTCCGTATCGTTGCCGCTATCTCCTCAGCCGCACCATCTCCCTGCACTCGCGTCTCAGCCAGATACACAACCATCGCGGGATATCTCTCGCGAATTTTCACCATCATATCGTGGAGAACGGCTCCACTTTTTGACGTCACTAACCCAACTGCTTTTGGAAGGAAGGGCAATGCCCGCTTGCGATCAAATGCGAAGAACCCTTCCCGATCGAGCCGATCCTTTAATTCAAGAAACCTGCGTTGAAGCTCACCCTCTCCATCCTCAAGCATCCGTTGGACAACTATCTGGAATCGACCACTCTGCGCGTAGATGTTCGGGCGACCGTGACACCGTACGGCCAGACCGGCTACCGGCCTAAACCTCAGAGTCCGGGCAACCCCAGCCCACATGACACAAGAGAGCTGAGCCCCTTGATCTTTCACAGTAAAATAGAGATGTCCGCTCTGAGCGATGGTTAACTGCGAGATCTCACCATGGAAAAGAAGCTGCGGAAATTGAACTTCAAAGGTATCGTTTATTATGCGCGTCGCGTCAGAGACCGAGAGATATACATCAGCTGATTGTAAAGGGGCTGCGTTTTTATTCATAACTCGGTCCGGGTGAGACTACCTAGTGAAGGTACTACTACAGCGATTAAAATCCAACCAATCTTCTCCCCGGGTGCGAAAAGGCCCGCACGCTCGAACCCACCTTCTCTGGCAGATACTACTCTTTTCGCTCCCCCTTGATCCCCTTATTACCATCTTCACAACCCCTCGAATTCCCGGAGATCTCGCCATTCAGATAGCCGTCTTACATGCTGCCGTCATCCTCCCTTTTTTGGCTCAACACTCACTCCACGTCAGCCTATCAAAACTCCGTAATTTTCACCTTCGGACCGTTGAGCAATCGACTTCATTCCTTCCCTTAATCGTATTCGCGTTCGTAGGACTCGGTGTGGCGCTCAAACTGGCGCTCGTCTTTAATCTTCCAAGAGCCGTGGCCACAATCGTACTTCTGATCCTCGTTCCATCAGTCATCAAACAGTTCAGAGACGCCCACTCTCAATCGAAGGAGGATAGAGAACTCTTCTCGAGAAACCCTTGGATAAAGGTCCAACGGTGGGAGCAGCAAATGATCATCTTTGTTGCCGCTCCGCTCATCCTCGCGCGACTCATTGGAGTCTATGGCGCCCTAGCCCTACCCCCCGACAACGAGGGGGAACTCTTTCGAGTTACCTTCACGCTGGTGAGCGCTCTCTTCCTTGGAATGCTTCAACCCAATCGTTCAAACTTTGTCGGCATGTGCACACGATGCAAACACCCGGTGCCGATCGTTTTCCAAGATGTCGGCAGCTGTTTGCAATGCGATGGGATGCTTCGAGCCTCCTATCATGCGTGGATGCATGGGCAGCCTTTTCAATGTTCACAACCACCCCGCGCTCCCACAACCGAGACGCCTCGTACAGGGAAGCCAGAGAAGAGTCCTAAAGATTTAAAACGAAACACTAAGAAAAATCCCGCACAGCGGTGACAGAGGGCTCCGTCGGGCTTCCGTTTAAAGTTTTAAGCAACCGATGCGGGGACACCACAAACAATGACGCCCAGGGCTGATGAAGCGATCCCTCATAGCACCCAACAGTGGCCCCATGGATTTTTCCGATGACGCCTAGCGTCTAAACCACGATAAAAGCCCCTTAGCGGGGGACCTTTGCTCCGTATCTTGCTCATTTACGGATAGGAGATCGCTGGTTGAAAGCACGCTTATCGCTTCTTCAACACTACCGGCTGCTGCCGTGCCTTGCGCGTCAGCGAGGATGCCAACTGCTCGAATACCCTGTTGCACAGAGTGAATCGTCTCATTGTAGGCCGAGATTAAGGAGAACTCCACTTTGAGATCTTCCTGCCTAGGATCCGGAAGGGTGTATTCAAATTCAACTGGCACCTGGCTGAGCCCCATTTGCTGACGCACCCAGGCGGCGGTCTGCTGCGACGCGAGTCGGTGCTTGAATATCTTTAATGGAGCGCTCGCTCCTTGAACGAGAGAGGCAACAACGGTTACCCCCTCTTCGAGGTATCGACCGTGAGGGATATTGATCAACGCCCGACACGATAGTCGGGGAGTTTGCACATATGTGTGAGCAACGATATCAACTATTCGAGGTGCTATCGCGCCAACTTCAACAACCTGTCGCCCCGCACTTCCAAGGGGACGGACAAAGAATTCCTTTGATTCGGAGAGAAGTACCTCTCCGTTCAAACTGAGCGCTCGAACTCGCACAAAGAGGCGAATCTTAGCGTTTGCCCGTTGAACCTCCGGGCCAAAATACCAACCAAGCAATTCCTCACG
>JBIIEK010000177.1:0-6271 GCA_044237895.1 Bdellovibrionota bacterium
ATCCTGAGTGGCCTTCAATACACACTCCTCGAGTCACGGGCTTGAAGCTCATTCCCAGCACGTCAGAGAACGCCTGCAGAAGGAGGTGTCCATCCTCTCGTTCAATCGATATCTCCACCCGATACGGTGAGAACAGCTCTCCCAATCGACCGGCCGCAAGATCGGCTAACTGTTTTGAGGAATTAGCAGGGCAGAAGGTAGCTTGAACGCGAACGCCTTCCTCGCCCCCAAAACTCCACGCCGGATCAACCTCTATTGATTCTAATTCTATCGTCTTGGCGATGCCACTCTCCCTCTCCTTATCGGAGCTTTCTGAACGAGCGGCAGAAGCATCTCCCGAAACATTGAGGGAGACGACTCCCATATCACCACAGAGAATCCTATCGTCTGAGGAAACGATCACCACCTCACACGTCATCGTATGGGAGCCTGGATTGAGGAGCAAAAACTCTACCGGGATATCGATGCAAAGGCCGCGATAATGAGACCACGCCCCCTTCGGATGAAGGATTCTTCGATAGCGATATGACGAAACCGACTCTACTGGGACGTTTAGTTCCGACGCGACGTAGGGGATTCCAAGCGATGAGAGCTCGACGATCTCCCCCTTATCGTTAATGAAGCGACACTCGAGAAGAACGCTCTCGCCGGCATGCATGAAGAGCGAGAGATCGAATTGCACCGAGATCGTCCTTCTCTCCCAACCTGCGACAACCTTGTATCCCGTCGTAACGCTCAACTCTGATATCTTATCGCCCGAAACCACATCGTGCGGCCACATGCCTACAGAATGAGGGGCTGGCACGTGAAACCCAACGAGTTCACGACGCGGAATGCAGATACTCTCAGGTCGAGCCGCAGAAACGATCTCACGACCGTCGTTATCAACTACGGAAACCACGAGCTCCACATCACAACGCCCTGACGGGAGATCCAACGCGGCATAGGGAACAAATGCCCTGATGTCGTCGATGACAAGACGCTGCGCGTTCGGCCTGATCGGAACGAGAGAACAGAAAGGAGAGTTATCCGGAACCACTTCAAAGGCCCCTGAACCACCTGGGTCGGTCCAACTTGACCACTCCTGTCGGACCGCGACAGGAGCCCCATTCCATCGCACAGATACGCGAAGCCAAAGGGGCTGACCATCGTGCCCAACAAGACGCAACCCGCTCGTAACGAAACACCCCTTCGCCCCGAAAACCTGATGGTCATGGAGAACTTCAAACCCAAAGAGAGCATCGTGTTCTTCGTGATCGAAATGCGCGGCGCCCTCGTGAGCGACCCCGTGGGTGAGAGTATCTATTTCAATTCCTGAGAGGCTTATCTTTCGACGCACGTACCACTTGAGGAGCATGGTGAGCTCATCGAGCTCACGTCCTATGTCGTACTCCCAGGAACCACGTCCTTCAGCTTTTCGCCCCGATGAGAGGGCCTCTCTTTCATCCATCGCGATCGCGGTAAGCGCAGACTGCGCGCGCCGAACGAGACCACTGACGATCGATGCCTCTACCGAGCCAGCGTAAAGCGTGCTCAACAGAAGCGGCACATTAGGATCCAGAGAAAAGAGTCCTGTCTCTTTGTGGGTAACTTGTCGCACGACCGAGAGCACGAGCTCCGCAACTTTTGACACTGAGGCTGGGTTGGCACGACGAGCGCGAACTCGATATTTCCCTGCTCTGCGAATCTCGTCCTCAAGCGGATCTATGAAGGCTTGCAAAGCTTGTGAACGATCGCTGATAAACTTCCGCACTTCCATTACAGAAAGCGGTCGTGGCTCGCGGAGCGCTGGCGCACGAGAAACTTTTCCGTTTCCATTCGCAACTGCAGAGCTTTTTGCGACCTTCAGTGGAGAAGTATTGTCTCCATTTTGGCCCTCCAAAACTTCTCGAAGGGGGAGGTCTTTCTCTACAACGTTCATCTCTTCCGGTAGGCTACTACGGTACATACTTCAAGAATTCTGTGCTCAAACGACTACGAGCGGGCTATCGTGATAGCCCGATTACGTAAGGTCCGCCAGCCCCTACAGGAAGCTTTGCTTACCAAACGCTGCAGAAAGATCACTTTAGCAATCTTTTCAACTACTTCTCTATTGTTTTAGAGCGCATACTTGAGCAATGTGCGCCCGTATAAACGAGAACTACCCGATCGAATCGGACCCGCTTTGTACCTCACTTACCAACGAACTTTCAACCCATGTTGTGGGGTACAGAAAACAAAGGTTCCCGGTTTGTACAATTGGCTCAAGGTAGACTATAAATCGGGGCTCCAAGGAATCATTTAGGATAGAGAGGGATATCAATGGCTACTGACGTAAAGATGCCACAACTTAGCGATACCATGAGCTCGGGTAAGATCCTTACCTGGAAAAAGAAAGAGGGAGAACAGGTTTCCCGTGGCGATATCTTAGCAGAAGTTGAGACAGATAAAGCTAATCTTGAGATTGAATCGTTCTTTAACGGTACGTTATTGAAGATCATGATCCCAGCGTCATCCACCGCAAAGGTAGGAGAAGTTATCGCAGTTATCGGAGCTGCCGGAGAATCTGTAGGCGCCGGTTCAGCGTCCGCGGCTACTACTATCCCAGCCACGACACCCCCTCCGACAGCAACTACCTCGGCTCCAGCGGCAGCACCGAAAGCAGCAGTCGTCGCTCCACAGCAGACATCAGCTCCAGCAGCTCCCCTAAGCGTTGTATCGAGCGAGGAGCGAATCAAAGCGAGTCCGCTTGCTAAGCGCGTGGCTGAGCAACTCCAGGTTAACCTTTCATCCATTCAGGGTTCGGGCCCACACGGCAGAATCGTTCGCCGGGACGTGGAAGCTGCCGCTGGCGGAGGCTCCGCGGCTCCAGCCTATCAGCCGGCAACAACTCCAGCTGCCCCTACTCCGTTGAGCACTGTTGACCAAGGCCAGGCTGCTGGTTCGTACACCGCGTTATCAAAGATGCGAGAGACGATCGCCCGTCGTATGCAAGAGAGCGTTACAACCGCACCGCACTTCTATGTAACTACGTCGGTAGACATGGGCGAGGCTATGCGACTCCGCGAAGTTCTTAAGGAACGTGCCGAGTATAAGGGTATCAGCATGAATCACCTCGTGATCAAAGCCGTTGCTTACGGCCTGAAGCACGAGCCACGCGTAAATGCAGCGATGAAGAACGGTCAGCTCTATCAGCCTGCTCAGATCAACGTTGGTATTATTACTGCGATCCCAGATGGCTTGCTCATTCCAGTTCTTAAAGAGGTGGATGCGCTTTCGCTGAAGGATGTGGTGTTCGAGGCTCGGGCAGCTATTGACCGTGCTCGCGCTGGTCGACCGAGCTCGACAGACCTCTCAGGCGGAACCTTTAGCATATCGAATATGGGAATGTTCGACGTGGAAAGCTTTACCGCAATTATCAACCCAGGTCAGGGTGGAATCCTTGCCGTGAGCGCGGTAAAGGAGCAGCCTGTTGTAAAGAATGGGCAGATCGTTATCGGTTCTGTCATGAAGGCAACCGTTTCTGTCGATCACCGAATCATCGACGGCGTTATGGCGAGCACATTCCTCAAGCACTTCAAGGACGCTCTTGAAATGCCTGCGCTGCTCATGGCGTAAGTTTTTGGTATAGGTAGTGTACTAACAAGGTCCCTCGTATGGCGGTAGAAGTTCCTCGCAACGCTCAGACCATCGTTAAACCCTCTTGGCTCAAGGTGCGAGCACCGGGCTCTCCGGAGTACCTTGAGACCAAGAAGATCGTGAAGACATTGAAGCTCCATACGGTGTGCGAGGAGGCTCAATGCCCCAACATCGGGGAGTGCTGGTCTCACCACACTGCTACCTTTATGATCATGGGCGAACTGTGCACTCGAAAGTGTCATTTTTGCTCGGTAAAGAAAGGAAGTTCAGAGACCCTGCAAGCTCTCGATCCGTTTGAGCCAGAACGCGTTGGACTAGCGGTTAAGGAACTTGGCCTTAAACACGCGGTTATCACATCGGTGGATCGAGATGATGTGGCCGATAACGGAGCACAACACTTCCTTAAAACAGTAACCGCAATCCGCACTCACGCGCCGGGTTGTAAGGTGGAGCTTCTCATTCCAGACCTTAAAGGAACCCGTGAAGACCTTGAAACTATCCTCGGGGCCAAAATAGACGTCCTCAACCACAACATCGAAACCGTTCCCCGTCTCTATAAAAAAGTTCGCCCTGGTGCCGGATATATTCGCTCGCTCTCCATTCACCGATGGGCGAAAGAGATAGATCCATCCGTCATTACGAAAACCGGTATCATGGTGGGGCTCGGTGAAACCCGTGACGAAGTGCTCGCGGTTATGGACGACCTTCGAGCCATCGGCATCGATGTTATGACGATCGGTCAGTATCTCCGCCCAACTCAAAAGCAGCTCCCCGTGAAGGAGTTCATCACCCCAGATGAATTTAAAGACTACGAGAACGAGGGCATGAAACGGGGATTCAAATTCGTTGAATCAGGACCATTCGTCAGAAGCTCGTATCACGCGTGGAAACACACCGCAGACGTCGCGGTCAGAGAGTAACGATGAATTCCTCTGCCACCTCACGGTTGGGAGGGCTCTACCTCATCCCTACCACCCTGGGAGATGTGGAGATCGATAGTTCGCTTCCTCCCCGTATTAACTCATTAGTGGCACGCCTCTCATATTTCGTAGTTGAGGAGGAGAAGACGGCACGCCACTTCATCAAAAAAGTGTGTCCAGACCGGGTCATTCGAGAGATCAATATTCGCAGTCTTAACGAACATACATCCCGCGAAGAGGTCGCTCCGCTATTAAATCCACTCCGTGAAGGGCATGACATCGGCCTCATCTCAGAGGCTGGGTGCCCAGCGATCGCCGACCCTGGAGCGGACCTTGTGCGCCTTGCGCACGAGCTTGGTGCTCAGGTACATCCCCTCGTTGGCCCATGTTCGATGATCCTCGCCCTCATGGCCTCTGGTTTCAATGGACAGCGGTGGCGGTTTGTTGGATATCTGCCCATCGAAGACGACGAGAGAAGAAAAACTATCGGACAGATCGAGCGAGACCTGTACACCTCAAATGAAACTCAGATCGTCATGGATACACCGTATCGGAATCAGAGACTCTTCGAGGAGCTGCTCTCAACGTGTCGTCCAGAGACTAAGATCTGCGTTGCTTCCGCACTCACCACCGATACGGAGTCCATTCGCGTATTCACCGTTAAGGACTGGAAAGCGTTAGGGACGACGATTGGAAAGGTTCCTACGATCTTCGTGTTAGGGCGCTAATCCCGGCACCTTTTGATTGGTCACCCACCGCGTTCGCACCGCACCCACCCCTAGGGGCTATCGGCGGCACCGGATACCCTGCGTACAGAAGATGATAATCCAAGAGATTAAGATGGTTATCCTTCATTTCTTCTCCATCGAAGGGTTCCAGTTTGACGCTAGAGATAGTAAAACCCTATGCAGGAAGTGGGGCGCAATCCATCCCAGCCGCGAAAGCGGATTTGGGTTGTTCTTCGGTGTTTCGATACGGATAGATTTTTGCCTGGTTTCCTTAACGGAGTTCCATTCGCGGCGGGCGGTACACCATCAGCATGAAGCGCTTATCAGGAAATCTGCTCGCCCTTCTCGGGCTCATCCTTGGCATCTCGGCCGGGATCGGAGTGGTATTGCTGAAAGAATACCTCATCGGTGAGATCCTTCAATCGTTGGAGGAAGAGGTAGTCGCCTCCTGCCCTGAATGCTCAATTGAGTACGACACCTTCGCAATCTCGTTTCTAACCCTCTCAGGACGAGCCACTAATGTGCGAATTAACGAGAAAGGTGAACCGAAACTCACCTTCCCCTCGATACAAGCGACCTTTAGCATTAGCGAGCTACTTTCCAAAAAAGTATACTTGGAAACTCTCGTACTATCCGACGGATATGCGGACGGAGTTGGACCAGACTCCGTAACCTTTCGATTCATAGATCAGCTAACTAAACCACTTCCTCCGGAACTTCAAAACAAGGATCGATGGCGCGCGATATTGAACACACTAGAGATTAAAGACTCCAAGGTGCGCGAGTCTTTCGGCTCTAGCGAGCTCAGCGGTGAAGAAGTGGGGCTGTTCGTAAAGAGAATTGGAGAACACTTCGTGCTCCTTCCTACCATTGGAGATCTCCGTTACCGCTCCTTCCTCAACAAAGAAAAGACGGAGGCGAAGGAGCTGCCCCTTGGCAAGGTCACCGCATCGATAGTGTTTGAAGGGGACCGAACCTTATTTCACTCTCTACGCCTTGGTAGGG
>JBIIEK010000056.1:0-15490 GCA_044237895.1 Bdellovibrionota bacterium
TGCAGACGATGTTCTCATTCGGAGCACCTATTTAAGAAGTTATGGTCCGCCGCGGCGTGTATTCTTCCTGCTTGATTTGAGATGCCGGTGGTTGCTTTGCCGGGTGCGGGTATCCCTGCGCCCTGGAAATGCCTCACCAATCGTTCGTGTTGTTACGCTCTGAGGAGGGGCGAGGACTCGTCTACAACCTTTGGGGCCGTCTTCTGCTGTTCCTCTTCGTGCTCGTAGAAGAGTTTTTGTCGTGGGCGGCGCCGTATGATGGCGACCGTGTCGTGGTAGCCCTGTTCCATCAGGGCATTTGCGTATTCGGGATCGAGAGCGCCGTAGGACATTACCTCGTAGGCGAGCTCCTCGCCAAGTTTTGCTTTGACGAGGGTGAAGAGGGGCCATAGAGCGCCGCACGCGTTCATAAACCGTTTATGGGAGCCTCCAACAGCCGCGTTTAGGAGTGGGCCCAGAGCGCTCTGGTTTCGAATCGTGAGTGTTTGAGGGGGTCGAAGGCAAAATGTGTCTGACTCGGCCGGAACCTCCCACGTCGGACGGGTGTCGTGAGGCTCGCCGTATCGATCGAACCACCACGAACGTCCAGAGATATCGATGATGATGATGCGGTGAGCGCCAAGTCGAACCGCTGGGTCAACGGGGACGTTCTGTGATATCCCTCCATCTACGAGTCTAACCCGGCCGCGTTCGGTATCGATCTCTACGGGTGGAAGGATCGACGGGAGCGCCGCTGAAGCGAATCCGTGCTTAACAGTGAGCTCGTTCACGTAACACACATCGAAGGTGGTTCCCACCATCTGCTCTTGGGGGATCTGTTGATGCGAGCTCAAGAAAAGGAGGGGTTTTCTCATCTCCCCCTCGAGTGTCGTCATGACTCCTACAGACTTGAGGGTGGCGGCTCGACCTTCTGGGGTGAGTCCACCATTTGCCTGAATCGCAGCGTCTAATTTCTGGCGAAGGGGTTCTGGATCGAACAGGGTGAATGAAGATCCGTGTGGTCCAGGAGCAAGGTACTGTTGAGCTGCGATTCGGATCGCTCGAAGGAACGCGCGTGCTCGCGTACCGGAGAAAGTGTTTGCGAAGGTTCTCTCGCGCCACAGATCATCGAGCATCTGCGTAGAGTGGGTAAAGCCGGTTTTAAGGCCCGCCGCGACGACGAGTCCGTTGACGGCACCGATACTACTTCCGAGAATGATGGAGGTTCGATCGAGATCCTTGCCAATAACTTGGCCGAGGGCTTTCAAGGCTCCGGCTTGATAGGCAGCTCGAACGCCGCCTCCTGAGAGCACGATCCCTAATTCGCTCTCATTTGGTTCTAGAGAGCGGTGAAACTGGACCGCTTTTTGATCCTCATCTTGAGGGCGCCTCTTCATAGTGGTTCCACAGACAGCGCTAGTCTTTAATGAACGGTCGGCAGTCATACGGAAACCTTAACGATTCCCAGCTATTTATCCACTAACCTACTTATAATGATGCCTGGAAGGCTGAAATTGGTCTTAATAACTAGGAAAATCACCTAATACACCCCTTGTAGGGGGCTTTTTCTCCCAATCTCTCCCCACAGCATGGTGGCGCAGGGCGGTGAGGGGTGTGTCCGTAGTACGGTGATTTTCAGGTTCTCGGAGCCCCGTGCAAAGCCACGGACCTGCTATCGAAAGTCACATCGGAACGCATTCCTTTCCGCCTCGCCAGTCTATAGTGTGTGGGCGTTCTACTGAAAGGACAAGGGGTGAGGATAGAGTTTGTACCTTTTGGCTTGCCGTAGTCACAGGGTTTCTGGCTGTGGTACCCTTGTCGCGGTTACGTGGTTCGTTGGGAGTGCGCATGCAAGGAGCAAGGATCGTTATTACCGTCGATGGGGTTGGGGCTTCCGGGAAGAGCGCCCTTGCGAGGCTTCTTGCCGAGCGCCTCGGTTATGCACACCTGAATTCTGGTCTTCTGTATCGAGCCACGGCGTGGTTGGTGAGCGTTTCCGGGATCGACCCGTCCTCGAACGACTCCGTTGGTCAGTTGCTCACCCAGCACTCCGTTACGCTCCAATACAGTGCCGAGAAGGGGACTCAGGTCTTGGTGGATGGAGATATAAAAGAGCACGAGCTTACCACCCAAGAGAACACTCGCCTGGCGTCACTTGTGGCTAAACTCCCCTCTGTTCGAGATCACTTTAAGCCGATTCAGCGCGACGCGTTCGCTCCTATGAGTGTCGTCGCCGAGGGGCGTGATATGGGGACCGTTATCTTTCCCGACGCAGCGATTAAATTTTTTGTTACTGCGGATCTCACAGTTCGTGCTTCACGGCGGTGCCAGCAGATGGCCCAGCATGGGCAACGTGGAGATGTTAAGACTATCGCGGCCGAGCTTGCTCGACGCGATGAGGTCGACGCCACGAGGGATATCGCTCCTATGAAACCTGCCGAGGGAGCGATCATCGTGGATAACTCCGTAGGCACTCTTACTGAAACAGTTGATACGATGCTCTTACACGTAAACCAGCGGCACTAACGGGGTGCCTCAGAGCCTAGATTCAGTACGAGAGCCACTATCCCCATTACGATATTCGCGGACCATGCGGCCAGGAATGCTGGCAGGAGCTCTGCGCGTCCCATCGAGATGCTAAAGGAGTCGACGGCATAATACGTAAAGACGATCCCAATCGCCGCCAAAGAGCTTAAAGCCATGCTCCCTGAGCGCGCTGGTATAAGGGTGAATGGCAAGACGAGAAGTCCGGTTATCACGATGATGAAGGGCGCCGCTATCTTGCTGTAGAGGTCGGGTAGGTATTGTGTGGTCGAGATACCGTTGCGACTCAACTTTTTAATGAATTTACGGAGCTCGGAAAAGCTCATCGTGCTCGGATCGTTTCGGACGTCGTAGAAATCGCTCGGAATCTCAGGGATAACGAGGGGGAGTTGATTGATTGACTCGATGACGACTGGATCGCTGTCGAGGTGATACTCCGTCACGCCCTTCATATTCCATCCGAGTCCCTTGGCGATCCAGCTTACCGACGAAGCGTCGGTTCGCTTAATGACCCGCCAGCTCTCGTTTATGTCGAACTCGGAGAGGCCGGTAATTGAGTTCGTCCGCGAATCGAAGAGATCAAAGGTGTAGAAATGGGAGCCGTGCCTCCACCAAAAATCGGTTTGGTTGTATCCCCCTTTTTTATCTTTCTTCTTGATGTCGATGTTATAGAGCTCTTTTTGGCGACGCTCGGAGAAAGGTACGACAACTTCGCCGAGGATTAAGGAGCAGCCGGACAATAGAATTCCCATGATGATGAGTGGTCGAGCAAGCCAGACGACGGTGACACCGCTTGCTCTCATGGCGGTAAGCTCTGAGCTCTTAGCAAGAAGACCAAAGGTAAAGAGGGTGGAGAAGAGTAGGGCTACAGGGAGCATGAGGGTGATCATCATCGGAATTCGGCAGAGAAAGTATTGGATGATAAGCCCTATGGACGCTTTCTCATGAAGAACATTGTCGAAGCGATCAAAAAAATCGACCATCAGGAATAAGAATACGAAGGTAGAAAGACCGATCGCAAAGTTCTTAATGAGAAGGGAGAGGATATATCGGTGGAGGATCTTCATGACCGTACCAGTCTCCCTTTTACAACGGAGCTCAGTCGCACAAAGAACCCGAGGATCCCTTCTGAGGCCGACTGCCATCGCTCGGTTCCTATGCGATGAACGAGTAGGATTGCGACCGCCGAGGCGAATACGTTAGGCGCCCATAGCGCTATCCATACCTTTAACGCCCCGCTATCAGCCAGTGCGACTCCAACTGAGAATACCGAGTAGTAGGCGATGAACACGACGAGACCAAGGGTTGCGGCGAACCCGGCGCCCCATGTGCGTTGAGTTCTAGGAGACATGATGCCGAGTGCCATCCCGATGAAGGCCATGACTACCGATGCGTATGGCAGTGAGAGTCTTTGTCCGTATTCTATCTTCGCTCGCCTGAATTTTTTTAAAAGCTCCTTGCGTGTCAGCGTCTCTCCGTAGACCTCAAGGTCATCCCCTTCAGAGTTTCGGAGGGTTTGCTTGTAGTAATCAATGGTCTCTTGAAGCTTAGGGCCCTGCAATTCTCGTGCTGTAACGCCCTTTTTCGAGTCGTCCCGAAGTTCGCTCGGGTTTACGCTTAGACTGTTTGATACGAACTCCGTGCGACTGTATTTGCCATCCTGAGTTTCGTGAGCTACGCCATCTCCTAAGAGGAGGGAGAGGGTCTTTGTTGCCTCATCAGCGACTATCTTTCCCTTTTTGGCTATCACTACCTTGCGTTGAGCGTCGTCGCGTTTGTCATCCACGATAACTTTGGAGAGGTCTCCGGTCCGATAGTCTATCTTCTCGGCATAGAGGGTGAGCTGACCTATCTTGTTGAACACCCCCTCCGTAAGACCGGAGGTGCTCTTTGAGCGAGCGATATCAAAAAGTGCTGTCGATAGGGTGGCAAATCCCCATGGCCTCAACACGCATGACACAAAGAGGCCGCTGCCGCCAACGACGGCCGCGAAAAGCGAGAGGGGAGCGATGAATCGAAGAAGGCTGATACCGCTCGCGCGCATCACGATTACCTCCGAGTCGCCGCACAGGCGAGCGAAAGCGAGCATTACACCTAGAAGGGTCGACATCGGCAGCGCTATCTCGAGGAAGGTTGGTATGATCGCGATGAAGACCGTTCCGATCTGACCGAATTCGACCCCCCTATTTACAATTAAAGAGGTGAGTCTCAACATTCGAATCGTCAGCAGGAGGCCGGTGAAGGTAAGAAGACTAATCGCAAAAAAGGAGGCGATCTCTTTAAGTACGTATCGGGAGAGGATTTTCACTCTCTGAAAATAACCTCAAGAGAGCATA
Organism: Bdellovibrionota bacterium; assembly: GCA_044237895.1. Taxonomy (GTDB): domain Bacteria; phylum Bdellovibrionota_C; class UBA2361; order UBA2361; family OMII01; genus OMII01. The sequence continues at coordinate 4,860 of JBIIEK010000056.1, forward strand.
AGCGCCAAGGGGTAGGGTGAAGAACTGTAGTTTTTTCGCATGGCGGATTCAGAACGGAGATATGAAAAAAGGCCCGTGAAGGGCCTTTTTTTCGACGACGTGAAGTCGAGTCGGATTACATCAATCCTGGACCCTTCTTCATACGTGCCTCTTCTTTTCTCTGCTTCTTGCGAGACTCTTTCTCCTTGCGCTTGCGACGCTCAGAGGGCTTCTCGTAGTACTTGCGAGCCTTGAGCTCCTTGAAGAGTCCTTCTTTGATGAGCTTACGCTTGAGGATCTTCATCGCCTTCTCGATGTTGTGCGATACGACAACTTCCATAGCGCCAGCTCGAGCACGATCGCCCTCTGCTACTGCGCCACGCGGCTCGCGCGAACGAGGTGCAGGTGCTGCGCCCTCACTTGCGACTCCTTCAGAACTGCGTGCTTTGCTTCCTGCTCTGTCAGAATCAACTTCGTCGTTCATAGCTCCAACTACCATTTCAAATCCAAGCCTCAACTTCGTTCCGGAATAAGGAACATTCAATAACTGCAAACATCTTATGTTTGACTAAAGACCTGTGGTTTCTAGCAAAAAAGGTGGTGGGAAGTAAAGAGATGGGGGCTATCCTGTAGGCCAAAGCGAACTTATTTACGAAGGGAGTTCGCAGGCGATGTGTGTAATAATACTGTGATTGCAGATAGTTAGCTGCGTCTGTGACACCTAGGCCCCTTGAAGCTCAAAGATTGTGATCTCTGCCGGGCAGTTAAATCGGAACGGCAATCCTACGACCCCAAGCCCTCGGGAGGTGTAGACGGACCCTTTGTCTACGGTTGCGAGGCCAGCCATGAACCGCTCATCTCGTATCTGAATGAGGAGACCTCCAACCAGTGGAAGGCGAATCTGCCCACCGTGGGTGTGTCCGCACATCGCGAAGTCGAACGGATCGCTGTTGTGCTGGAGGAGAGCTGGAATGTAATCGGGATTGTGACTAATGATGAGGCGAGACTCGTTCTTCGCGCGCTTTCGCGGCGGGGGTGGTAGGGGGATGCCAGTCACATAATCATCGACGCCAAAGATGTGCAAATGCTCTCCTTTGCGCGAGATAGAGTGTTCTTCGTTGATGAGTAGCTTGATCGCTGGAAAGCCTCTCATCGTTTCGATGAAGAACGGATAAAAATTCCAATGTTCGTGGTTTCCAACTACGCCGACTATTCCATCGGGAAAGGACGCGCGTGAGATGATGGTTCCAACATCTCTATAGATTGCAGCGGCCGTGTCGGGACGGGAAAGTAACGTGTAATCCGAATTTCGAATCGCTCCGGCAGTCTGCCATGCTCGAGCCGCGTTTACGTAGATATAGTCACCCCCGAGAATGAGCAGATCGATCTTGCTTCGCTGGAGAGTCTCAAGTGCATCAATGAGCCAGGCTTGAGGAACCCAGACACCTAGATGGATATCGGTCAGAAACCCTATTCGATAACCTTGAAACGCCGGGGGGAGATCGACGATCTCGATTCGTTGCTCCTCAAGGATTGGCGAGCCGGTGTAGCCATCGGGGCGGAGATCGTTGAGGGCAAGGCCGGCAGCGACACCAGAGGAGCCTAGAAGTGCGTTTCTTAAGAACGTGCGCCGCGAGATCATGTCTTATCGTACTCGAAACTTATAATCAGGGGGAGGTGCGTCTCCTCTACGATGCTTGAGCACCTCGACGGGCGTTCCACGCTGTCCTGGTTCTATTGCTTCTGACGGCCATAGCCCAGCCACCCGAACGGATCCAACTGTTAAGCGCCGGGATGTCAGGATGCCGCGCTTCCAGTTCGCGAAACTGCGCTCCGTGCCATTGGCGCTTGCCCCCACTGAGGTGGACCCCTTCGCCGATCACGGCGTGACACAGCTCGTGGTACAGTACCGCCGAAATCCATTTGCAGGCGCTTGGTTCGAAGAGCTCTCGCGCGACTACCACTCTCCGTTGCCGGATGTTGCATGAGGCGAGGACGCGCTTCTGTCGACGTGAGCTCCAATGGACCTGGTATGTGTCCAGTTCGTCTCTATCGGGAAAATATTCCTGACGGAGCTTCACCCAGACCTCGAAGAGAAAAGGATCGTTCTCTCGGGGCGTGGTGCGTGAAGTCACCCGACGCGCTCGAACACGTCGCGGCCGGGCAGGGGTGTTGCGCCGCTTAAAAAGGAGCTCGATCTGACGAAGGATGTTGTTCACCGCAAATCTTCTACAGGTCGTCCTCTTTAAAGTCTATAAAGAAGATTCCGCCGATGAAATCGGCGACCTCATCGAGGCAGATTCCCGCATAGGCTCCAGCAACCAGTAGATCGCCGCCAAGGCCGATCTCTCCTGCGCAGATCTCTCGGTCAGCGGACTCAACGTATGCTGGTCCTACCCCAAACTCGTTACTTGATTCGACCATGAGAGGGAGTTGTCGACCGAAGTCACCGACTCGAAGAGATGCGGGAGCCATCTGTCGGTACCCCACCTGCCCGTATTTTGTTACCCGAACAACCGCGCCGAACGAGGGTCCCACACCGACGTCTGCGCGAAATATATCTATGAAATCCAAGACCCGATTCGGTACCCACATCAGCACGTCACTCCACCAGGGGGTGCCCTCATTCACTTGGGTGGGTTCAAACTCCTTCCACCCCTCTTTTGGACTTACAGGAACGAGATCCTTTGAGCTGCCACCGTAACGGTCTTGAGCGGTGGCAACCTGGGCAGTGGTGGCGATGATGTATGTGACGGTGAGGATCGATATGAGTGTGCGCATAGTGGCACGATAGCATCTGCTCAACGCTCTCGGAACGGAGATTTTGAGGTCAACTTCCAGGGCTCCGGAATCCCGATAGCGGCTGTCTGGGTATCGACGCTGCTACCTCGTCGCGGAGATAACCGCTACCAGTTCAGCGTGGTAGGTCTGAGGGAACATATCGAGCATCTGTACCGCTTTCAGTGAGTATCCCCGCTCGGCAAGCACCTGTACATCTCGGGCAAAGGTTGGAGGGTAGCAGCTCACGTATACGATATCAGTTACTTTGTCAGGTGAGAGGCGTTGACAGACCTCCAACGCGCCGCCGCGTGGAGGATCGAGCACCACAGAGGTATCCCCAGTGTTTGATTCGATCCACTTCTCGCACGGCTTCTTGTGAAAGGTGAGTCTATCGGAGACTCCGGCTTCAAGCGCGCGTGAGATGCCGAACTCCACGAGGAAGGGATCTACTTCGACTGCGGTCACGATGTGGCCGGCTTGGGCGAGAGGGATCGAGATGTTTCCTGCCCCTGCGTAGAGGTCGGTTACACGCTCACTCTTCACGTGTTGGAGTATGTATTCAAGCATTACCTGATTGGCTAGCCGATTGTTCTGAGAGAAGTGTCCGATCGGTGGGGCTTCCGTTGAACGTGATTCGGCCTTGTAGATCGGCTTGTGCCGGTAGTTTACCTGCAGATTAGGAACGCGTTTGATCAGCTCTTGAAACGCCTCTTTGGGGAGGAGGGTAGAAAGGGCCTTGTCGTTTCGCGGATGGATCTCTAGTGCTACGAAGATCCCCTCGTCGTGATCCTCGATCGTCACTGTTTCCGCTTCAGGAGCGCACCCCTTAAAGAGATCGATGTTCTCCTCAAGGCATCTGTTGATAGCTGGGGTTGAGATCGGACAGTGTGTCAGCTCGACGATAGCTCGGCCGTTCTTTCGATATAAACCGAACTCCGCTTTTTTATTCATGTGGAACGACATGCGACGCCGGTATTCAAAGCCCGGAAGATCCTCGCCAAGAACTTGCACGCCGCCATCGACGATGATGCCTCCGTGAACTCGGAGAAGGTCGTCTACCATTGACGCTTTGATCTGGCGTTGCGCGGGCAGAGTGATGTGTTGGATATCGCACCCTCCGCACTGTCCGAATACGGGACAACGGGGGCTCGTTCGGTCTGGTGAGGCGGAGAGTATCTCTTTAAGGTCGGCGTTTACGAAGCTCTTTTTCTTGTGGGTTACGACCGCTGTGACACGCTCCCCGGGAGCCGTGTAGTGAATAAACGCTTTCTTTCCCGCCTGGTCCTCCGGGGCTGTTATGGTGCCGACGCAGCTTCCGCCTGAGGCGAGGCTTGAGATGTCGACCGTTATCTCTACAGGGGGTTTCGTCGTGTCGTTCATAGGCGGGGAAGGTTAGCACCTTTGAGCGGATTTGGAAAAAGGGGCTCAGTGCTGTCGTATTAGAGATATACGTCGGTCTCACCAGGATTACGCTCGTTGATCTTAAAGTTCCGTACCGCTTTAAGCTCTCGTAATCGTGCATGTACAGCGGCCAAGACCCGGCCGGTGCCGAGACCGTGTAGGACCTTCACCCGCGAAAGGTCTGAGAGTATGACCTTGTCGAGCCACGCGTCCATGGTGCGAACGGCGTCGTCGACGGTGAGGCCGTGAAGGTCTAATGACTCGGGTGGGCGGGGTGAGTGGTCCATTCTCCGCGGCGCCGTACTATGTCTAGGTGGGGCTGGTTGAGAAGAGGGCGCTAGTTCCTCTCCGCAACAGGTAAGTGAGAGTGAGCCTATACGTACCTTATATCGAGATTGAGCCAGAACTGCCTCTACTGTGCCGGTCTTTTTGAGTGCTTTTACGAGAACGTGGTCACCCTCGTTAAAACTGCCCATAGCAGATCCTATTCGCTGACGCGGACGAGGTGGTAGTTCTTTTTCCCGCTTCGTAGCACGACAAAACCTTTTTCAAGGATCCTTGTCTCGGCGATCTTGAGCGCTTCGTCTGAAACACGTGCGCTGTCGAGGTAGATACCGCCTCCTTGAACGAGACGACGAGCCTCTCCCTTTGATTTCGCAACGGTGGTGCTTAGGAGTGTGAGTATATCAAGCTCGGCAACCTGCTCTTTGGTGAGTGTGCTTGAGGGGGCATCTTGAAATATTTCGAGGATCTGAGCGTCTGAAAGCTCGCTGAGCGTCCCGGTGAAGAGCGCTTGAGCGCAGCGCTTAGCGTCATCAGTAGCTTCAGCGCCGTGAACGAACGTGCACAGCGCGTCTGCGAGTAGCTTTTGAGCCTCGCGTTTCTCGGGCGCCGTTTTGAGCGACGCTTCAACCTCGGCGATCCTCTCTTTGGTTTCGAAAGTGAAGATTTTAAGGAGTCGAATGGCGTCATCATCGGCGACATTAAGCCAGAACTGATGGAATTTGTACGGGCTTGTCATCTCCGGATTGAGCCAGATAGCGTTCCCCTCCGATTTCCCAAATTTCTTGCCGTCTGCGTTCGTGACCAGTGGAAACGAGAGGGCGTATGCTTCGCCTGAGAGCTTTCGGCGAATAAGTTCTAGTCCGGCGGTGATATTGCCCCACTGATCAGATCCGCCGATCTGTAGCTTGCAGTTTCTGGTTTGGTAGAGGTGGCAGAAGTCATTAGCCTGCAGGAGCATGTAGCTAAATTCCGTGTAGGAGATTCCGTCTCCCGAGAGGCGCGATTTAACGGCGTCCTTCGCAAGCATATAATTCACGGTGAAATGTTTGCCGACATCGCGGAGAAACGAGAGAGCAGAGATCTCTTTGGTCCAGTCGAGATTGTTAACGACGTCCGGCGTAACTGTTGCCCCTGCGTGTTGCCACAGCGCTGTCGCCTGTTTCTGTTGTCGACGCACGTTCTCCGCCACGTGTTCGAGGGGGAGTAGGTTCCGCTCAGCGCTCTTTCCTCCCGGATCTCCGATCATCCCCGTGGCTCCGCCGAACAAAAGGATAGGTTTGAGACCGGCTTTGGTAAGGTGGATACTCACGATCAACGGTACCAAGTTGCCCACCTGAAAACTTGGGGCGGTTGGATCAAAGCCGATGTAAAAGGCGTCTCCGGACCTTAGTTTTGAAAGAGCTTCAGGATCGGAGATGTCCTGGATGAGTCCGCGCCACGTGAGTTCTTCGAGAACGTTCATAAATACCGATATATACACTTCTTTTGTTTCTTGAATGAACTTTGGTACCATACAACCCGGTTGATGCACTGGCAACGTTTATGAGCGCGAGGATTCCGAAAACTGTACTAGACGCGCTTGCAGAGCGGCGAGCGACGGATGCGTTGCGCGCCCTAGTTCCCGTTGAGGGGGTAGATCTCTGCTCGAACGATTACTTGGGGATCGCTCGCGAGCTAGCAACCCTGGTTCCGTGTCTCGCAGCGGTGAAAGAGGCGGGGGTGCTTGGAAGCACCGGCTCGCGGTTGGTTAGTGGTACAACCGGTCGCCATGAGGCGGTTGAGGAGCTACTCGCGAGATTTCATCGTTCCGAAGCCGCACTACTTCTAGGTTCGGGCTATGAGGCGAATCTCGGACTTCTGGGGAGCCTTGGAAGTCGACATTGCACTATTCTGTATGACGAGCTTGTGCATGCGTCCATGCGAGACGGGATCCGTTTGAGCGCTGCCCGCTCATATTCATTCCGTCACAACGACCTTGAAGACCTCTCTAAAAAGTTAGCTCAGGCTCGAGGCGAGTGCTTCGTCGCGGTTGAGTCCCTGTATTCCATGGACGGGGATTGTGCGCCGCTCGTTGAGCTATGCGAACTGTGCGAGCGTCATGGAGCGCATCTGATAGTTGATGAGGCTCACGGCACCGGCATTTTCGGTCCCGAGGGCGAGGGGCTCGTTCAGAGCTTGGGGCTCGAAGCTCGGGTCTTCGCTCGTGTGCATACTTTCGGAAAAGCTGTTGGGTATCGTGGGGCGGTGATCGTTGGCACGCGGCAGCTGCGTGAGTATCTTGTGAACTTTGCGCGGCCGTTCATCTACTCGACCGCCTTTGATCTCGTTTCTCTCTGGTACATTGAAACCGCCTACGCGATCATGCGCAAAGCGCACTCGCAACGAGCGACACTCTCGGGCCTTATCACGAAGTATCGCTCGCTGGCGGATGAGTTTTCACAACGTAAGACCCTTCGTACAAACTCTCCCATTCAAGCCGTGATTGTCCCGACCAACAGGGCGGTTGTTGGCGTAGAGCGAGCGTTGGCGCGGGAGGGGATCTTCGCTAAGGCGATCCGGTCACCAACCGTTCCCGCAGGTCGTGAACGTATTCGGATATGTCTCCACTCGTTCAACACCGAGGACCAACTCCGAAAGGTCTTTGAGGTTCTCTCTCGTTCTGATTCCGGAGAGGTCGCTCATGGATAGCTCTCGCATCTTGATTCGGGGACTCTCGACTATCTCGCCCCTCGGTGCTTCACGTGCTGAGGTGGATGAATCGGTTCGTCAACCCGAGTGTCGGGCAAGTATCTTCGATGGCACGACTAACCGGGCAGTTTTTCGGCTTACCACGTCGGGAGCCCAGTCCCTTCGCTCAATCGCCGAACAGGAGCGATATGCTCGTCTCGATAGGGTCACTCAACTTGCGCTAGCCGCGGCCCGTGGCGCGCTCATCGGTAATAAAGGTACGGCGAAGTCGATCGGGTGCGTGTCGATCGGTTCGTCTCGCGGCGCGACGATAACCCTTGAAAAAAGTATTCGTGAGTGCGAGGAGAGTGACCCGAAGGTTCCGACATATACCTCGCCTATCACCACAGCCGGGAACATCTCGTCTTGGGTTGCCCAGGAGTGCCTGGCCGTGACAGGGCAGGATACGGCGTCACTGGCCTCGCTCAATACGTCGATGACCTGCTCCTCTGCGTTTCACTCTCTCCTAACCGCTCTGGCGTTCGTACGGGGTGATATGGCTGAAGCGGCTCTTTTTGGTGGCGCCGAAGCGTGTCTGACGCCCTACACACTTGCGCACCTGGATGCGCTGCGTATTAGTTCGGAGCTTGGAACGGATTGGCCGTGCCGTCCAGGTAATGAAGATTTACTGAACACCGTTGTTCTTGGCGAGGGGTCGGGAACGGCGATTTTGTGCCGGGATGACGGAGTAACGGTGGAGGGAGACCTCACGCTACTGGGTATCGGGTGGGCCCTTGAATCAACGCCGACAGCTACGGGTGTGTCGGCTGATGGAGCTTCCTTCGAAGCCGCTATGAGGCGCGCCGTGGCTTCCCTCCCGCCTGGCGCTTCGGTGGATTGTGTTGTGGCTCATGCTCCGGGTTCCATACGCGGCGATGATGCTGAACTCTCTGCGATCCGAAGGGTATTCGGTGATGTTAGGACGTGCTCAACGAAGCACATGACTGGACACACCTATGGTGCGTCCGGGATGGTAAGCTTGGCCTTGGCGCAAAGCCTTCTCTACGGCTCTCGATGGCCGGGGTTTCCCTATAGATCTCGGTTTTCGGGGGAAGAGTCCGATGCTCCGAAGGGGGTACTGATAAATACGGCCGGGTTTGGGGGCAATTGTGTCACTATAATCGTGGGTCGCCCGGCCAGTCGTTAGGTCGGCAGGCCCCCCTATTTCCAGGGGATTGGCCCCTTAAAGGGTCGCTTGGAGGTAAAGTAGGGCCGTTTTTCCAGTTCGGTGGGTCACTTGGGTTGAAACATTAGCCTATTTAGGCTACAAACCAGGGGCTTGGAAGCGCTTTCATCGCCGTAACCTAGTCGGCTTTTTAATAAAGTGAAGCGTTAGTAGTGAGGATTTTATATGGCTAAGGCCGCAAAAGAGACCTTTTTCTTAGTTTCATCCGAAGGAACTGGATTCTTCTACACGAATCGTAAGAACAAGAAGAAGGGAAAGGGCGAGAGTAAGCTCAAAGTTCGCAAGTACGATCCGGTTGCTCGCAAGCATGTTCTCTTTGAGGACAAGAAGCTTTCTAAGCTCAAGAAGAAATATCAGGCTTCCGCATCGGCAGACGCTAAGAGCGAGTAACTCAGTCTAATCTTCGTGGGGTTCGTCGTATGAGTCTACCCGCAGCAAGCACGGGGATTCTGACTGAAACGAATAATGAGGCATCCGCGTCCCCGCAAGAGCCGGTCGCAAAGACCTCATATCAGAGCGAAGTATCATTGAATCTTTGGAGGCGTGGGGCCGTCGTAGGTGCCACCCTCGTCTGCTTAGGCGTGCTGGGGGCTGCGATTTCGCAGCTCGAAGTCGGCTCGCTCGTGCTCCTTAAACTATCCGGTGTAGTTGCCCTTGTCGTTGCGGGTGTTCTCGCCTTTGAGGTCGCCGCTGTTGCAAAAGCGTCTTCGGGTGACAGGTCTCCGCTCTTTCTGGTTGGCGTAGGGGGGGCGAGCCTAATCTGTCTCGCCGCGATCTACACCGCATTCTTTTCGCCTCAAACGACTCCGTTGATGCTCTCGGCGCTCGTTGGGGGTCCTGCCATGTCTGCCGGAGCGGTGATCTTGCTTCGGGCTTTGACTGACCGAGTTTGGGATGCCGCTAATATCCGTACTTCGCTGGTCCCTGGATTTGGTGTCGCAGGTTCGAAGTCGATTGCGGAAAACGAGACCTTCTCAATATCCTCCGGCGTTGTCGTTCCCACAGACGGGCGCATTCGAGCCGGGAGCTGTGCGGTGCTTGAGCGATATCTCTCTACTGACGTGCACTACAGGGTCAAGGATGAGTCTGACGTAGTGTTCGCGGGCTCCTATGTTCTTGGTGGAAACGCCGATGTCATTGCTCTAACGGGGTCATACGATTCCTGCCTCCGCCGCCTCGAGGGCGCATTGCTGCCGGGCGTGCGGTGGGTAGAGGACTCTCTGCGTAGGGACAATGAGCGTTACGTGCACCAGATTGCGCACCTCCTTACCTTTGTAGCCGTTTCGTGCGCTATTTTTTGGGACGACCAAACGCAGGACCCGGTGACGGTTCTCGTGGCGAGTGGCTCGGTTCTCTTGTGCTCACTGTTCGTGCAGCTCGGTGAGTCGCTGTATGCGCTCCGGTGTCGTCTCGTGCGGACCTGGGCTCAACGGGGCTTCCTTATTAACTCGGCCAAGGCGTGGTCAGAGTTGTTCAACGTTCGGGAGATCGCGTGCGATCCCTCAACTGTTGCAGCTGAAACTGCGTGTCACGTACGAGAGCTTGAGCTCTTGGATGATCGTATTAGCGAACGTTCGCTCTGCGGCTGTATCGCTTCCATTCTCGGCAGAGCCGAGGATCGCGCTCTCTCGACTGTAGGGGACTACTGTCAGCAAATTGTTGGGGCGATCGATCCGGACCGCATCGTTGACCTGAGGGAGTATGATGGACACGGGATTAGCGGCTCCGTGAAGGGAGTTGAATTCTCGATAGGCTCTGAAGAGTTCTTGGTACAACGTGGGATTTTGATTCAGCCGACAGAGAGCGCCTTCGAGGCGGGTTCGAATGATAAGGTAGTTTTGGTTGCTATTGGTGACGACCTTATCGCCCGTTTTTGGGTCACGTTTGGTCAGCAGGGTCTCCTCTCGGAGGAGGGGGTCGCTCATTGGCCGAAAGGGCTCCATGGATTCACGATCGAATCAAGTTCCCGAGAGCTTGGAAGTGAGACCCTCCTTGTTCGTGGTTCTGAGTCAGATTCGGTAGGGAGACTCCATTCTCCAGAGGTTGCGTTCTTTGGTCGAAATGGGCTCGACGTACCGTCGTCGTCGGTGGTCGCGATCACGAGCCACATAGACTTACTGCCGCAACTTGTGTCCGAGTGTCGGAAGCATGTTCGCGACGTTGCCCGAGCGCGCGCCTGGATCCTTTTCGCGGGGTTCGTTTCCCTTTCACTCCTTTTTGTTGGGGTAGTAACTCCCTTCCTCCCAATCGTCCTTTTGCCCCTTCTTTTATT
>JBIIEK010000216.1:0-4608 GCA_044237895.1 Bdellovibrionota bacterium
AGAGCTCGCCTCTGTCTTTCTGATGGGTTGTCACAGCGCTGTGTTTAGCCCCTCAAAATACGGGATTTTACCTGAGATCGTACCGGCAAATAAGTTGTCGTGGGGAAATGGAGTTTTGGAACTGTTGACGTTCTTCGGTATCATCCTCGGTACTGTCGCAGGTGGGCTCCTTGCGACTCATATGAATCACGATCGTTTCCTCGCCGGATTGGCGCTCGCCCTCCTCGCGGTGGCTGGCTGGTACACGAGCCGGAAGATCCCAAAGGTGCCGGCAGCGGATCCGAGCTGCCTCCTCAGGATTAATCCTATAACAGACCTTATCAAACAGCTCCGTTTGATGCGCAAGGACCGAGATCTGTGGCGCGCTAATTGGGGCAATACGGGTTTTTGGTTCGTCGCGACGCTCGTGCAGATGAACCTCACGATCTTTGCGAAGAACGTACTTCATTTAACCGATGATCAGAACGGGTACCTTAATGCCGCCCTCGCGATTGGTATCGGTGTTGGTAGCGCCGCGGCGGGGGCTCTCTCCCGTGGTAGGATTCAGTACGGACTGGTTCCACTGGGTGCCGCTGGTTTGGCGATCAGTACCATACCGATGGGCTTTGCCGGTGTTTCGGTGACTACTTTTAGTGTGTGCTTAGTTTTTCTAGGTCTTATGGGGGGCTTTTTTATTGTGCCCATCGCGTCAGTTCTTCAGTATAAGCCGACCCCAGAGACGCGTGGGGCTGTGCTGGCTGCGGCGAATCTGGTCTCGTTTATGGGGATATTTGCGGTCTCTGGGGTTCAAATACTTCTCAATAAACAGCTCGGCCTCACCCCAGGAGAGGTGTTCTGGGTTTGCGGAGTCATCGCACTTCTTTCAGGGTTCTATGCCGTAGCGACCAGGCGGGAGGCGCTTCGCGCATTAGTGGAATCGTTCAGACAGCCCGTGCCTAAAGAATAGCAACTCGTGCCAGCACCACATTTCGACCTCTGAGAGGCGTCCGAGTCTGCGGGTATCGACCTTCTCAGTATTGCGTGGATTGAAAAGTGGGAAAGTCATGACTGACACGACTTTCGTGCCCGGAGCAGCGAAACTTCTTCGGGATCCTAGCGAATATGCCTCAGCGCATATTCCATGAACATTTCACCTCGAATCGTCCGAATCCTCGCTTCGTATCGCCAGGTAGCGCCCGCGATGCCGCTTTGCTGCGGAGTTGTGCTCGCGCAAGCCGCTGGGTGGTTTCTTCCTCTGTCGGCCTCCCTCGGGGGACTTGTGGTGATGGGAGTGGTTTGTGGGCTCTGGCCGTGTGGTCGGAGGGGGTTCTTTCTAGGTTCGATGCTCGGGTTTTTGTCGGTTTTTGGCTGGAGCGTTGGTCTCCCCCAAAGTAGGAGCTCTTCCGATGTCATGGTTTTAGTTGAGGTGCTTGGTGAGCCGTCGCGCGGCATGTCGGGAGCGGTGTCATTCGACGGACGAATAATAGCAGGAGGCGTTGAGGGGGCCGTTATCCGATGTCGTGGTGTCGATCTACCGTGGCGTAATACTGGGCTACTGAAGCGGGGTGATACTGCGTGGCTCCGAGGAGACCTGCAAGCGGTGCTCCGGCCGGTTAATCCGATCTCATGGGAGGGGTATCTGTGGCGGCGCCGCATCTCGGGGGAGCTGCGTGTTCGGTATGCGTCTAGCCCTCTTACACGTCGTTCTGACTTTATAGCTGCGGTGCGCGACAGGATGCGACAGATCTCATCTTTTGGAGGAGAACTGACTCGTGGAGGCGCACTTTTTCTATCGATGGCGTTCGGCGTTCGCGACGTCCTGAGTGCTCGCGTAGAAGATGGCTTTCGTGAACTTGGGCTCTCCCATCTTCTCGTGGTGTCTGGATATCAAGTGAGCCTTGTGTTTGGGTTTGTGTCGCTTGTGTGTGGCTCCGTATGTCGGTGGCTCGCTATGGTGGGGGTCGCCCGTCATGCGAGCACGTGCGTCGGATTTCTCGTTTCTAGTTTCTATGTAGCCTTAATCGGTTTTGAGATGTCAGCTCTTCGAGCTCTGATCGCCGCATCGTGCGTGTGTGCTGGGTTGCTCTTAGATCGTCGGGGGTGCTTCGCCCAGCGGTGGTGGATCGCGCTTCTGATGATGCACCTGTTTTATCCGTGGGCTCTGTTTGAGCTCGGAGTGGTGCTTACCTTTGCGGCGTTGGCCGGCATCGGTATCGGGGCGCGTTTGGGTGCCGGCGGCGCGGTTAGGACGTGGTTAGCGGTGCATCTGGTAGTCTGGCTCTTTACCTCGTGTGTATTGACGGTGTGGGTTGGAGAGTTCTCCGTGGTGAGCCTTGTGTTAAATCTCTTTGTTCCGGCTCCATGGTCTATCCTCAATTGTACGGTTGGGGCTCTGGGTTTGTTCGGAGCGTTCCTTGGCATTCCTGGGAGCGTATCTGTCCTGCAGCTTGTGACGCGCGTCAACGAAGTGGTGGCTGAATCACTATTGTGGGTCCGCGGAGCGGCTGGTGGAGCGATAGTAGTGCAAGGCTCCTCCAGAACTCTGATTGCAGCGCTCCTTGTGATGTCCTGTGCAGTAGTCGGATCACGGGCTTTGAGCGCACCGCCCACTTTTGGAAGGCTCTTCGCGCAAAGGGGGAGGTAGTCCCCGCGGCGACATGGCTAGGCTGCCACGCAAACGCCCTTAAGCTGATCGAGGTTCTCCACTATCCGTCCAACACCGCGAACCACGCAGGTGAGGGGATCGGAATCACGTAAGAAGCGAATTCCGGTCTTCTCGGTAAGTTTTTCGGCGAGGCCTCGAATAAGGGCTCCTCCCCCCGCGAGGTGCACGCCGTTGGCGAGGATGTCTTGAGCGACCTCTGGGCTGATGTTCTCAAGGGCCGTGTAGATAGCTCCTACGATTGCGCAGAGAGGCTCCTGGAAAGCGGGGCGCACGATGTCGTTGGTAAGCTCCATCGACCGTGGCATTCCGGTGCTTACGTCTCGGCCGAACACCTTCATGGTAAGGGCTGGCGTATGAGTAAGAAGGGAACCGACCGTTACCTTGACGCGCTCGGCTTCGAAGATACTGATCTCGAGCCCGCACCGTTGTTTAACGTAGCGCTGAATAGCCTCATCCATCTCGTCTCCAGCGACACGGATGGCGTGCGAGTACATCGTTCCGCCGAGGCTTAATATCGCTATCTCCGTCGTTCCCCCTCCGATATCGACAACCATGCTACCGATCGGTTGCTCTATCGGGAGACCACTGCCAACCGCCGCTGCCATCGACTCTTCAACGAGGAATACCTGCCGGACACCAGATGAGAGGGCTGCGTCGAGCACCGCCCGCTTCTCTACCTGCGTAATATCTGAGGGAACTCCGATAACCGCGCGTGGTCGCACGAGTGACCATCGGTTTCGTACAACGCGGAGCATATACTTAATCATTTCGGTGGTAACGCCAAAATCAGCGATGACCCCGTCTTTGATAGGGCGTACACACCGAACGGCGCGACTTGTTTTGCCGAACATCTGTTTTGCCGCGAGTCCTACCGCGAGGAGCTCCCCCGTTTCGGCGTCGAGGGCAACCACTGAGGGTTCGTTAAGAACAACCCCTTCGCCCTTCACATAGACGAGCGTGTTAGCAGTGCCCAGGTCGACTGCGATGTCAGCGCTCATGCAGGACGAGACCTTCTTCCACATCTGAGATGCGAATACAGAGTTTTTCTCAGGTAGCTTAAGCACGAGTTCCTCCAACGACTTTGGTCACGGTTGACGTTGATAGCGCCGGCGCCGCGTGCAGTATCGCATCGATATCGAATGCGCGACCGCGACTCGCCTTTGCTGAGAAGTTTTGAACACGAATTCCGAATGGCTTGGCGTGATCGTTTACATGGTTGGCAAGCGTTCGGATCTTATTTTGGAAGAATGCCGTCATCATGTTGTCGAGCGCGATCAGGATGTCCCCGTTTGGCAAGCGCACCATCGGGAAGTGCGGCGGGAGCGCCTGTTGAATGAGCCGAACGAATTGCTCGCTGTGCTGGACCGCGACGGAGAGACCGTGGGCCGCCTCAAGTTCAGCGAAGGTTTCCGTATGAATGCGGACGAGCTCGATAGAGTCCTGTCCGATAGCGTCTCCCAGTTGGGTGGTCTTCGTGAGGAAGCTATCCCACGACGACTCGGTTGAGGTCGCCTCTTTTTTGAACACGGTCCAGTACAGGAGTCGGGAGATGAGGGTCGCAATATCTTCAAGGTGTTTGATCTGAAGCTTGGTGAAGGAGAAGGCCTTTTTGCTGTCGCACATGAGCACGCCGCTAAAGTTCCGGTCGTTCGGGTTCTCAGCTGGCATCGGTATCGGCACGGCCGCGAGGCTCTTTAGGGTCTCTGTTTCCGAGTAGATCCCGAGGACGGAGCTGTCCATGTCAAAGGGAGCAACGTGAATGGAACGGGAGTTCTCAGATACCCAGCCGAGCAGCCCGTTTCCAACCTGAATGCGGCAGTCTCGGACGACTGAGGTGGAGAGGGATTGAACGGCGACCATCTCGATGCTTCCGATGGTCAATTCGGGCCCGAGCTGAAATATCTTTTTGAGCTCAATGGTGTCGTTGTTAGCGAGAATGCTTGAGGGAATATGCGGGGGAGGGG
>JBIIEK010000217.1:0-4604 GCA_044237895.1 Bdellovibrionota bacterium
TATGGGGCCGGCAAGCTAAAGCCATAGATTGTTTCAGCAATGCAACTATATCACCAGTTTGAATGGCATTCTCATAACGATGGTAAAGAGTCCCATTGTAGGGGCCTATAACAGGTTGCAATCATGACAAATCCAATTTTGCAGCATCGTCCGAACGCAGACATCGAATCCGACTGTCGACGGAGTGAATACACAAACAATGATACTGTTTCAGCGCATACGCCCATCAATGTTGAGGGAAAAGGAGACGTTCGTTCGAAGTTAATGCGTATGGTTACAGAGGGAGTTTCAGCGCTGAAAATGGACGATGATCCAAGCGGTGCGTGGAAGGGTGTGAAGGTGCACGGGGCCGCTACAGCAGAGGATGTTAGACAGGGAGCTACTGACACAGGAAGCAATATCGCCCATCCCATGCCCGAACAACCGGCTGCAACCCGTGAAATGGACACGCCGCCTCATTACGCAGCCCAGCAACCCGCACAAAGCATCCAGGAAGGCCCCCCCGAAGACGAGCCAAATCTCACCGCGAGTTTCGCCGAGGGAAGCCGCGCAGCGGAATTGTTCGCAGACTTAAGCAAACGAATCGAAGAAGGCAAAAAGCTCGCTGACGAAGATGTGGTCAAGCTTTTCTCAATGATTAAAACAGAAAAGGGCGCCACCGTGAGCCTCTCTTACTGCAAGCGCTTCCTCGATGCGACAAAAGAGTCCCCGGATTCGACCGAAGCAATCCTCGGCTTTGTACTGCACCGAGCCGCCGCGCTCAAGCCGGATACCGCGTTCGTCAAGCCATACCTAGATCATGACCACGATTGGATCGTAGCACTCGCGCTCGAGGTGATTGCGGCGAGTCCCCGCGCCACCATGGAGCTGGATGAGATAAATCAGATCTCGACGAGAAAGTGGTCGGGTCAACAGACGCGCGGCGCGGCCCTTGATCTGAGACTCGCTAAAGCGCCGGATTCGATCAAGGAATTCTCGACGCTCAAGCTGATTAGAGGCGCGGGAGCTCTGCGCTGGAACGCGTTCAATCGGGGCAGCGAAGTGCGTCTTGCCCAGCATCTTGTGGGACGTATCAATACGGACAGCAAACTCAACGCGGAGGATCTGACAGCCGTTCAGATGCCGCTGCTACATCTTATGCAGGATATCAATCGTACCTATCCAGGCTATCTCGAGCAGATTGAGGCTAAGGACGCATCCACATTGAATCTAGTATGCCGCGAATTGGCTGCTGAGCTCATCACGATGCGCGAGGTGCTCGGCGACAAGGTTGTCGCTCGCCCCGGAATGCGCATGATAAGTGCGCTTCATGACGAGCCGCACTTCGGCACCAAGGAGATGGAGAAAATTGCGAAACGCTTCGACCTCGAACTCTCGGTATTCAAAGGCACATCGACGTTCAGCGCCCACAATCCAAAAGACGACTACCTCAAGGCTCTCAGAGAGCTTTCGGCTGCAAGCGATCCCTCGATAGTCTGGAACCACATGCACGGAGGCCCGAAACATCTCTGGTTTCACTCTGGTCAGCCCGGCGTCGAGGTTTCCGACCAACTTGCCGACCCACGGGCGGTGAGCTACCGGGAGTTTGCGCAGGCGCTCGCTAAGCCCCAGATCGACAAGGCAAAGGAGGATACTAAACCGGCAGTGATCAAGCTCGATCACATCACCGTTGTCAACGACGCCTGCGAACAGCACGCCTTCATACAAAAAGTGCACACCGAACTACTGAATTACGCAAAGAACCATGGGGCTACGGTAGAGTCTCTGCCCACCATGATCACTGCTTCGCAGCGAGGGATGTATGGTTATGGTGTGTCAAAACGCGGCTTGGAAAATGAGGATTACAGCTTTTTGCAAAGTGCTCTCGAGCGCTTGCCCATCGAGCAGAAGGAGCCCCTGAAAATCAAGCATCTATATGCGGCAGACGCCGATCTTAATTACCGCTTCTTGAATAAACTAAAGGTGCACGACGCTCCGGCTCACGAGGTCCTTGAACAGGATCTTGCAATCTTCCAGTCGCGCTTCATGGAGCCGGGCGATCTCTTGAAGAGAATCGAACCAGCGCTCAAGCAGGCCGAAATCGAACCGCCCAAGAAGGCCGACAATGATGACGACCGTGCTCCGCTGATAACCGAGATTGGTTCTTCGGGACAAAGACTGCCGCAGGTTCATGCCTAATGGCAGATCGGTTATTGCTACGAGAAAAGAAAAGGGGACGATACCCTTTTTGCCCAAGAACGCCAGTCCGGTCATGCGACCGCCGGATGGGGGAAAAGGGTAGCGTCCCCTATTATCCCCATAAAAGACATCATGAAGGCTCAAGGCATCCCTGACTTCCAAGCCCCTCCTCCTATCCCTAAGTTCATCGATACCGTAGAGGCTATCGATGAACTTCCCTCGTACGACTCCTTCGAGCCGACTCCTGACGACTTCTAGACTTCGCTTCCTCGCTGACGGGTTGGTAGGGGTGTATGTAACATGCCGTTTTTCATAACTTGGCTCACCCCCCACAGCTCCGCAGGTCCCCTTCAACACCTGACGCAAAGCCCAAGACTAATAACCTCACCCTGTACACACTCGCTGTAAGGAGATTTCTGGTGGTAGCGATTAACGGGAACACAACGGATCAAATACTTACGAAAAGTGAATTGATCTTACTATCCCTAGCGGAAGAAGTTGATATCGCAGGACGGCTGAAACCATTTCCGATTTGCGTTGCGACTCTGAAGAGTTCGGTCGGTTTTGATAAAGTAGGGTGTGCGAGGGGTGGGCACGCTCTCTTCTCGAGTCGTGGCTTCGATAGTTTCGTGCGATGGGTGAAAAAACTCGGAAAGTCATGACGGATACCAGTTTCCTAGAGAAAACTAGGAACCCAGCAAATCCTTTATCTCTGAATACTTTCTTCGACTAATCGGCAATCTCTTGCCATTCGAGAGAGTACATTCCCAACTCCCGTTCTTCTTCGTAAGGTCCTTCACGTGCTCTCTCGATACCCAGTGAGACCTGTGGATCTGCACGCCCGCATCAGCTGGCAGCTGTTCAAGAGCATCTTTGAGATTGTAAAGAAACATGACTTCGGTTTCCGTGGTGACAACGCGAACATAGTGAAGCTCCGAACTAATTGATATGAGCTCACCCGAGGTTCGGTTCCGTAACTCTTGCAGAAATCGTGTTGGTTGTCGCATTTCACTTGAAGTTTTAGCTCCATGCTCATCGATCTCCGGGGTAGCCGGCTCAGTGTACCTCTTCGAAAAATCTAATTGGAGGATCCAAGGGGCATTGAGCGCTAACCATGTTACCGTAACAGGTACGACAACCCCTGAGGCCTCATCAAGTAAGCCATGTAGGATCCCGTTCGATGCCTCGTCCTCGGGAATGGCGAAGACCAAATCAAGAAAGTAAGCTATCGGAACAAACAGGAGAGCCGCGACAACACCCGATAGCGCAGTCTGTATCCAGGGAGTCTGGGGCGTTTTTAGCGTGACGTAGTGGGAAGCCAACTGCTGAATACAAATTAAAAGCGGTATCAGGATGGAGACCTGAGTTGTCCAAAAAACAAGCCCCTTGCCAAAACCGACTCCCGCGGATCCTGCGGGCTCCATCCACGCAAAAAGCACGATAAGCGTGAGCGAGCTGAAAAAAAAGTACTGCTCGACAGATACTGCGGTGGCGTCAAACCAACGTTTCGTTTCACTTGTCGTTCCAGCCATGCTGGGAGTCTACCATCGGTGCGATTCATTTGCCATTCGTGCAATTGACCTACCGGTCGTGCATTTTCATATATTTAAGCGCTAGATCCGTAGTTATAATCCAACCCGCATCGTCGTAAATGTACTGTTACAGATAGGAGGTTGGAAGATGATCGCGATTCAAGGAAGCATCATGAGACTCATGCTCATGAGCGGGATGGTAGCTCTATTGTCCATATGTGGGATACCACGACAAGCATGTGCCGAGAGCCCGGACTACCAGGGCCCGTATGCCAGACTGATGGGAGGGTTGAACTTCGCTCTGGATTCTGATTTTGACGGGAGCAACCCGGACTCATTCCCATCTGGAGAGGCGAGTTTGGACATAGGCGGATTGGCTGGGCTGGCGGCTGGATATCGCTTCAATCGAAACTTCGCCGCCGATCTTGACTATATGTATCGCAGTAATGACATCGACAAAATCAAAGGCTCGGGAGGAGCAACTATTGCGGATGGGGGGGATCTGGCATCCGTGGCGATCATGGCGAACGGATACTACTACTTCGACTTTGCCGACACGTGGTCTCCCTACATCGGATTAGGAATGGGCTTTCTTCAAGAGATCGACTCCGATGTGGATCTAACTGGCGTTCCCTCTCAGAAGGATTTGGAGGACCAAGTGTTCGCATGGCAAGCGATGGTTGGAGCGGAGGTGCCGGTGGATTCGAATTGGCGCTTCTACGGCGAAGGGCGATTCATGTCCGCTCCAAGCCCAAACCTCAGCAACGACAATGGCTCCTACAGTGTAGACTACACTAACCTCTCTTTGATCCTCGGTATCGGGTATCAGTTTTAATGGAGCCATTCCCCAGCTGCGGCGAGTTTCAACAGGACTCGCTGCAGCTCACGTCCACG
>JBIIEK010000086.1:0-12071 GCA_044237895.1 Bdellovibrionota bacterium
TACCTCAAGAACAAAGGGAGTTACATCAGGGTCGATCCCAGAGGTCGCCTCAAGAGCTACTCCCCCTGCGCCCTGTACCTTATGTGACGAACCGTTAAAGAGGGAGCATCCCTGTACAAGGATTCCAACGATAAGGCCCGCTACCAGATGACCATGCACTCTTTGAAACATCATGACTGTCCGAGAATCCTTACCCTTCGCGCACTGTGCGGTCGGTCAACTTCCATCCCTCACCGACACTAAACGCCCAGCGCTGTTCTTCAACGCGAGTGTTCACGACATACACGGGGACCTTAAAATATTTGACCTTGATCTCAACCGTTGCTTGTCGTGCGCTGTCGGCCCACACGACGTTATTCACCTTCGAATCAACGATACGCTCCTCCTCAGCGTTG
This sequence comes from Bdellovibrionota bacterium, assembly GCA_044237895.1. Lineage (GTDB taxonomy): Bacteria > Bdellovibrionota_C > UBA2361 > UBA2361 > OMII01 > OMII01. Next base: position 396 of record JBIIEK010000086.1, read on the forward strand.
TCCTTCAACTCGGAAGCAACCTTCTCCTGCGAATCAGCCGATACGTAGTGCATCGCCTCCATTCGATTGCCGAACACCACCGCTGAATTAAACTTTTTTATCTGCTCTGGTAATAATGCCATGCGGTCGCCTTCCGTTGCGCCGACCTCTTTAAAAGCTTGAACAAAGGGCACCAAAACACACCCTGAGGCGCTCATAACAAGAGCACACGATAACACCGCTAGCCATCCGCGACCCAGTTTGAACACATATCTAGACAACATTTACTTCTGTTCCTCAGGTTCCGATGAACTAATAAGACCTAAAATGGTTCGCTTGAGCCGAGCCCAATCGTGTTCAGGCAGGTAGCTCCCTGGCTTACGCTGGGGCTTGCGGCTCTCGTCCACAAACTCCTTCTCTGGGGGGAGGATCGTTTCATGCCTCAGTTGAGTGATAAGGTGCTGCATCCTCTCCTCCTGGGCTGCGGTAGGGGCAGGCAATCGTTTTCGAATGTCATTTGCAGCTACCAGAACGAGCGAGCCAGCGAAGAAAAATATCAACATGAAGAGCGCGAATGAGCGAGCCATATCCGCAAGGGTAGCTCAGCATCCGCTTCCTGGAAAGCACACAATAGAGACCTCTGTCGGGTACGCCTAATAGGCGTTGCGATTTTTGAAGCCCTTAAAAAGGGTCATCCAGAGAATCTTAAGGTCTAAGAGGAGCGACCAGTTCTCGATGTAATAAAGGTCGTACTCAATTCTCTTATCAATAGAGGTGTCCCCCCTCCAGCCATTTACCTGAGCCCATCCGGTTATTCCGGCCGGAACTTTGTGGCGAAGCATGTAACGAGGGATGCGGCGACGGAACTCCTGGATGAAGACCGGACGCTCGGGTCTCGGGCCCACTATAGACATATCGCCACGCAAAACATTAAAGAGCTGAGGAAGTTCATCGAGACTGGTAGAGCGGAGAACCTTTCCGAGAGGGGTTACTCGACTATCACCTGGTTTGGTCCATCCCGGGCCCGCGCTCTCCGCGTTCATAGACATCGTTCTAAACTTCACTATCTTAAACGAGGTGCCGTCAAAACTTACGCGCTCTTGCTTAAAAAGCACCGGTCCACGAGAGGTTACCTTCACCAGCAACGCCAAGAGCAGCATCAGCGGGGAGAAGATCACAAGCAATATACTGCCAAGGAAGATATCTAATGCCCGCTTGGTGAAGAGGTTGATTCCATCGAGTGGACTCTCCTGAAGGCTGATCACGGGCAATCCCTCGAAATCCTCGATAGCGCCCCCGAGACTTGCGAACTGATAGAGGTCGGGGATGATCTTAATATCGACGATGGAATCTTTCAGCTGCTCCATAATCGAGGGGAGGAGCTGGTGGTCCTCTAGCGGCAGAGCGACCACAATCTGGTCAAGATCGGTACGGCCAACGAATTTGCTGAGGTCGGAATACCGCCCAACAACTGGTACTCCTCCTGGAGCAGTACGCTCGCAACCATCTTTAGAGAGGCAGCCAAGCAACTGAATCCCCAACTCTTGATGGAGCCTCACCCGGCTCGTTATGTCGCCAGCGACCTGCCCTGCTCCGACGACTAACATATAGCGAAGGTTGTATCCTTTGCGACGAAGCTCTCTGAGAACGAAACGAAGCGTTGTGCGCTGAACGATCGTCAACACCGTAGCGATCGCCCAAAAATACACGAAAACAAGTCGAGAGAATTGGACACTCTTCTCTCGAAAGAGATAGGTCAGGGAGATCAATAAAAGGATCGAGAGCGCATTAGCATTAACGAGTATCCACAACTCGTGAGCTCGACGAACGCCTCGCATCGGTCGATAGAGCCCCATACGCCGAAAAACGAATGCCCAGATCAACCAGATAAATGCCAACATCGAAAGGTATGGCCAAAACTCAGGGATACCCTTGTCGATAGGCACCAGGTTCGTCTTGAATCGAAGCCAATACGAGATCACCCACGCGACGCTGACGACCGCGAGGTCGGTCATCATGAAAAGGTATTCAAAAAGCTGTCGCTTCTGCTTTAACATCTATGATCCTTCAGCCCTTGATTGATTACCGATGACACCCCGCTCCGAGCTGTCCCCCTCGGGAGCAATCCCGATCGATTTCGCAAAGGCCTCCCACGCAGAGAAAAAGCTCGCATAACTAAATTCACTGGCTCTGGATCGGAGGGTCGCCGGGTCAAAGGCTTCCTCGACGAGGCAGAACGCACGCACCGCCTCACCTAGAGCTTCAGCGTCGCCATATCGCTCTTTAGGAATAAATACACCGCTGTGCTTTTCAGGAACAAGCGCCGTATGTTGCCATGGGCGATACCCCACGATCGATTCCCGAAGCCCTCCAGCCTCTACGCCTATCACGGGTCGACCGCTCGCCAAACACTCAACTGGCACGATACCGAAGTCTTCTATGCCGGGAAATACCAGAGCTCGACAGCGACGATAGCACTCCCAGAGAAAGGCCTCGCTCACTCGACCAAAGAATCGCACATTCGAGCCTGCGCGCGCCTTAAGGGCATCTTGCTCGGAGCCGCCCCCCACTATCCACAGATTCAAGCCCAACTTCGTGAAGGCTTCAACGGCAACGTCGATCTTCTTGTAAGGGACGAGCGCCCCGGCACACAAGAAGAACGGTTCGCTTGATTGAGCGAAGAGCTCTCGCTCCTCTTGGGTGAGCGTGTCGACAACCTCCCCCTCCATGCGAACCGGTGGTGGAATAACAACCGAGGAGCGTCCGTAGAATCGGCGGACTCGCGCCCCTATGAAGGAACTAATCGAAACGAAATGGTCTACGGAGCGGGCACCAGCAACATCCCACGCGCGCAGGTACCCAATTAACGGCAACGCTAGGTAATATGAGATACCGGGGAGATACGAAGCCGCCTGATCCCAGATGTATCGCATCGGGGTAAAGCAGTAAGAGACATGCCGCGCGCCCTCTGGCACGCGGATATTTTTGGCGGCCGCATGACTTAATGAAATGATGAGGTCATATCCCGAAAGGTCGAGAGAACGGGCCGCCAGCGGATAGAGGGGGAGAAAGGCTTTATACAATCGGTGAATTCCCGGCACTCGATTAAGAAACGAGGTTGCCTTAACGCGGCTATCTATCTGAGGAGATGTCGCCCCAGGAATGTGGATCAGGGTAAAGATATCCGCTTCGGGGTAGATGCATAGAAACGCCTCGAGACACCGCTCTCCGCCGCGCATTCCTGTAAGCCAATCGTGCACGAGAGCTACCTTCATGGCGCCCTCCATGTGGCCAACACTCGCTGATACTCCGACTTCACCTGCGCTCCAACGATCGCACATGAGAATCGATCTACATGAGCACGTACAACCTGCCGCGGACCTGTGACTCCCCGAGACACTCCCCGCGATATCGCTTGCGCTAGAGCCCCTATTGAAAAGTCGCACGCCACAGTGTCCTGCTCCGTTACCAACTCCCGCAACGCGGGCACCGGTCGACAAATGACCGGCGTGCCGCACGACTGCGCTTCTAACGCAGGAAGACAAAAGCCCTCAACGAGGGACGGCACCACTAACGCCATCGCGTTAGCGAAACGCTGCCTAAGATTCTGTGGCGACAAAACACCCAGAATACTGACTCCGCAAAGGAGATCAGAGCAGTCATTATCCAACAACGCGCGCTCTATATTCTCAGCACCATAGCCCGCCAGAACGAGATCAGGGCACGTCGACAGAGACGATCTCCACTCCCCCCCTTCGCGATACATCTTGTAAGCTTTTAAAAGATCGTTAAGACCTTTGTGAGGCTTGTTGTTAGACATCACAACGAAGAGGTACGGAGGGAACTGGCTCTGATTGTCTCCAAGGACCTCAGACTGCGCCTCGATCTCCGGCGAGATCGCGTTCGGAATATAGGTCACCTTTGATTCGCTCACGGCAGTCAGGCTCAACACTTCTGAACGAGTATGCCGACTAACGGCGATCACCAGATCTGCTCGACGAACAGAGGACCCTATCAACCGGCGCGCGACCCACGGGTAATAGAACCTCTCCGGATGAGAAATTTGAATAAGGTCGTGTACGGTGACGACGGTCGGAATTCCGACTCGGTATGGCAAAACAAAGTGCGGCGTGTGAAAGATATCGAAGTCAGAGAACTGGAGGCGTCGAGGCATTCCGATGAGCTCATCGAGGGAGTACGGCTTCGCCGAATCCCGTATCCACCGAACATTCCGGGAAAAAGTCGGAATAATCTGCTCTGCCGAACGAACGATAACAGAAACATCGACGCCGCCCACCTCTACCAATCCGGCGATCAGGTTCGCTGTGTACACACCGATCCCGCCATCTCCGAGCTTGCGACCATCTAAGAGCAAGCGTATCGGAGCATCGATCGCGGGTACGGATGAGACTAGTGCGGCTTTCATACAGTTCTTTCGCCTAGTAGGTACCCATAAGCCGCTTTAGCAGGGTGGTGAAAAAACTCACTACGAGGGGTACTAGTTGGCCGCTTTGCGCTTCCACGGCGCACTGCCATCGACATCAAGTCCTGTAAAGACTCGTCTTACAACGTACGTCTTTTTGCTTTGCGATTCGTAGTAGGTTCTCGCTAAAACTTCAGCGAGAAGACCAAACACTAAAAACTGAAGGCCAATAATAACCATCATGACGCCAAGGGACAGGAGGGGGCGGTTCCCCATCGGCTGGTGATCCACAAAGCGTTGATAGGTTAAGACTCCGAGGAGCCCAACACCGAAGATACCCGAGAGCGCACCTACTAAGCCGAAAAGGTGGATAGGCCGCTTTGAATATCCGAGAAGAAACTTGACGGTAATGAGATCGAGGACCACTCGAATAGTACGCGAGATGCCGTACTTCGACTTCCCAAACTTGCGCTCTCGGTGATGAACCGGCACTTCAACGATGCGAGCGCCCATCTCATTTGCTAACGCCGGGATGAAGCGATGCATCTCACCGTACAAACGGAGACCACGAGCGATCTCCCCTGTCATGGCTTTTAAAGTACATCCATAGTCGTGAAGTCGAACATCCGTCGCCCACGAGATCAATCGGTTGGCGATCATGCTGGGAAGGCGTCGGCTCACGAACTTATCGCGACGGGCCTTGCGCCAGCCACATACGAGGTCATAGCCCTCATCAAGCTTGGCGATCATCTGAGGGATCTCCTTCGGATCGTTCTGAAGGTCCCCATCGAGCGCGATAACGATATCATACTCGGTATGGTCGAACCCTGCAGCCATCGCCGCAGTCTGTCCGAAATTACGTCGAAGCTGGATGAGTCGGAGGTGCGGATCGTTACCGGCATATTCAAGCAGGGTCGCCACCGTTGAATCCTTAGAACCATCGTCGACGTAAATGATCTCGTAATCGAGCCCTGTCGACTGAAGAACTCCAGAAACCTCTCGGAATCCCTCTGCAACGTTCTCTTCCTCGTTGTATACCGGAATGACTACTGATACGCCGCGCATACCCCCCCTTGAACTAAAAACTCCGACGGCGATGATATCACACCAGCACAGCTAAACACAGGGTCGACGGTTTTTCGGAGCAAGGGGTTCAATCGCAGCCAAGCCTCTGATATTACAATGATTATCCGTCTCGCTTTCGGAAACCCCACGAAAGATCGGCGGATCCCACCCGAGCTTAAATCAGGACCGTCTTACCCAGAACCCGGCGAATCACCGCGATCTGGCCCGCATGCATAAGCTCATGCCCTCCGATTGAAAGGAACACTGACCTCACAAACGGCGCGTAGCTGCGCATGAATTCTGGAGCAGCTTCCATCAGCTGAGGCTCCCGTAATCCTTTCGCCACCTCAAGCGTTGCCATCCGTTGGGCTGTCATTAACTCTTGATACGTCTTTAGTGGGAGGAAGTGACCACCATCTCCATTACCCGCGTCCTTGGCATGTCCAGCCTCAAACCCGTCCGGTAACACTGGGCAGCTGCTGGGAGCGATCCCCTCGATCATCCGGCGCTCAGAGACAATTAAATGGCCTATCTGCCATGCGGCGTGGTGAGCACCGGCTACTGGACGAACCAGTATGTCCGAGTCACTCATATCACTGAGGTAGGTTGACATCACAAAGCGAGATGTCCCGAGAAGCTCCTGCACCGTATCAAAAAAATTCATTGTTAATCCTCAAAAAAAACGATCTCGCAACTCAGAGGGGATCAGAGCACACTCGTCGGTTGCACCAAACCACCGCAATCGATTGCGCGCAATCCAGCAATAAAGTCGATTTCTTAGACCGCGAGGCACGATCGCTCCAACACACAAGAGTCTGCACGGGTATCCTAAAACCCTACAGATCTCGAAGACCGCCTCGCTCTGTGTAAACCTTCCCCGGGCCGTAAGAACAACTATCGATCCCTCAGCGCATTCTAGTGCACCGTTCGCCGCTAACGCCGCCCGACCAGCATCCGAAGAACGAGATGCTACACGCAGGACTCTTCGCTTATCAGCTTTGAGGGCCGCAATCACAGAGCGATTGCAGAGCACGCAGGCGCCATCAAATATAACGAGCGCGTGAACACCCTCTGGAAACACAAAGCCACCCTGCAAGACCCACCCCCCTTTGACGTTACTTTCTTCGAACTGAGACTCTCAGCACCCAAGGGCAGAACGTCAACATATCTATTGAGATATATTGGGAATTCACGACCTCGAGGGCTGCTTACGCACACCCAAATCCCCGATTCCAGCAGGAACTCAATTTTTAATCACCCTGCTAGTACCCTGCCCCACACTGAACTATATATCAGGTGCCAACTAATGGGAGACTCTTTCTTTGCCTAACGACTCGCGGAGCAACTCTTTATGGCCACAAGCGTGGAATTCTTAAAATCCGTAAAGCTCTTCTCACTTCTGGATGACGCCGAGCTGACGAGCCTAAAATCCACTCTTCAATCTCTAAAGGCAAGCGCAGGACAATACCTCTTCAAAGAGGGTGAGGAGGGAGAGAGCCTCTTCATAGTGGAGAGTGGCCAAGTTGAGATCTCCGTCGATAACTATTCAGGAGAGAAGGTTGTGCTCGCTACCGTCGGAGCGACTGAAATATTCGGAGAGACCTCTCTCTTCGACCCCGGTCCTCGCTCCGCGAGCGCGATCGCGATTGAAGATGTGACACTCCTCATCTGGAACCGAGACGATCTCCTCTCGTTCCTTAAAACAACCCCCGCCGCGAGCATCGATCTCTTGGCTATCCTTTCTCGAAGGCTTCGCGAAGCGGATCATTTACTCATGGACCGCTCCACAAGTAACCCGAACGTCGTGATTGAGAGCAAACTGTCGGCACTCCAGAAATGCGCGAACTGGATCGCGGATTTTAGTGGGAGCATGCCTTTTCTCATGATCAACGCGGCGATATTCCTGGTGTGGATCGTAGTCAACATAGAGATGGTTCCTGGTTTCGATGCTTTTGACCCTTACCCGTTCGGCTTTCTCACCATGTCAGTATCACTCGAAGCCATCTTCCTCAGTATCGTAGTGCTCCTATCTCAGAATCTAAATTCCGCGAAAGAGCGGATTCGAAATGACATCGAGTACGAGGTAAACTTAAAGGCTGAGCGCGAAGTAACCGAGCTACACAAGCGACTATCGAAACTTCACACCGAGATCTCTCGTAGACTCTCGAGACTTGAGGAACGATCACGCGCGACGTAGAGAGAAAAACAGACGCTCATACCGATCAACGATAGCGTCCCAAGAATAACGAGAGAGTGCTCGAGCTTTCGCTTTCTGACCATACTCCTCAACTAGTCGAGGATCGGCGAGAACGCGGCTCAGTATTTGGGATAGCTCCATGAAGTCATTCTTCGCAAAAGAGAGCCCCGCATCACCGATGACCTCTAGATTTTCAGGCGTGCCATTCCCTATGACACAGTTTCCATACGACATCGACTCAACCAAAGCAGGATGGGTCCCACCAACCTCTGTCGCTTGCACGTATACGTAGCAGTTACTCTGGAACTCTTCATAGGCGTCGCCAAATTGAAAGCCCGTAAAGATCACATTCGACGTCGCGGTCGCCCGTAGCTGCGCTTTATACTCGTCGGCGTACGGAGCATCTCCGACGATCACCAGTGGCAGGTCGGTTTTAATCTTATTATACGCCTCAATAACTCCAAGCGCGTTGTTCTCCGGCTCGAGTCGACTTACGTATAGGATATACTTACCCTTTGTGAGGCCAAACTTCGCGAGCGCCGCGCCAGGCGGGCGCACAACAGGATGAACTCCATACGGAATAACCTCAGAGTCACAGTTGTACGCGTCTTTGTAATATTCGGCGATGACATCTGCGTCTGAGACAAGTCGGGTCGCCAAGAGAACGGAACAACGCTCGCCAAGCGCGTACCAGAGCTTTCCAAATTTATTCCACTTGGCTCTATTTCGCTCGATCCCATCAACATTGATAAGGAGCGGCACCCGTTTGGCTTTCAGAAGGGGCACAAAGGGACTATTCGCCGCGTTGCACAGAAGCATCGCGTCACATCGCTGCGCGAGCATATCGATAAACGAGGTGAGCGCATGGAGTGGCGTCTCAAGGTATTTATTAAATATCGTTGGGGTATCCCTTCTATGAACACCCTTGTATGGCTCTTGCTGCCCCCACCCCGAAAAGAGCGAGCATCGCCCGTAGACGGTCACGCTATGTCCGCGAGCAACTAAGCGAGTCGATAGCTGTTCAGCGAATGTTTCGAATCCCCCGTACCGGGCGGGAACCCCTCGGGTTCCAAGAAGCGCGATGCGCATCGGCGGAACACTCTGCACATCCTGAGCCATAGACATTCCTTACACACCACCCGAACAGGGCGCCCAACGCTAGGCGAACCTCCAGGACACTCCAGCTTTCGAATCAAGAACCTCAACACCCCGCTTCGCGAGATCGTTTCGAATCTCATCCGATCGTTGAAAATTCTTCGCTGCGCGCGCGGCGACACGCTCCGTCAAGAGCGCCTCTATCTCCTGAGGCGCAATCGGCGTTACCCCCAGAGACCGCCCAAGCCATGAAAGACCTTGGGACTCAACTTGATCTATCGACTCGAAGAAGAGCCCCAGGATCTGACCAAGCTCTTTGAGCACCCCGACCCTATGCTTAACTTCGGGCGTAATATCCCCTCCCTTATCAAGGGTCGCTACGATCTTTCCGCGAAACTGTTCAAGCGCTACCAGCGCTTCCGGGGAGTTGAAATCGTTGTCCATCGCGATCTCAAACTGCTCCATCAGCGACGAAACCTCCACATCTTCCATCAAGGAGGAGGAGATCGCGGCATCGGGCACGCGCGCGAAGAGGCGATGGAAATCAAGGAGCGAGTTGCAATTGTCTCGGAACAACTTATCAGCAAAATCGATCGATGATCGGTAGTGATGTCGAGCCACGACGAATCGAAAAAGCGCCGTGCCGTACGTCTCAATCGCGTCAACGAATCTAATAAAGTTGTGCAAGGACTTAGACATCTTCTGTCCGTTGATGTTCAGCAGTCCCGAATGCATCCAAATATCGGAGAAGGCGCCCCCCGAGTACGCCTCTGATTGGGCGATCTCATTCTCGTGATGTGGGAACTTGAGATCGAGGCCGCCACCATGAATGTCGATATGGTCGCCGAGAGATTCGTGAATCATCACGGAGCACTCGATATGCCATCCCGGACGTCCAACTCCCCACGGAGAGGGCTGAGAGAGGGAGCTACTCTCATCCCGCTTCCAAAGCGCGAAATCGAGCGGCGAACGCTTCTGCCTATCGAGCTCCTTACGCACACTCTCGAAGAGCATGGACGTATTTTGGTTTGAGAGTTTTCCGTAGTCATCCTTCTTTGAAACATCAAAATAGACGCTCCCGTCTGGGGTGCTGTAGGCGTATCCCTTGTTAACGAGCTCCTCAACAAAACGGATCACCTCTGGAACACACTCAGTCACTTTCGTAAGCCGGTCCACAGGAAGCACATGTAATTTTTCAAGGCAGGAGTAAAACTCGTCGGTGAACCGTCTTGTCATCGCGATCGGATCCTCTCCGGTCGTCTTAACCTTCTCGATAATCTTATCGTCAATATCCGTCACGTTTTGGACGAAGGTAACGTTCAACCTACGATAGCCAAGGTATCGACGGATGATATCGAATCGCATTCCTATGAGCCCGTGACCGATGTGCGAGTGATCCTGAGGGGTCAGTCCGCACACGTACATCTTAACGGTTGGCCCGACCGGGCTCTTATCGATCGGATCGAAAGGCTTTTTCTCGCCGCCCAGCGAATTGTAAATGGAAATCTTCCGGGGGCTCGCGCGATATTCGCTCTTACTTTTGAGCATAGAGGTCTCACGAATCTCTTATAATCAGGGGCGCCTACAAGGGTACGCCCTCGGAATTCTACACTAAAGAACTATTAACCTCAAAACTCGAAAAAATCGCCGCAGGAGTCCAGAAATCCACTCGAGCCATCCTTTTTTAACACTCTTTAAATTCGAGAGGCTATGCGCCCTTGGAACTAGCCAAATCCTTCCCCCATATTCTTAGAACGAGCCACACATTCTGGCTGGCTGCATACCGAGGTTCAGTAAATAATGGTTCGGTGAATCTCGCTCAAAAACTCGACATCCTCGCCGATCGCATCATCATCATCCTCTCTAAGCCGCTCATGCTATGGTGCGTGGCGCTTCTCGTTATGGGATTCAAGCTGACTACACGAGCGAGTCCCGACCCCGACCTCTTCGCTCGTGTAGCGATGGGTCGATGGGTCCTCTCTCACGACGCCGTTCCCCGCATAGATCCTTTTGCATTCACTCCCGTCTTGCCGAAGTGGATCGATCACGAATGGCTTTCGGGACTTCTCTTTTATATCGTGAGTCAGGGTCTGGGTGATGCTGGGCTGATCCTGCTTAAGCTGGGACTCGCTTTCGCGACAGTGACCTGCGTACTCGCAATCTCCTTTCGATACTTCCCCTTACAACCGGCCCGCTCCCTCTGGATTAGTATATGCCTACTTGAAGGAGCCGCCGCGTGGACGAGTACGATACGGTGCCAAGCGTTCACCTATCTCTTCATTCCGCTACTCTTCGCAGCCATCCTGGAGTATCGAGCGTTCGGCAGGAGATTTTTTCTCGCTCTCTCACCACTCATGGCTATCCCATGGGCCAATATGCACGGGGGATATGCCTTAGGCGTTGCAATCCTTTCTGTACTGGCCCTCACCTCCTCACGAGAGCGTTGGTTTCCAATATCAATCCTTGTAGCCTGGTGCTCAGCTCCCGCCTTTACACCCTACGGATTCACAACTTTTTCGCGATATCTTCTAAACGCACTCCGCATGGAGCGGCCAGGCATCCTTGAGTGGTTACCACTCTGGTCAGACCCCCTTCATTTTGTCATTACGATCATCCTCGCATTACCAGTTGTTCTCGGGATTCTCCGATGGAGGGGTGCTCGAGATATCTTTGGATGCTGCATTATGGCTATCGCCGGCTATTGTGCCCTCCGCCATATCCGATTCCTCCCGTTCTTTATGATCGCAATCTCCTGCTTTGGAGCACCATACGTCGATGAAACCCTGAACGCTCTTTGCAAACGACGGCCCGACTTTGCAATGAAACTTTCCCGGTCAGGTGCGATAGCTCTCACACCACTGCTCATGCTCTTAGCCCTGATCACTTTTTCCAATTTTATTCGCAAAGATACCTATCG
>JBIIEK010000218.1:0-4530 GCA_044237895.1 Bdellovibrionota bacterium
CGCACGAGAGATCGAGAGAGACTCCTACATGAAGCTTCTTAAGGCCGCTGTGGAGATCTACTGAATCCCGCCCCACTCTTTCGTTGATAGATACGAATGCACAATGTCGAGCACCTCCCGAACCCGATAGGGTTTCGTAAAAGCTGGGATGGGGTCCAAGAACTCGCGTATCTTCGCAAGCTCGGTGTCCTCGAGGGCTGTTAACGCTACGATTGGGGTCTCTGGATACACCCAGGCTAACTCGTGCGCAGTCTTAACCCCCACCTCAAAGGAGGTTTTAAACTCCGCCGCCTTCTCCCCTCGAATGAACGGCATATGCAGATCGCATACGATAAGGTCTGGTGGGTCGATCGACCGAAGCAGTCGATAGGCCGCATCGGGGCAGTCTGAATCGAATACTTCTAACCCTTCCCGCTCGAGAATACACCGAACGGAGTCGAGATAATCCTGATTGTCATCAATGAGTAGTACGGTTTTCATGGCTTCCTTGCCTTGAGGGGCCGGGATACGGCTCCCTGTGATTTAGTGGTTCCTTTCCACTACTACTGCAACAGCCACTACTACGTCTTGAACAGCCTCTTTAATCGAACCCCTTCGGCTCAAAATGGAACGGCGAAAAGGGGGCATTATGAGTGAGACTCTCGGCCAAACGGGCATGCTCGGCAAATGTATCCGCAGAGAGCTCCACGACAGGATACTGTCCCAGGGTAGCTACGAAAGCATTCACCCGCCCTTCAACCTCAAGAAGGCTCTCCGTCGAGATATGCCCCGCCGCGTGCGTCACTTTGAGAGCATCTCGGGTGGCGATCGCATCCTTAATCGAGACGGGGTCACCAACAAACAGAAAGAGATCGAGCCCCGCTTGATGCGCCCGGGTCGCAAAATCAGCGCTCGACACATCATCGCGAATCGCTTGCATACCAAGAGCATCCGCAACAGTTACGCCTCTAAAGCCGAGCTCCTCGCGAAGGATCGAGCGAAGAAGTACGGGCGATATAGTCGCCTGTCGCGCCTCGTCCAGCTGCGGCACAACGATATGCGCCGTCATTATCATCTCAATGCCGTCATCAATTAACGCTTTAAATGGCACGAACTCTCGGTCGTACAATTCCTCGCGGGAGCGATTCAAAACCGGGAGGGAATAGTGAGAATCAGTACCTGTGTCTCCGTGCCCCGGGAAATGCTTCGCGCACGGCATGATTCCCTCCTTCCGCAAGGTCCGGGCACACCTCAAAGCACCTTCAGAAACAGCGTGCGCGGTTACCCCGAAAGCTCGCTGATTAATAACTGGATTTTCGGAATTGGAATGGATATCGGCACACGGAGAGCATGAGAGGTTAAACCCCAACGAGCGTAGCTCCGTAGCCATGGCTCTCGATACGGACTCCACGGCTTCGAGAGATTGTCCATAAAATGCCGGATACGGAAAACGGGTTACGGGAGCCGGGAAGCGGTGAACTCGCCCTCCCTCATGATCGATGCTTACAACTATCTTCTCACGCCCGATCGCCGTCCGAACATCGCTCAATAACTTCGCAAACAGTGCGCGCCATTCAGGATAGGGCACATTCTGCACGAAATTTCGACTGCGAAACATCACGCCAGCCGGGCGTAGCTCCCTCAGTAATTCCGCCTCTTCCGAGGAGAGCACTGGAGCGGTTGGCTCAACGATAAATCTCAGGCCGAAATCAACAGTCATAGGACACTTTCTCACGCTGTATACTCGGCGCAGCGTACCATACGGATGGAGCGCCACGACAGGACAACTTTACGTGACGACCAGTAGACACCCGCAGGCTCAGCTGTTGCGGACACTCATTAAAAGGGCAGTGGCTTAGTCGCCCGCAGGTACAAAAATCTCGGCGCAACGTCACTCAGTCGCAGAGAGCCGGGGAGGCTCACCGTCGGCCGACCTCTGGGTACACGATCAGCCGGCTCTCGAAGAACGAAAGTTACCAGGAATATCGGCTCAGCTGTGCGCTACTTCTTAGAACTGGAGCTCAAGACGTTTAAAATCGTCGTACTTTGGATCCCGTTTCTCCCAGTACGAATCCACACCGGATCGGTAGGACACGTCGATGCGCTTTATGCCAACGATCTTTAAGATGTAAGCCATCGGAACGAAACCGATACTCCACGCCAAACTCAAGATAACGAAGGTCATCACGATCGAAAGGTAGTGGGCGAGCTTCATCCAAGCACGCCAAAGGGGGTGCAACACTGCGGGGGCCGTGTATCCGAGAGCGGCAACGCCGATTCCGCAGCCACCCCAGATCAATCCAAGAGAAAGTGGCGCTCCCCGGTAGAGCTTGAAAGCACCGACCGCGCAAAAGATAGTAGCAAAAATAGCCGCAAACTCTCTTACATGCTGACGAACGGGCTTCCCCATCCACATCTCATCAAGAGGGTGCTTCTTTGAAACAACGACCTTCGGAGGGGTTGTAACCACCACCTCGTCTAATCCAGTTCGAACTTCGTTAGCCAATCTTCGCGCTCCTGCCATTTTGGCTGATCCTGCTTTAACATCACCAAGTCTCCCACTATGAGAGCATCCATGTTTGTTCTCATGAAACAAGCATACGCATCAGCGGGCGTGCACACTATAGGCTCCCCCCGGACGTTAAAGCTAGTATTGACCAGGACGGAACACCCTGTTTTCTCCTTAAACGCCGAAAGAAGCTTATAGAATCGTGGATGGTTTCTTGCCTCAACCGTCTGAACTCGGGCCGAATAGTCAACGTGAGTAATGGCTGGGAGGTCAGATTTCGCTACGTTAAGCTTAGCGATACCAAAGAGTTTTTCCTGATCCGCCGACATCTTAACTCGTCGCTCCTCCTTAACCGGAGCAACGAGCAACATGTACGGAGAATCGTAATCAAGATCAAAGTATTTCGAGACATCCTCTCGTAACACCGCAGGAGCGAACGGCCGGAAAGATTCACGGAACTTGATCTTCAAGTTCATATTAGCCTGCATCTCTTTCGAGCGTGGATCGCCAATTATACTTCGGTTACCCAAGGCGCGCGGACCGAATTCCATCTTACCTTGGAACCAACCGATCACCTTCTCTTGAGAGAGGATATCAGCCGTAACGCTGTACAACTCATCACCAGAAACACGCCGATAGACCGCGCCAAACTGCGCAAGCTGATCCACCGCCTCATCGTTAGAGAACTCTGGCCCCAAAAGGGACTGGCTCTGCGAGTCGTGCCTCTCGTCCGTAAGACGAGGCTTATCGAGGTAGCCATACCAGGTGCAAAGAGCCGCTCCAAGCGCGCCTCCAGCATCTCCGGCCGCTGGCTGAATCCAGATATTCTTAAATGGGCCGTTGCGGAGGAGCTTTCCATTTCCGACACAGTTGAGCGCCACACCACCCGCCATAACGAGATTGTCCAGGCCCGTCTCTTTGTGGAGGTAGTTAGCTTGTCGCAACATACACTCCTCCACGACGACCTGAATCGAAGCCGCAAGGTCCATCTCGCGTTGGGTGAGCGGACTCTCTGGCTTACGGCGCGGGCCGTCGAAGAGCGAGTCAAAGCCCTCATTGGTCATGCTCAAACCAGACATGTAGTTAAAGTATTTGAGGTTGAGGTGGTAGGAGCCGTCGTCCTTGAGGTCCACGAGATTGTCGTAGATCTTTTGAGCGTATTTGGGCTCTCCGTAGGGAGCAAGCCCCATCACTTTATACTCACCCGAGTTCACCTTAAATCCGGTGAAATAGGTAAAGGCCGAGTAGAGTAGCCCCATCGAGTGAGGGAACTTAATCTCTCGAATGATAGAAAACTTATTCCCATGCCCAACACCGAGGCTATTTGTCGTCCACTCGCCCACACCGTCGATCGTAAGGATTGCGGCGTTTTGATACGGCGATGGGTAGAATGCCGAACCTGCATGGCTCTGATGATGCTCAGTGAAGAGAACCTCTCCTTTAAACCCGAGCTCCGACTTAATCGTGTCAGGAATCCAGAGCTTGTGTTTAAGCCACATCGGCAAAGCTTTCGCATACGACGTGAAACCTTGAGGGGCCGTCGCAAGATAGGTCTCAAGGAGCCGCTCAAACTTTAGAAGGGGTTTGTCATAGAAGGCAACGAAATCGACATCATCAATCGTGAGGCCTTGCGACTTAAGACAGTACTCAGCCGCGTTCTTTGGAAATTCAGGATCGTGCTTCTTTCGTGTAAAACGCTCCTCTTGGGCGGCGGCGACGATCTTACCGTCCACCACCAAACAAGCCGCGCTGTCGTGATAAAACGCCGATATTCCTAAAATGTTCATATGGTCACCAGCTCATTGAAACCGGAAAAGCTCGTAATACTACGAGAGTTGGCGAATGTCGATATCCTTCTCCCCTCGAAGATGACGGATAACCCCCTTTGCATGCTTGCTTTTTTAGGCGTTATCCTTCTCAATAGGCGGCATGTCCACTACCAACAGAGCCTCCATCTCTGCGTTCGTCGTTTGCTGCAATGAGGAGCGACAGATCCGGCGCTGCCTAGAGAGCGTCGGTTGGTGCGATGAGATCATCATCGT